>JASGGT010000023.1:0-26355 GCA_047602655.1 Desulfovibrio sp. | reverse complement strand
CTATGGGGCTGCGTCACGCCTGGAGTTCTTTCTGGTGCCGCTGTCTTTTGGAATTGGCGGGCCAGCGGGCGTGATCATCGGAACAAACATCGGCGCCGGCAGCCTGGACCGGGCACTGCGCTTTGCCTGGGTTTCTGCATTGGCCGCAGGTGTGCTGGCAGAGGGCATAGGCTTATTGGCCGCTGGCTATCCAGAGGTGTGGCTCAAGGAATTTAGCACCAATCAGGCCGCACTTGCTGCTGGCACAGCTTATCTTAGATCTGTTGGCCCGTTTTTTGGCCTGTTTGGTATTGGCTTTGCTTTGTACTGCGCCAGCCAGGGAATAGGGAAAATGGGCTGGCCGCTGGCAGGGGCCTTCTTGCGCTCAGCAGTGGCTATACTTGGCGGAATGGCAGCAACCAGCATGGAAGATGTGTTTACAGCCGTTGCGGTGGGCATGGCGGCCTTTGGCAGCGTGTGCGCTGTGGGTATGGTCTGCAACGGGTATCGCATGCGTAGGTCAATGGGGCAGGGCAATGGGCGCATGCCCTGATTTGTTTTTTGCTGGATGTAAAAACGGCCAGTTTATCCTGTTCAATCAGGAAAAACTGGCCGCTTTACTATTACAGAATCTGTTTTGCTGCGAAGGGCTGCCTCAAACCTAAAAAAGGTTGTTGTCGCCTTAACGGGCGCAGAGACGCTCTGCCGGGATAATGACAAAGTTGTGGGCTCTGAGCACTTCAATAGCCTGATCGACCTTGTCAAAGCGGAAGATCATGACGGCGCTTTCGGCTTCGCGCTGCACAAAGGCGTACATGTATTCCACGTTGATGCCGTTCTTGGAAACTGTCTGAAGAACGGAATCAAGGCCACCCGGGACATCGGGAACTTCCACGGCCACAACGCTTGTGCGGCCGAGGGTGAAACCCTTTTCCTTCAAAACAACCTTGGCCTTATCATGGTCGCATACAATCATGCGCAGAATGCCGAAATCAGAAGTATCGGCCAGCGAAAGCGCGCGAATGTTAATGCCAGCCTCTGCCAGTGTATGCGTAACCTCAGCCAGACGCCCGGCCCGGTTTTCCAGAAAAACTGAAAGCTGTTCCGTTTTCATGACAAATCCTTGTGTTTCAACGGGCGGTTCTATGCCTTGTGATTGGGATCGTCAGTAGACGTGGGCTGCTTTTTATCCTTGGGGGTTATGTCAATTTCATCCGGCTCGGTCGAGGAGCGGCGAAAGTTGCGGATTGCCCGACCCAGCCCACCACCGATTTCCGGCAGTTTGTTCGATCCGAAAACAAGCAGAACCACAACAAGTAAGAGCAATAATTCAGGCATGCTTACGCCGAACATGCGGGGAGCCTCCGTTGAGAGTTGGGCAACAATGCAAATTACACCCAAAAAGATAAGCCTTGCTAAACCCAAGGTCAAGGTGAAACCTGGAGCTGGCCGGGTCGCCAACCCCATCCTCGCGCCGCAGAGCGGCAAGTTGCCTTGGTTTGCTGCCGGGGGCCTACTTGCCCATGGCGTTCATGAAATCCTTGTTGGATTTGGTCGCGCGCATTTTGTCCAGCAAAAATTCCATACTGTCGATGGAAGACATGGGGGCAAGAATCTTGCGCAGAATCCATACGCGGTTGAGTACATCGTCGGCCAGCAGCAGGTCTTCCTTGCGGGTGCCCGTGCGGTTGATGTCGATGGCGGGGAAAACGCGTTTTTCCGAAAGGTGGCGGTCGAGGTAGATTTCCATGTTGCCGGTACCTTTGAATTCTTCAAAGATAACTTCGTCCATGCGGGAACCTGTGTCGATAAGCGCCGTAGCGATGATGGTGAGGCTGCCGCCTTCTTCAATATTGCGGGCCGCGCCAAAAAAGCGCTTGGGCCGTTGCAGGGCGTTGGCGTCAAGACCGCCGGAGAGCACCCGGCCAGAAGAAGGGGTAACCGCGTTATACGCGCGCCCCAGGCGGGTGATGGAGTCGAGCAGAATAACCACGTCGCGCTTGCGTTCCACAAGGCGCTTGGCTTTTTCAAGCACCATCTCGCACACCTGCACGTGGCGCTGCGGCGGTTCGTCAAAGGTGGAGCTGATAACCTCGGCCTTTTTGACTGTGCGCTCCATGTCGGTAACTTCTTCCGGGCGCTCGTCAATCAAAAGCACAATGAGGTAAACATCGGGGTTATTGGCATTGATGGCGTTGGCCAGCGACTGCAGCAGGATGGTTTTACCCGTGCGCGGCGGAGCCACGATAAGGCCGCGTTGGCCGCAGCCAATGGGAGCCATGATGTCGATAACGCGGTTGGAAAGATTCTTCTCGCCATTTTCCATGACGAGCTGGCGGTCGGGATAGATAGGCGTGAGATTGTCAAAAAGAACAAGGTTCTTGGCGTGTTCCGGCGGTTCAAAGCCGATCTCGGTGACCTTGAGCAGGGCAAAGTAGCGTTCGCCCTCCTTGGGGGGCCGGATCTGGCCGGAAACTATGTCACCCTTGCGCAAAGAAAATCGCCTGATCTGCGAGGGCGACACATAGATGTCGTCCGGGCCGGGCATGTAGCTGCACAGCGGCGACCGCAAAAAGCCAAAGCCATCGGGCAGAATTTCAAGCACGCCATCACCGTAAATGGCGCCGTTTTGAGAAGCACAGGTGGAAAGCAGGGCGAAAATGAGTTCCTGCTTGCGCATGGAACTGGCATTTTCAATTTCATACTGCTCAGCCAGCTCCATGAGTTCCTGCATGCTACGCGTCTTCAGATCCGTGAGGCTCAAGGCGCTGTCGGTCAACAGTGTGGAAGTAGCTTTCTTTTTGCGCATAACAGTCCGATAGTTTGATAAGACACAGGGTAACGTTTACAATATTTGCATATTGCAACGTGGTAGGCGGATGATATTGGGAACAAAAAAGATGTGTGAAAATGCGATTAGCCCATCTTTTCTGTAATGGCAAGGAAAAAATACGCCGCTGTTCACAAAAAATTCGGTCAGGGTGCGAACGGGCTAACTGGCGGTTTCTTCAGGTGCTGGCGGGGGGGCGTAGATTTCAAGCAATTCATCGCGCACCTTGTCTTCTGCGATTTCCAGAACTTCTGACAATTCGCCGGTCACAAGGCCCATGGCCTGTTCCTGAAGCCGCCGTTCGCCAAAAGAAAGCTCCTTGCTGCGGCCAATAAGCAGCAGTTCGCGCAAAACCTCGGCCACTATCGCAAGGCTCGGGCTCTTGAGCCGTTCTGAATATTCGCGGAAGCGGCGGTTCCAGTTCTGCCCCGTGTATACAACCTTGCCCGAATCATTGCGGAGCGATTCAAGAATCGTGGCCGCCTCATCTTTGGGCGTGAGGGTACGCAGGCCCACATGCGCGGCATTGTTTACCGGAACCATCAGTGTGACGTTGTTTGCCCGAATGCGCACAATATAGAGCTCACAGACAAGCCCCCCAACGGTTTTGCTGTCTATGCGTTCTATTTGGCCCACACCTTGGGCAGGATATACAACGAGATCGTCCGGAGTGAACATGATGCCACCAAAACGCCCCAAAAGGCGCAAATAAACGAGACCTGGAGCGATAGCTGGAAGTCGCGAATTAAATGAAGTATGGAAGGGTCGGAAATCGACTCTTCAAATATCCTAGTCCAAGAATGAGCAGGAGTCCAGTTGAAAAAGTATTTTGCTCATATTTGGAGCAATGGGCATTTGACCGGGCCATCAAGGCAGTGTGCAGGCACTGTTGCAGAGGTTTTACAGCATTAGCCCAATGCAAATTGATTGCAAAACCAGCGGTTACAGAAAGCCATTATCAAAAGACGGCACTGCACGGCTTTGCTCAGGATGCCTTTCGCGCAGCACGAACTGCGCTGTCGAGCCCTTTATCGGCAAAGGCAAACAATGTATCGGCGGCAAGTTCCATCGAATTTTCGATGTTTTTTGCATCTTCGCCTTCAGGTCGGCCCAGCACCCAGTTTGTCACATCACCCTTGTGCGGTGGGCGGCCAATACCCATACGCAAGCGGTAAAAATCGGGCGTACCCAAAAGTTCTGTGATGGATTTCAGCCCATTGTGTCCGGCATTACCCCCGCCAAGCTTGAAACGAAGCTCCCCGGCGGGGATATCCAGTTCGTCATGCACAACCACAAGATCAAGGGGTTTGAGTTTGTGCCAGGCAAGCAGCGGCTGCACGCACTGACCGCTCAGATTCATGAATGTCTGCGGTTTGGCAGCAAGCCACAAGCCTCCAAGCTTTGGCAGGCGCAGTCGCCACAATTCGCAAGAAAATTTGCCGCCGTTCTGCTGACTTGCTTCGCCATCTCTGGCGGCAAGTTCCACAAGATAGCTCACAAAATCAAAACCACAGTTATGACGTGTATGGTCGTATTTGGCGCCGGGATTGCCCAGGCCCACTATAACGCCTTTATAATCCATTGGATGCGCCTCCGGGGGCGATTTAGCGCAGTTTACGAATGAAATGAGGTAACTGCTCTGCAAGGATTTTTCTGAAAATCCTTGCCACGATTTGCGCTGTTGAGTGCCGGAACTGGCGTGTCTTGAAGTTTAAAAATATATACCTTCAAAGTTCACCTACATCCAGGTGCGCTCAAGGCGCAGGGGCAGGCCAAGCCCGGCGCAGGCTGATGCTGCGGTGCGGGCCATGAAGTGGCACAGCCGGGGATTCATGGCGGCCAGATGCCCGCCGCCGGGCAGCCAGACCAGCTTCTTGGACGGTGCCCTGAGGCTGTCAAAGGTGGCCTGGATGATGGCTGGCGTAAACAGGGCATCGTTCTGCGCGCTGAAAAAATACAGGGGGCACCTTAGCCCCTCGGGCAGACGCGTGTTGAACAGGCTGGCCAGAAAACTCAGGGGGTATGCCAGCCGTGTTCTGCGGCGGTTGCTCACAGTTCGTCGCGCGCCGGAAATGATCCGCCAGGAATCAAGGTAGGCCTGCAAAGGCATGGGCAGCCACGGCAGCCAGCGTGCCAGTGTGCAGAAAATACGTTCAATATCCGCTCTGCGGTCAGCCAGCCCGGCAAAGCGCGTCAGATAGATAGCCTCGCGCATCTGGGGCAGCACCCCGGTAATGGGAAATGCCGCCGTAAGGCCGGGAGATGCCGCAGCATGCGCCAGTGCAAGTATGCCGCCCTGACTATGCCCGCAGGCGGCAATATGGGCATACCCGGCATTGCGCAGCCATGTTTCGGCATCCAGGCAGTTCTGCAGCAGGTCGTCAAAGCGGAAGCCCGTGCTGTGGCGGTTGAGGCCGTGGCCGGTAAAATGTACGGCGGCGACGGCAAAGCCGGACTGATACAGGGCGGCCAGCATGGGCCGGTACTGAAAGGGCGACAGCATGGTGCCGGGATAAAACAGCATGACTCCGGCGCCGTGCTTGGGCCAGAGTTCGAGCCGCAGTTCCCCTTTACGGGCAGACAGCTTGTGCGTGACAGGGGCAAAGTTGTTCATGGCGGCATGCGTACATAAAACGAGGCCGGTCCCGCAAGGAACCGGCCAATACAGTCGCACAAAGGCCCGATGACCGGGCTTTGCGTCAAACAGTCTTATTCGGCGGCGTCAGCGGCTTCCTTGGCCTTGGAAATAACGCTGACGATGGCGAAGTTCTGGTCGTAAACGGCCTTGACGTTTTCGGGCAGCGGCAGGTCGCCCACGCAGATGGTGGTGTTGATGTCCATGGGGGTCACATCAACAACGATCTTTTTGGGCATGTCCAGGGGCTTGCTGCACAGGCGCACGATTTCGCGGTAGGTTTCAAGCTGGCCGCCGAGCTTCACGCCGCGCGACACGCCCACGAATTCCACGGGCACGTCAACGGTGACGGGCTTTTCCAGATCCACGCCGTAGTAGTCAATGTGGCTGAATTCTTTCTTGTAGGGATGGTACTGCACGTCCCAGATGATCACAGGATGCACGGACTTCTGGCCGTTATCGTCGATCTCGAGGTTGAACACCGAGGTGCGGCCGGCTTCGGCAAAAATCTTTTCCAGCGGCAGGGCAGGAGCCTGCACGGAGATGTTGTCGCCCTTGGCGGTGTAGAACACGCCGGGAACCAGATCCTGGGTACGCAGACGGCCACTGGCGCCCTTGCCGCTACCTTCGCGCTTCTGCACGCTCAAAGTCTTTTCAATATTCATGTCCTGCTCCTTGGCTTACCGCAGCCGAAACGTGCGGAAAAAGTTCTGTTATTATGGAACCGGCCCTTGCGGGCAGGCTTGGGTCTATACGCAATCCGCATAAAGCGGGTTACACAAACAACACGCTCACCGATGAACCGGTATGGATGTTGTGGATAGTCTTGCCCAGAAGGGCAGCCACAGAAACAACCTCCAGCTTGGGGCAACGTTCAAGCTTGTCGCCCATGGGGATGGTGTCTGTGACAAATACCTGCGAAAGCGCCTCGGTGCTGTTGATGCGGTCAATGGCCGGGCCAGACAAAACAGCGTGGGTGGCGCAGGCCACAATCTTGGTAGCGCCGTTTTTGAGCAGCACTTCCGCACCTGCGCACAACGTGCCAGCGGTGTCGATCATGTCGTCCACCACAATGGCAAGGCGGCCTTTCACATCGCCGATAACATGCATGGCCTGAGCCTGATTGGGCTTGTCGCGGCGCTTGTCCACAATGGCCAGCGGGGCATTGAGCCTTTTGGCATAGGCGCGGGCGCGTTCAACGCCGCCAGCATCGGGCGACACGATCACGATGTTGTCATCGTGCAGCCGCCGCAGCGATTCAAGCATGACAGGCACGGCAAACAGGTTGTCCACCGGGCAGTCAAAGTAACCTTGAATCTGTCCCGCGTGCAGGTCAATGGTGACCACGCGTTCCGCACCGGCAACGCTGATAAAATCGGCCACCATTTTGGCGCTGATAGGCGCACGGGGGCTGACCTTGCGATCCTGGCGCGCATAGCCGTAGTAGGGGATAACGGCGGTAATCCTGCCTGCACTGGCCCTTTTGAGGGCATCAAGCATAAGGCAGAGCTGCACCAGATTGCGGTTGATGGTCGGGGGGCAGGTGGGCTGCACCACAAAAACGTCATCACCGCGAACATTGTCGCCTATTTCGATCCGCAACTCGCCGTCGCTGAACGTGGTCGCCAGCGTGGGCGTGAGTTGACACCCCAGATGGTTGCAGATGGCCTTGGCCAAATCCGGATTGGAGGATCCGGTGACGATCTTGAGATCGCTGTACATGAACCGCCCTGCCTTGCGCGCCAAAGAGCACTTACGGTTATACATCCTTGCTGCCGTCGCCGGAAGAAAGGCGGCGCTTTATTGCCAGGCCGCCGACAAATCGACGGAAGGCGCGGTCAGACGCCCCAGGCGCTATACAGCAGTGTGTGGCTGGGATGGAAGGGTTCGAACCTTCGAATGACGGAGCCAAAACCCGTTGCCTTACCACTTGGCTACATCCCAGTATTTCACAGCACGTGCGCGTATACGCGCCTGTTCTCTCCTTGCAGCATGGCGGCAGCCGCCTGCGATTCCACATGGGATTCGTGTGCGAAAAGCGCCACAATGCTTGAGCCGCTGCCACTCATGGCTACGGCTCCAGCCCCAAGGCGCAGCAAGTTCGCCTTGATTTCTGCAAGCTGTGGATGGCGAGAAAATACAACGTCCTCAAGGTCGTTGTGAATGCTCAACTCTGTCCGCACCCCGGAGAGAAAAGTTCCATTAGCCTTGCTTTCCGTCTTTGTCAAGCAATTTTGCCCAGAAACCGTGTTTGAAGCCCTGAGTGCGGCGTCATAATCGGCGTATGCCTGGGGGGTGGATGCATGAATTTGGGAGCATACCAGAACAAGGTGTATGCCTGCAAGCGCATCCTCCCTGCAAGGCTCGATGATCTCGCCAATGCCCCGCACCCGGCAGGGTTTGTTGATGAGAAAAAACGGAGTGTCCGCGCCAACAGTGAGGGCCACATCTGCCAGCGCCTGATCGTCAAGCGGGCTGGATAGCCTGCTGTTGAGCCAGCGCAGCAGGGCAGCCGCATCGCTGCTGCCGCCGCCAAGCCCCGCGCCAGAGGGAATGCCCTTGTTCAGGCGCACTTCAAGCCCGGGCAGGTTGGGCACACGTTTGGCGAGGGCTGCGTAGGCCTTGGTGAGGGTGTTGTTTTCAAGGTCAATGCCGGGCGTATCACACAAAACGGTCAATCCGGCTGTGCCGGTTTCACGTATGTGCAGACGATCGCAGGGGCGGGGCAGGGGCCAGAAAAGGGAATCCAGCTCATGATACCCGTTTTCCCGCACGCCCGTGATGCGCAAACCAAGATTAACCTTGCATCCGGCAACAACTACGCTCATGGATTCGCCCGTTCCTGTTCCGTGTGATTACAGGGTTTCAACCGTGAGGTTGCCGTTGGTGTACACGCAGATTTCCGAGGCGATGCGCATGGCCTCGCGGGCAATGGCCTCCGCATCCATGTCGCTGTGCCTTGCAAGCGCCCGGGCTGCCGCAAGAGCATAGGGGCCGCCGCTGCCAATGGCTGCAACCTCGTCGTCAGGTTCAATGACGTCGCCCGTGCCCGACAGCACAAGAATGTGTTCGCTGTCTGCCAGCAGGAGCATGGCTTCGAGCTTGCGCAGGTATTTGTCCTTGCGCCATTCCTTGGTCATTTCAACGGCGGCGCGAACCATGTTGCCGCGCAACTCCTTGAGTTTGGCTTCAAAAAGTTCAAACAGGGTGAAGGCATCGGCTGTGGCCCCGGCAAAACCCGCCAGGATCTTGCCGTCATACAGCCGCCGCACCTTCTGCGCGCCGTGCTTCATGATCATATTCTGGCCCAGGGTCACCTGACCATCGCCAGCAATGGTCACGCGGCCGTTTTTTCTCACTGCCAGTATTGTTGTGGCATGCGTATCCATCATCAGTTCTTTTCCCATATTTCCTTGCGCTCTTTGTAGGCGGCCTCAAGCTTCTGAAAATCACGTGGATTTGCAGATTTGCCCGACAATGCCTTGGCCTGGTTAAAGTAGCGCTCGGCCTGTTTTTTGTTGTTGGAATACATGGCGCTGTATGCCATGTGGATGTAGGCCCCGGCGGTATCGCCCATCTTGCCGAGCGAGCGGGCATAGGCCTCGTGAACCTCGGCGTCTTCAGGCACGTAGCGCAGCACTTCCTTGTAGTATTGCGCGGCCTGCGCCTGCCTGCCTGTTTCATCAAGCATGCGGGCGTAGAAAAAAGAGGCCATGTAGTCGCGCGGGTCAAGGCGCATGGCCTGACGCAGCAGGCCGTCAGCCCGGCTCATGTCGCCCTTGCGGTAGTGGAAGGCGCCGGCCTCGCGCAGCACCAGCGGGTCGTTGGGCGATGCGGCAAGAGCCGCATCAAAAGCCTTGTTGGCTTCGTTGACGCGGTTGGTGCGGGCCAGCACAATGCCGCGCCCCATGCACGAAAGGCCGTCCTTGCCCGAAAAACGCTGCTGCGCCGCCTGCGCGTCGCCATAGCGCGCCCAGAGAAGCGTTTTGACGCGGATAAATTTGGTATTGTCCTGCGTGCGGCCCTGTACGGACTTGCCCATGCCCTCAATGCGGGCCTGAAGCCCGTTGATGCGGTCGCCAATGGCGGGGTGGGTAGAGAGGTAGGTCGGCACGCTGGTGCCGCTCATCCAGCTTTTCTGGCGCAGCACCTTGAAGCCGCCCACCATGCCCTGCGGGGGGTATCCCGCAGCCACAAGGTATTGCAGGCCAATCTGGTCGGCTTCGGTTTCGTCCATGCGGCTGTAGTTGAGCATGGCCGACTGCCCGGCCCCCAGAGCGCCCACAGCAATCGCGCCGCCGCTGGAGCCGCCTACTGCCACGCCCGCAATGGCCAGCAGCAGGGAGCCAAGGGTCACAAACTGCGCGCGCTCAAGGCGCGAGGCCACGTGGTGCTGGGTTACGTGCGCAAGTTCGTGGGCAAGCACGCCCGCAAGCTCTTCTTCCTTGTCCATGTTCATGATGAGCCCGGTGAACACGTAGACGTAGCCGCCGGGTATGGCAAAGGCGTTGAGCGAATTGTGCAGGATGACGGCGGCTTTGAAACTGAAAGGCTGCGGCGGAATTTTTTTGACCAGACGATCCACGATCTGGTTGACGTACTGGCTTACCTCGGGGTCTTCCACCATGGGCATGTTTGCGCGGATCATCACGTCAAACTTGTGGCCCATCTCCTTTTCGTCCTTGATGGTGACGCCGCCGAAAAAGAAGGCCTGGGCCGGGACGGCCACAAGCTGGGCTGACAAAAATGCCAGCAGAACAAAGAGCGCCATAAAACGGCGCAGGGCAACACGATGCAACATGGCGTCCTCATGATGCCGCAGTAAAAGCGCCCGCGCCGGAGACCGACGCGGGCAGCGGCTTATTCCAGATCCCAAACCTGACCTTCGGGGGTATCGCGTACGCTGACGCCCAGATCAAGAATTTCCTGCCGTAGCGAGTCCGAGCGGGCAAAGTCCTTGCTGGCGCGGGCTTCCTGCCGGGCAAGCATAAGCTCTTCCACGCGGGCCACGTCAATCTTGCCGCGTACGGCGCGCTGACTGCGCAAATCAGCCAGAAAAGCCTGCGGGGCCTGCCCAAAGAGGCCAAGGCGCTTGTTCCATTCCTGCGCGCGGGCAAGAAATTCCTGCAGGAGGTCGCGCCCGGCTTCAGCTGCGCGCAGGGCCTTGTCTTCCAGCAGGCGGTTCACAAGGCGCACCTGGGCAAAAACCTGCCCAAGCGCCTGCGCCGTATTGATGTCGTCCTCAAGGGCGGCGTCAAAGGCCTTGGGCAGCGCGGCCCATTCCTCGGCCATTTCCTGGGGCAGGGGCGTCTTTTTCCACTTGTCGCGGGCAAGGGCCTTGCCTGCTTCGTGCAGGGCTGTGTACACGCGGTGCTGGGCTTTTTCCGCTTCGTCCATGCTGTCGGCGGTAAAGTCGATGGGGCTGCGGTAGTGCTTGCCCAGCAGGAAAAAGCGCAGGGTTTCGGGCAGATAGTTTTCAAGAATATCGCGGATGGTCTTGAAGTTGCCCAGGGATTTGGACATCTTTTCCGCATTGACCTGCACAAAGCCGTTGTGCACCCAGTAGCGGGCCAGCGAACAGGCGCAGGCGGCTTCCGACTGGGCGATTTCGTTCTCGTGGTGGGGGAAGATAAGATCCTGCCCGCCGCCGTGGATATCCAGCGGCAGATAGGGCTGACTCATGGCCGAGCATTCGATATGCCAGCCGGGACGACCCTTGCCCCATGGGCTTTCCCAGAAAGGTTCGCCGGGTTTGGCGGCCTTCCACAGGGCGAAATCCAGGGGGTCTTCCTTTTCTTCGCCGGGCGCAACGCGCGCGCCGGAGAGCAGATCGTCCAGGCTGCGGCCAGAGAGTTTGCCGTAGGGTTCGTAGGCCCGCACACGAAAATACACGTCCCCTGAGGGTGTGGAGTAGGCCTTGCCCGAATCGATAAGAGTGGAGCAGATGGCCTGAATCTGCGGGATAAAGTCGGTGGCGCGGGGTTCTTCATCGGCCCGCAGCACGCCCAGACGATCCATGTCTTCATGGAAGGCGGTTATGTAGGTCTGTGCAACCTCGCGCCAGTCGCGGCCTTCCTTGTTTGCACGGTTGATGATTTTGTCGTCCACGTCCGTAAAGTTGCGCACAAAGCGGACTTCAAGCCCTGTATGGCGCAACTGCCGCACGAGCACGTCAAAAACAAGGGCGGAACGCGCATGCCCGATATGGCAAAGATCATAGGCCGTTATGCCGCAAACATACATGTTTGCCTTGCCCGGGTGAACGGGAACAAATTCTTCCTTTTTACGGCCCAGGGTATTGTAGAGCAGCATGTATATCCCTTACCCGGCCTGACCGGGAAGATTGATCATGTCGATGCGGCGTTGGTGCCTGCCGCCTTCAAAGGAAGCGCCCAGAAATGCCTCCACAATGGCCTGAGCCAGCTCCACGCCTATAATGCGCGCGCCGAGGCAGAGCACATTGGCATTGTTGTGCTGGCGCGAAAGGCGCGCCTGAAGCTCGGTGGCGCACAGGGCCGCGCGGATGCCGGAGTGGCGGTTGGCGGCAATGGAAATGCCTATGCCTGTGCCGCAAATGAGAATGCCTGTTCCCTGCTCTTTTTCCACAGCGGCGCAAAGCTTGTGCGCCAGCACGGGGTAGTCGCAGCTTTCGGTGGAGTGGGTGCCGTCGTCCACCACGTTGATGCCCTTCTGGGCAAGAAACTGGACAAGGTGTTCTTTCAGCGCATAGCCAGCATGGTCTGAGGCAATATGAATGGTCTGCATGTATACTCCTGCAAAGGTACGCACGGTGCGCCCGGACTGGCCGGACGCACCGCTAGAGCATTTAACACTTCTGTAGTGGCGGTTAAGGCGGTTTGCCCCGATACCGGGCCGCAGCCCTCAGGCGCTGCCCGTCAGGTCAAAACTATTGCTGCTGCTTGAACTTGGCGAGCGGCAGCAGGGGTGCGTCATCAGGAAGGGGTAAGGCCATCTGCTCTTTTGTAAAGGGCTGGGAAACCTTTTCTCTTTCCTTGATAAGCACAATGGCGCGTTTGCCGTTGCTATGGGCAAGGTTCAGACGGAGGGGCAGAGGCCTGGGTTCTTCCGAATAGAGGATTTCCATGCTCCAGCCCTTGCCGTTGGCCTGTTCCTGCCACTCCACGGGCAGCCCTTGCTCGTTGATGATCAGGCGGCCTCCGGGCTGGCCCTGAAGGTCGTACAGAGCCTTGCCGTCAGCGGAAAAGGCGGTTTTGTCAAACTGGTTGCCAAATACAGCCGTGTACCGGCCATTAAGCAGGTCGGCCAGATGCACAAGGTTGAAGGGAACCGGCACGCCCACCTGAAGCAGGGGCTTGGTAGCGCCCTGATAGAAGTAGGCCTTGTTTTCGCTGGGGCTGTACACAAGAAAATGCTGTCCGTCTTCAAGTATCTTGGCAACCGTGGTGCCCACGCCCGCCATGACGTCCAGACGCAACTGGCGCTGGCTGTTGCCCCAGAACAGGGCCGTTACGCGTCGTGTATCGCCCTCGGTGCCAAAGCGCAGGCTCAGTTGCAGGCGATAGGGTTCAGACTTGTCGGCAGAGCTGACAGCCGCAAACTTTTGCCAGCGCTGTTCAAGCACGGCGCGGTTTTCGGGCGAGGTTTCCAGCACGGGCTGGCGGGCGCATGCGCACAGCAACGCCAGACAACAAAAAATAACTAGTTTTTTCATAGATGTGAAAGCCGCTGCCGCAATGCTTCCGCATTGTCGGGTTTGAGTTCCATGGCCTTTTGATAGGCGGTGCGGGCTTCGACCTTAAGGCCAGCCCGCGCGGCGATATCGCCATAGTGCTCCCATATGGAGGCATCCGTATGCTCGTCCAGTGTAACGGCGCGGCGGATTTCCCTCAGGGCGTCATCGATTTTTCCAGCCTTGAAATAGGCCCAGGCCAGCGAATCAACAATATAGGACTGGTTGGGGGCCAGCTCATTGGCCCGCGCAAGAAGGGTCAGGGCGCGGTCGAGCTCTCGATCTTCCTCGGCCAGAGTGTAGCCCACGTAGTTGAGGGCCTGATAATTGTCCGGATGCAGGGCCAGGAGCTTTTCCATGGTTTTGAATGCGGCTTTCTTGTCGCCAGTTTCATCCTGAAGAGAGCCGAGCAGAAAGAACATTTCCGCATTGTTGGGCCAGCGCTTTATGGCATTCTGGGCAACGTCCAGGGCCTGCTTCATCTGCTTTTGCCGCGCAAGCAGGCGCACCTCGACCTCCACAAGCTCGGAGGAGTCGGGGTTGGCGTTTGTGGCCTTGCGCACGGTTTCAAGGGCCTCGGCATCACGGCCAGCCTCTGCCAGCAACTGGATGCGCAGCAGTACGCCCCGCACGGCAGCCTTGCTGGAAGCCGGGATTTTATCCAGCCATGAGAATGCCATGTCCAGATCGCGGCGCTGGTCGTATGCCAGCTCGGCCAGCAGCAGATAGACATCGTGGGGCGCATCGCCCTGGGCCACTATCTGCTTGAGCAGGCTTTCGGCCTGCAAAAAGTGGCGCGAATCCATAAACATGCTGGCGACAGTCAGCTTGAAAGGTGTACTGTCCGGCCCCTGCTGCATGTACTTGAGCGCCCGTTCGGGCTGACCCATGCGCAACGAAATGTTGATAAGGCGCAGCAGGACGTCCTGTGACGAAAAATTAAGTTTGAGCAGCTTTTCATAAACGCCGCGCGCGGCCTTGAGATCGGGCTTCTGCTCATAGATGAAGGCCAGTTCCGCCAGCGCCTCCACAAAATCGGGCGTATCCTTGATGGCGCGCTGCAGGTAGGCCACGGCCTCGTTGGGCCTGTCCATGCCAATAAGCGCCCGTGCGTGGTAATAATCCACCAGCGGGGTGCGCTGCTTGCCCGTAACGCTGTTGAGCAGCTTTTCGGCCTCGGGATACTGCTTGGTTTTGACCAGCAGCAGGGCCAGCTCCATACGGGCATCTACGGAATCGGGATGTTTTTTTAGGTATTCGCGCATGAGCTTGACGCCAAGCTCAGGCGAACCTTTTTCCATGAGGGCTTCGGCATAGAGCAGATTGAGCGAAATATCATCGGGCCAGACGCTCAGGGCCTGCTCCATGACCATAGAGGTATGGGGCGACTTGCGGCTGAGCAGCCACACGCCGCCTTCAAGCCAGATGTTGACGGGCATGTGCGCCTTGGCCAGCAGCGGGGATGCTGCGGCCAGCGCGTTGTCGTCCTCATTGTTCATGGCCTGCGCAAAAACAAGGAAGGCGTAGGTGTTGAGCGCATTGGGCGAAAGCTCTGCTTCAACAGGGCGCAGCGATACGCCCTTGAGGTCGTGCTGCTGGGCCTTTGCAGTGGCTGAAGGCGCGGCAGATTCCGCAGCGGACGTGTCCGATTTTTCAGCAGTCTGGTGCCTGGCGCCGGAACAGCCGCCGCATCCCAGCAAGGAAAAGGAAGTGGCGGCAGTCAGGGCCAGGGCGCATAGCAGCGCAACGTGGTTACGTTTCATATCAGGATTGTATCCATGTGTCTGAAAAGTCTTTGATATCCACAGCCAGATGCTGCCGGATCTTTTCCAGCAACCGCGCCTCAAGCTGGCGGACTCGTTCCCGCGTGACGTTATACCGTTCGCCTATCTCGCGCAAGGTTACAGGTTCATCCGTGAGCAGGCGATTTTGCAGAATATACAGTTCTTTTTCGTTCAGCTTGGGCAATATGGTTTTGAGCTTGCTGCGCACAAGCCCGGCTATTTCATCGCTGGCAAGGCTGTCTTCGATACCGGGGCCGAGCGCGGGCAAAAAGTCCATGCGCGTTGCGCCGCCGGCATCCTCGCCCACGGGCACGTTCAGCGACATGTCGGTGGAGGCAAGGCGCTGGTCCATTTCGTTGATCTGGTCTTCCGTAACGCCAAGGCGCTCGGAAAGCATGGCTGCATCCGGGTCAAAGCCCTGCATGGTCAGTTTTTGCCGTTCGCGGTTCAGATTGTAGAACAGCTTGCGCTGCACCTGGGTGGTGCCGATCTTGACCATGCGCCAGTTGTCCATGATGAACTTGAGTATGTAGGCCTTGATCCAGAACGAGGCGTAGTACGAAAACTTGATGCCCTTGTCGGGGTCAAACTTGTTGACCGCGCGCATGAGGCCCACGTTGCCCTCCTGCACGAGGTCGAGCACGTTCTGCATCCATCTGCGCTGAAAGTCCATGGCAATGCGCACCACAAGCCGCAGGTGCGATGAAACCAGCCGGAAGGCCGCGTCCGCATCGTTATGGTCGCGCACGCGCAGGGCAAGCTCGTGCTCTTCATCTGGCTTGAGCAGGGGGAAGCGGCTTACTTCGCGCAGGTAGAGGTGCAGGCTGTCGCGCGGGCCCACAGCGGGCAGGCGCGTTGTGGACGGAGCAGGCAGGCCTTCATGGTCGTCATCAAGAACAAGGGGGTCGAGTTCGTGATCGCTGGCGTCCAGCTCAACGTCCACATCTTCTGCGGAATCAGCAAGCGCATCGTCATCGTCCTGATCTTCAGATACGGAATCTGCCGGAACCTCGCGCACGGCTGAGCCGTCCACATCAAGAATGCTCGGTTTGGCGGCCTTGCCTTCAGCTGAGCGGGTGCGCGCCTTGGCGGCAGTGCCGCGAGCGCCGCCCCCGGCAGGGGCTGCCCGCTTGCGCGAAGGGGGAGAATCCAGAATTTCCACCTCAGGCGAGGAAATTTCGGTTTCGTCCGCTTTTTGCGCGCTGCGCGGGTTTTTGGGAGCTATCGGACTATCTTTTTTCATGATATTTATGTCTGAGCATCGCTGCCTGTAACGGGCCGCAATGTTTACTGCTATAGTTTTGGTTTGTTCTTTTCAGTGTTTTTCAGTAGTAAAAGGCCTGCCGCTTGTACGGCACGGCTCAATTATTCGGCTCCGGCGGCGTACAGCCCCGGTTTAGAGCATTTCAACTTTGAAAAGGTTACATGCTCTAACGCTGCACGAGAGTGCAGCGCGCCACCATGTGGCGTGGATTCTGCCGAAAATCGCATTTTTCGGCAGAATCACCTTTGAAATGTGAAGCATTTCAAAGGCAATTTGGTCTAGACCCACGTGTTCCGGTTCGCAAAATTCCTGCGGAATCAGCGACCTCAAACAACGGAAGCCCCAGCATACAGGTATTGCAGGCGGAAGGCAAAGGTGCTCTTTTGCCTGCGGCGGCTGTGCCGGGAACAGAGCGAGACGACGATGACATTTCGACAAGCCCTCGGCCTTGGCAGGCCTCTTTTGCTCGACGGCGCCATGGGTACCATGCTTCAGGCCTCGGGCATGCCCGCTGGCGCGACCCCCGAAGAATTCTGCATGGCAAACCCCGACACCCTGCGCGGCATCCACAAGGCCTATCTGGACGCGGGCGTCGATCTGCTGACGTCGTGCACCTTTGGCGGCAATATTTACAAGTTGCCCAAGAGCCTGGACGTTTTTTCGTTCAATCGGCGCATGGTCGAAATTGCCAAAGAAGCCGCCGCGCAGGCTAGCCGCCCTGTCTTTGTGGCGGGCAATGTGGGCCCCACAGGGCATTTTGCCAAGCCCCTCGGCCCGGTGGAACCGCGCGACCTTATCGCGGCCTTTGCAAACCAGATTCGCGGGCTTGTGGCGGGCGGTGCCGACCTCATATTTATTGAAACTCAGTTTGACCTGGCCGAGGCCAGAGCCGCCGTGGCAGCTGCCCGGCAGGAATGCGACCTGCCCGTCATGGTCTCCATGACTTTTGAACAGGGCGTGAGCCTTACCGGCTCCACCCCCGCGATTTTTGCCGAAACCATGCAGAACATGGGCGTGGATGTGGTCGGCACCAATTGTAGCCTCGGGCCGGACCAGATGTTGCCCGTGGTGCAGGAACTGCTTGGCGTGTGCGAATGCCCGGTTATGGCCGAGCCCAATGCCGGTTTGCCCGAACTGCGCGGCAATGAAACCGTGTTCCCTCTGGGGCCGGAAGATTTTGCGCAAAAAACCGCCCCCTTCGCCCACCTTGGCGCGCGCATACTGGGCGGCTGCTGCGGCACCACGCCCACGCATCTGGCGGCGCTTGCCCAGGCCTTGCGCGGCATGGACAGCGTCACGCCGCCCCCGGTATCGCGCAAGGGCATCTGCCTGACCAACCGCTCCCAGATGGTGCGCATCGCTGCTGGTCAGCCCCTGACCATCATTGGCGAACGCATCAACCCCACGGGTAAAAAGGCCCTTACGCAGGAGCTTCAGGCCGGAGTTTTTGACGTTGCCATGCAGCTGGCCGATGCTCAGGTAGATGCCGGTGCCACCGTGCTTGACGTGAACGTGGGCGCACCCCTGGTGGACGAAACCCAGCTTTTGCCAGAACTGGTGCAGCGCCTTGTGGGGCGGCTGCCCATGCCGCTTTCCATAGATTCTTCCAATGCCAATGCCATTGCCAACGCCTTGCCGTACTGCCCCGGTTCGTTTCTGGTGAACTCCATCAGCGGCGAGGCTGGGCGCATGGAAGCGCTTGGCCCCTTGTGCCGCGACTTTGGCGCGCCCTTTATTCTGCTGCCCCTGCAGGGGGCGCACCTGCCGGAAAAAGCCGCAGAACGCATCAGCACGGTGGAAAGCCTGATCGAAAAGGCCGAGGGCATGGGTATTTCGCGGCGGCTGATGATGGTGGACATTCTGGCGCTGGCTGTTTCGTCCAGCGCCGACAGCGCGCTCCAGTGCCTGGAAATGACGCGCTGGTGCGCTGCCAACGGCCTGCCCACAACGCTTGGCCTTTCAAATCTTTCTTTTGGCCTGCCAGCGCGCGAACTGCTCAATTCCACGTTTCTCTCCCTTGCGGCTGGCGCGGGGCTTACCTCGTGCATCGCCAATCCCTCGGCGCAGCGGCTGCGCGAAGCGGCAGACGCGCTCAAGGTGCTGTGCAACCACGATGCCCACGCGTCCTCTTTTATCGCCTCCTATTCCGGCTGGAAGCCCGGCGAAGGCACCATACAGGTGCGTCAGGGCGGCGGGGCGGCGGCCAAGACCCTTGCCGAAGCCGTGCTCAACGGCGACAAGGAAAATGTGCTGCCCCTGCTCACGGCAGAGCTTGACGCGGGCGCCGACCCCTTTACTCTTGTGCAGGAGACGCTCATTCCGGCTATTACGGAAGTGGGCGCGCGGTATGAGCGCCGGGAATACTTTTTACCCCAGCTCATCCGTGCGGCGGAAACCATGCAGGCCGCCTTTGCGCACCTCAAGCCTTTGCTGGAGGCCGGGCGCGGGCCGGAAAGCGCCCTGTTGTGGTGATGGCCACAGTCGAAGGCGATATTCACGATATTGGCAAGAACATCGTTTCGCTGCTGCTCGGCAACCACGGTTTTGACGTGGTGGACGCGGGCAAGGACGTTCCGGCAGAAGCCATTGTTGCTTGCGCACTCAAGCACAACGCGCGTATCATTGGCTTGTCGGCATTGATGACCACCACCATGGTTCGCATGGAAGACACCATCAAAATCGTCAGGGAGCGCGCTTTGCCCATCAAGGTACTGGTGGGCGGAGCTGCCGTTACGCAGGCTTTTGCCGATGCCATTGGTGCAGATGCGTATTGCGCTGACGCCGTAGGTGCGGTAAAGGCCGCCAAGCAGTTTGTTTAGCCGCGCCCTGGCGCGGCCTTTGCTCCTCAATCAAAACTTCGGGTAAACTATGAAGAAACTCATCCTGGCCTTATTGCTGTGTCTGGCTTTGCCGTGCTCGGCGCTGGCGGCCTCGTCATCGGTTCCTACCCTGAATTTGGCCGGGCTGACGGATATGCTTGCCAAAAACAAGGGCAAGGTCATCATGCTCAATTTCTTCGCCACATGGTGCCCTCCGTGCCGCGTTGAAATCCCCGAGCTGGTGAACGTTCGCAAAAAGTACGCGGAAAAAGACGTGCTTATCGTGAGCATCTCGCTTGATGAAGACGCCAAGGTTGTGCCCCCCTTTGTGGAAAAGATGAAGATGACATACCCCGTCTTTGTCGCCGACCGCGAAGTGGCGCGGGCGTTCAAGATTTCGCAGATTCCGCACAATGCCTTCTACAGCAAGGATGGCCAGCTCATTCTTTCTGAACCCGGCATGGCGGACGCCGAAATGGTCGAGATGGTCTTTAAAAAGCTGCTGGAACAGAAATAATGGAAAATACCCTTGTGGTGCGCAAAGCCCACATGGACGATGTAAAGTCCATGCATGGGCTTTTGCTGCAATGCGCCCAGAAAGGGCTTTTGCTGCCGCGCGCGCTGATCCATCTTTATGGGCATGTGCGCAACTTTATGGTTGCGGAGAATACGGCTGGCGAGATAGTGGGCTGCTGCGCCCTTGCCCCTGTGTGGGAAGATCTGGCCGAAATATGCTCGCTTGTGGTGCGCGAAGACGCCCGCCGCCTGGGAACAGGCCGGGAGCTTGTTAACGCCTGCCTCAGCGAATGCCGCGATCTGCATATTCAAAAAGTGTTTGCGCTTACATACCAGGAGGCTTTTTTTGCCCGCCTGGGTTTCAGGGTTGTGGATAAAGATGTTTTGCCGCAAAAAATCTGGGCCGACTGCGTGCACTGCGCCAAGTACCCCAACTGCGATGAAACAGCCGTTTATTTTGAACTGGATTCCGCTGCAAAGGACGCAGGAGAGGTACATGTCCAAGGCTAACGACATCAAGGTAAAAGAACTGAAACCGGTATTCACGCCGGAACAGATTGCAGCCCGGATCCAGGAACTGGCCGCAGAGATCAACGCCGAATACGGTGATGAACCCGTGGTGGCCGTGTGCGTGCTCAAGGGTGGCTTCATGTTTTTTAGCGATCTGGTTCGCTTTTTGCACAACAAAAATCTGGAACTGGATTTTGTCCGTTTGTCCAGTTACGGCAAAGGGTCCTCCAGCTCCAAGCACGTGATCTTCAGCAAGGATGTGGAGATTGACATTTGCGGCAAGCATGTGCTGATTGTTGAAGATATCGTGGACAGCGGGCACAGCATGCGTTTTCTGCTCGGGCAGTTTGCGGCGCGCAAGGCGCGCAGTCTGCGCCTGGCTGCACTGGTGGACAAGGATGAACGCCGGGAAGTTGACGTTAAGGTCGACTTTGCGGGCTTCAAGCTGAACC
The DNA here is from genome assembly GCA_047602655.1 of Desulfovibrio sp. Classification (GTDB taxonomy): domain Bacteria; phylum Desulfobacterota; class Desulfovibrionia; order Desulfovibrionales; family Desulfovibrionaceae; genus Desulfovibrio. Next base: position 5,855 of record JASGGT010000023.1, on the reverse strand, counting down.
AGGGGTTCATTGTGGGCTATGGCCTGGACTACGCCGAGCACTACCGTATGTTGCCCGGCGTGTTTGAAGTGATTCCCGAATAGGCTTTTCCCGGCTCCGGCAGTCGGTGGGTTTTGGAGTAATGGCATGGAAATAAAGTGTCCCAATTGCGCTAGCCGCTTCAATTTGCCGGATCAGCTTGCCAAGCCGGGCGTCAAGCTGCGGTGCTCGGTCTGCAAGACGGTTTTCACCTACGAGCCGGAGGTTCCCCTGGCCGAGCAGGGGCCGTTGCCGGAAATGCCGATCAAAAAGAAGCTGCCGCTGGTCAAGCTGGCGCTGATTTTTGTGCTGGTGTTGGCCTGTGCGGGCGGCGGCTGGTATTATTATTCGCTCAAGAATGCTGCCAGGCAGCCCAATGAACAGGAAATTGCCAAGCAGGTCGAACTGCTGACCATGCGCAATGTGCGGCAGTACTATGTTGATAACGAAAAAGTGGGCAAGGTCTTTGTGATCGAGGGCCGGGTGGTTAACGAATTTCCTCAGCCAAAGGAACTCATAACCATTGAAGCCGCCATCTATGACAAGGATAGAAACCCCTGGCTGTCAAAAAACAGCTCGGCGGCGTGCAGCTTTCACTTTTTCAGCTTCAGGTGCTGAGCGAGAAGGAAATGGAATCCTTCCTCAATAACAAGGTGGAGATTCTCACCAACAACACCAACGTGCCGCGCGGCGGCGAAGTGCCGTTCATGGTGCTGTTTTACGCGCCGCCGGAAGGCGTGGCGGAGTTTGGCGTGAGGATCGTCGACGCCAAGGACGTTCCCGAGCAGGCTGCTCCCGGCGCTGGCGGGCAGTCCAAATAGAGCATTTTCATTTTGAAATGCGGCCTGTGGAATATGGTCAGCCGCTGCGCTGACCGGGCAAAAGGCGCCGTGTGCGAAAGCCGGTTTTGTTTGGAAGCCGCCTTCGTTTTCACGCAAGAGGATTGGCCGGCCGCATACCGGATTTTGTGCAACAGGGCGACTCTGGCGGGAGTGGCCGCATAGCCAATTTGCTGCAAATGAAAAACGAAACACCAAAATTGAAAAGAGCCTTGAAAAACAGGCATGTACAGCTCATTGCCTTGGGCGGAGCCATTGGCACCGGCTTGTTCCTTGGTTCGGCTGGCACCATCCAGATGGCTGGCCCGGCTGTTCTTATCAGCTACTCGCTTGGCGGCTTCATTGCCTTTATGATCATGCGCCAGCTTGGCGAAATGATGGCGCAAGAACCAATTGCCGGATCTTTCAGCAACCTTGCCCACAAGTACTGGGGTGATTTTCCCGGTTTGCTCTCTGGCTGGAACTACTGGATTCTGTATGTTCTGGTGGGCATGTCCGAGCTGTCGGCTGTTGCCGTATATGTGCAATACTGGTTTCCCAGCATCCAGCCATGGCAGACCACGGCCTTTTTCTTCCTGCTTATCACTGGCGTAAACCTTTGCCATGTGAGCCTTTTTGGCGAAATGGAATTCTGGTTTGCCTCCATCAAGATTGTGGCCATCGTGTCCATGATCCTGCTGGGGACATTTTTGCTGTTCAGCGGCCACGCTGGCCCGGATGCGGCGGTGAGCAACCTGTGGATGCACGACGGCTTTTTGCCGCATGGCTGGGAAGGCGTGTTTACCGCCCTGGCGGTTGTGGCCTTTTCGTTCGGCGGGCTTGAGCTTGTGGGCATTGCCGCTGCGGAAACCGATAATCCGCGCGTGACCATCCCCAAGGCTGTGAACCAGATCATCTACCGCATTCTTATTTTTTACATCGGCGCGCTGCTTGTGCTGCTGACCCTGCACCCCTGGAGCCAGCTTGGCGCACCCGTGGACAAGAGCCACTGGGCCCAGGCCATGGTGGCCAGCCCCTTTGTGCAGATTTTTGACCTCATTGGCATTCCTTTTGCCGCGCATGCCCTGAACTTTGTGGTGCTCACCGCGGCCCTTTCCGTCTACAATGGCTGCGTGTACTGCAACAGCCGCATGCTTTACGGTCTGGCCCTTCAGGGCAACGCCCCCAAGGCATTGGGTACGGTCAGCGCTCGCGGCGTACCGGTGTACGCCCTGCTGATTTCGTCTCTTGCCACGCTGATCTGCGTAATCATCAACTACGCCATACCCGGCAAGGCTCTTGGCCTGCTCATGTCGCTCGTGGTGGCCGCTCTGGTCATTAACTGGGCCATGATCAGCCTGACGCACCTCAAGTTCCGGGCTGCCATGGTTCGGGCTGGCGAAGTCATTCATTTCAAGGCGTTTTGGCATCCTTTCACCAACTACCTGTGCCTGCTGGTCATGGCCATGGTTCTCGTCGTACTGGTGATTATTGGCGAAAGCCTTGCGGTAATGCTTGCCCCCATCTGGATTGCCTTTGTATGGCTGGGCTACAAGCTGAAAAAGCAGAGCAAGCATCTGCCTCCCAGCATGAGCAAATAACGCTGCGGACGCGCTTTCAGATGCAGAGCGTTTTGCGCATGAAATGAGTTAACCGCTCTCAAGTGGTAATTGCTCCAGAGGCCCGCCTTGGCCTGCGAATTCCCAAGGGATACCGCAGCCAGGGCGGGCCTTGATTTTTTGCCGTATGCGACTGTGCGGGCAAGGTCGTCAGCTTTTATGGCCATCCGGCCGGGAGGGCTCGGGAGAATTGCCGCCATCCCTGCGGGATAATTTCTTTTGGCACAAGCAGGCGGCTCAAAAAACAACATGGCATGGAAAACATGGCATGGAACAGCATGGCGTATGGACAGGCAGGGAATGCCGTATCCTGAGCGCGCGGCATGCAATGTGCGCTGTTGCCTGTAGACGGGGCGGATGGGATATGTCTTTTGCGGCGGCATGCGGGACAAACCGGCTAGGCAGGGGCGCAACCTGTATACGACGTCCTGTTTGAAAAGCGGGTTCGGCTCCGGATAAAAATGGAAAAAGCGCACGACGCGGATTTCACAAGTGCCGTAGCCGGAAAGCCCTTGTCTGGACTTGTTTTCGATGAGCGGATATTGTCTTGCAACAAGTGAACGCCATGAAAATACATACAACGACAACAAAAAAGGTTCGCGGCAGAACCGCGAACCTGAATTTTCTGGTGGGCCATCAGGGACTCGAACCCCGAACCAACTGATTAAGAGTCAGCTGCTCTACCAATTGAGCTAATGACCCGCATTGCGTGAAAAGGTGTTTACGCTCATGCGACCCTGCCTGTCAAGCAATTTGAAAAAAATCAGCTAAAAAGAGATAATGCATTGAAATATGACAAACTGGCTGTAGCTTCTGCCATGCCGCTTGCTCCAGCATGGAGAGCGCTGTGCGCAGGCCTCGTGGTGCTGTGCGCCGCTGTTTTTATGAGTTTTGGGGTGCGGGCCGAGGATCTGCAACCAAGGCTTGAAACTGCCCGCGACGGGCAGAACCTGATTGCTGCACTGCACATTGTTATTCCTGCGGAATTTCACGCCTACGGGCACGAACCAGGCGAGGCGGGCAGACCCACCACGGTGGCTTTTTCTGTGGCCGGGGGCCGGACTTTGCCCGTGTTTTACCCCGATGGAGCGGTTCAGCGCGATTATTACGATCCTGCGGCCACTGTGAACGTGTACGAAGGCAACGTGACCTTCTACATCCCCTTGCCGGCCGATGCCGCAGGCAAGCCCTTTGTGGCTGATTTGAGCATGCTTTTATGCTCCAGCCGCAAGTGTATGCCCGTCAATGAACAGGTGACGGGTGTGATTGCGCCGGAATCAGCACCCCTCAGCGGCATGCCATGGCGCATGCAGTGGCAGGAACTGCAGCATCGCGCGCCTGCGGCGCCGCCAGCCACCCGGACGGAAGAGGACGGCAACGATGATGAGGCGGGCGATGCGTGGGCCAGGGAGTCCGCGCAGGCCACCACTGGCATATGGGCCGAAGAAGGCATGGAAAAGCTGCCGCCGCCTGATGGTTTTGCCGTGCGCCTTTCACCACGTTTTCTTGATGATTCCATGGAAATTTCCGGCCTGGGCAAGGCCCTGCTGTTTGGCATACTCGCGGGCCTGCTGCTTAACGCCATGCCCTGCGTGCTGCCTGTGCTTACCTTCAAGGTCAGCGGGCTTCTCATGGTCGGCGGGCGCGATGCCGCAGGCCTCAAGCGCTTTCGGCAGCACAACCTATGCTTTGCAGCCGGGGTCATGACGCTGTTCAGCGCTCTGGCTCTTGTGCTGGGGCTTGCAGACCTCATGTGGGGCCAGCTTTATCAAAATCAGGCTGTGCTCATGGTCATGCTGCTGGTGGTTTTTTTGATGGGGCTGTCCACCCTCGGCGTGTTCAGTCTGCCTGTCATTGACCTCAAGACAGGGGCCAACAGCAAAAATCCCTGCTTGCAGGCATACTTTACGGGCCTTGTTTCGACCTTTCTCGCTACGCCATGCAGCGGCCCGCTGCTGGGCGGCGTGCTGGGCTGGGCTTTTACCCAGCCGCTCATCATTGTTGTTGTGGTCTTTTGGGCTGTGGGGCTGGGCATGGCCCTGCCGTACATCCTGTTTTGCATCTGGCCCGATCTGGCGCGCATCTTGCCAAAACCCGGCGCATGGATGCACGTATTTGAGCGCATCGTGGGCTTTATGCTCATGGGCACGGCGCTGTACCTGCTTTCCGTGCTGCCGGTCGAGCGGCACATGCAGGTGCTCACCGTGTTGCTGGTGCTTTCGCTCTGCGCCTGGCTGTGGGGGCAGTATTGCGGCATAACCGCGCCGCCCATGAGGCGCAAGATCATGAGCGTGCTTGGCGTGGGCCTGCTGGTGGCGTCTGTTTTCTGGGTGCTGCGCCCGGTTGCGCCCCTGCCGCAATGGCGGCAATTCACGCCGGAGGCCTTTGAGGCCAACCTCGGCAAAAAGCCCATGCTGCTTGAATTTACCGCCAACTGGTGCCCCAACTGCAAATTTATGGAAGCCACTGTGCTGACAGACGAGCGCATGCGCAAGCTCCAGGCCCGGTACGGCATGGAACTTGTGCGTGTGGATCTGACAAACGCCAATGCCTATGCGGTGCGCCTGCTTGACGCCCTGGGCAGCAAAAGTATTCCGCTTACAGCCATTTTTCCCGCCGGGGATGAAGCCGGGCAGCCGCTTGTGCTGCGCGATGTATACAGCGCCCGGAAGCTTGAGCAGGCCCTGAGCGAAACTTATGAAAAATAATGGCCTTTTTCGTAGATTGCCCTATGGTTCTTTACTGCCCTGCCGATATTGTCTAATGTGTGACCATACAGCAGTGCTTGAAATGGAAAAGAGGTTCACGGCCCAAGGGTTGTCCCTCATGTAATTTTTCTGCACACGACTGCGGCCTACTTGCGACAAGGGAGCAGACATGGATCTGAGTCAAAAAAAACAGGAAGACGAACTTCTGCAACTGGTGACGTTCAGCATCGGTGAAGAAGAGTTCGGGGTGAACATCCTGAAAGTTCAGGAGATCATCCGCACCATGGAAATTACCAAGGTGCCCCGTGCTCCGGAATTTGTGGAAGGCGTCATCAATCTGCGCGGCAAGGTGATCCCCATCATTGACCTGCGTCGGCGTTTTGGTCTTGCACCCAAGGGGCATGACAAAAACACGCGGATTATCGTCATTGAAATCAACAACATCATCGTGGGCTTTGTTGTCGATGCCGTCTCCGAGGTATTGCGCATACCCGCAAGCACGGTGGAACCGCCGCCGCCGGTTGTTGCCGGGGTGGACTCGGACTACATCAGCGGCGTGGGCAAGTTGCAGGATCGCCTGCTTATCATGCTTGACCTTGATAAGCTGCTTTCTAGCGACGATCTGGAGATGTTGACGTCCGTCTAGCCCGTAGCCCGGCATCTGGTGTTGCCGTTGCCAGCGGATTTGAGCG
>JASGGT010000022.1:0-26412 GCA_047602655.1 Desulfovibrio sp. | reverse complement strand
GTATGCCAAAATATTTTTCTCTGGTCTATGCTGCCAGCGCAACTGTATTGCAGGCTGTTTGAAGGATGGTGCTGTTGCGGTGGCTCAAAAATAAAAAAGGGCGGGGAAGCCCCGCCCTTTTTTATGCCAAATTAATGCGTATTCAATGCGCTGCTACAGCACCTTGAACTTGTGCACTTCGTTGGTTTCTCCATCGATAACATGCACGGCGCAGGCAATGCAGGGGTCGAAGGAGTGGATGGTGCGCAGGATTTCAACCGGGCGCTTGGGATCGGCCACAGGGGTGCCGACAAGCGCATGCTCGGCAGCACCCATAACGCCCTTGGCGTCCCGGGGTCCGAGGTTCCAGGTGGTGGGCACCACGAGCTGGAAGTTGCCGATCTTGCCTTCTTCAATGCGGATCCAGTGCGAAAGACCGCCACGGGGGGCATCCAGGAAGCCCACGCCCTTGGCATTGGCAGGAACAGCATAATCTTCAACGATCTGCTTGTCCTTGCCGATGTTGTTTTCGTACTCGTTGAGCCAGTTTTCGGTCTGCTGGGCGATAACCAGAGTCTGGATACCGCGGGCGGCAGTACGGCCCAGGGTGGAGAACAGGGCTTCGGGGCCCACGTTAAGGGCCTTCAGCACGCCGTCAACGCAGGCTTGATGGTCTTGTGGTTCTGGGCGTAGGCCACCAGCACCTGGGCGAGAGGGCCGGTTTCCATGGACTGACCCGCGTAACGGGGAGCCTTGAGCCAGGAATAACGGTCGGTGTCGCCCATCTTGGTGAAGAAGGGCTTGGTTTCGCCTTCGTAAGGGGTGCGGGCCTTGTCGCCTTCGTACCAGCTGTGGCGCACGTGTTCTTCGATCTTGGAGGGATCAAAGGGCTGCACCGAGCCGATCTTGCGGTCATAGATGACGCCGGGCTTGTACCAGCGGCTGTTGAGGTCGCGTTCGCCGCCAGCAGCGGGGAATTCGCCAAACGCCATGAAGTTGTCGGTGCCGCCGATGGCCGCCCAGTCCTTGTACTGACCAGCAACCATGAGCAGGTCGGGAATGTAGACCTGTTCAATGAAGGTGCGGGCCTTCTTGTACAATTCGCGGAATTCCTTGATGCGCTGAGGCGTCAAGGCTTCGTAACAGGTCACGCCGCCAGCGACGGTGAACTGGGTGTGCGGGTTTTTGGCGCCGAACACGGCCATGCCCTTGGCAATTTCCACCTGGGCGCGCAGGGCTTCCAGATAGTGGGCGGTGGCAACCAGGTTGGCTTCGGGCTCCAGATAGTAGCTCGGGTGGCCGCCCAGGAAGTAGGCGTTGGTGAAGGGGCCAAGCTGGCCGCTTTCAATAAAGGTCTTCAGTTTGGCCTGCACGGCGGCAAAGTCTTCTGCCTTGGCCGGACGGGGCGAAATGGACTGGGCCAGCTTGGCTGCCTTGGCCGGGTCGGCCTGCAGGGCGTTGGCCACGTCCACAAAGTCGAGGGCGTGCAGGTGATAGAAATGCACCACGTGGTCATGCATGAACTGCATGGCCAGCACGAGGTTGCGGATATAGGTGGCGTTGGCCGGAATGGGCTTGTTGATGGCGTCTTCAAGCGCGCGGGTAGAGGCAAGGGCGTGCGTGTAGGTGCAGACGCCGCAGGTGCGCTGGGTGAAGTGCTGGGCGTCGCGAGGATCGCGGCCCTTCAGGATGACTTCAAGGCCACGGTAAAGAGTGCCGCAGCTACGGGCGTCCTTGATTTTGCCGCCTTCAACTTCAACTTCAATACGCAGATGCCCTTCGATGCGGGTCAGCGGGTCCACTACAATGGGCCCGGTGTAGCTGCTCTGGGGCGTTTGTTTGATCTGGCTCATGATTCCCCCTAGTTCTGGTAGAACGGCGACATTTCGTCCCAGAAACCGGGTTCGCTGCAACCGATGCAGGGATGCCCGGCAGCCACCGGCCAGTTGGTCTCATTGAAGAGAACCTTGGGACAGTTGTTGTACGTCTGCGGGCCTTTGCAGCCCACTTCGTAAAGGCACCAGCCCTTGCGCGCTTCTTCCGAATTGAAGGAAGGCGCAAATTCGCCAGCGTCGAAGTGCTTGCGGCGTTCGCAAAGGTCATGCACGCTCTGACCAAAGAACATGAGCGGGCGGCCCAGTTCGTCCAGTTCGATCTTCTGGCCCTGCAAGAAGGCCACAAGTGCGCCGACCATATTGAGGGGGTTGGGGGGGCAGCCGGGAATATTGATGCCCTTGACGCCCAGGCTGGCAAAGCATTCGTTCACGCCCTTGGCGCCGGTGGGGTTCGGCTTGGCAGCCTGAACGCCGCCGTAGCAGGCACAGGTGCCGATGTTGACCACGGCCTTGGCCTTGGGCAGAATTTCTTTGCAGATGTCGTACATGGTATGGCCGCCAATGTAGCCATACTTGTTGTCCATGCCCGTAGGAATGGCGCCTTCGACCATGCAGACAAAACCATTGGGATTTTCCACTGCGGCATGCAGGGCCTGTTCGGCGGCTTCACCGGCGGCGGCCATGATGGTTTCGTGGTAGTCAAGAGAAATGGTGTCAAGAATGACGGCATCAATAAAGGGTTTGTAAGTGCGCAGCAGCGCTTCGGAACAGCCCGTGCATTCAGCGGCGTGCAAATACACCACCGAAGGACGACGCCCGGTCAGCGCAGCGGCCACCTCGGAGGCGAATGAGGGGCCAAAGCCCATCGTCACCGCCACCGCCGTGCAGAATTTCATGAAGTCACGGCGGCTTATGCCCTGGCGCTCTAAACGCTCTTCTCCGCCTGTTTTGCCCAGACCCACGGCAATACGCATAATAGCCTCCTGGCAAAAGTGAGTGAAAGGCTTTGCTCGGCCCCGCCACAGGGCCCGCTTGCGGCGCAACAAAATTGCGCCAACTCCGCATCAAGACAGCGGCGCTACAACGTACAAAAGGCCGCTCTTTTTGCGGCGCTGTCAGCAAACAGAAAACAGAAACTCGGGCGGTGCGTCACAGAGCGTATTGTCATGGCTATCCCCAGAATGCCTCACGCCACAGGGCGACCACCTGCTTCTTAGAATCCTATACTTCTACATGCAAACGGTCAATAGGAAGGAACTTTTTTTGCTTTCTCTTCATCAGTCATACAGGAAATTTACCGGGCAGGCTTGGTGGTTGCCTCGCCCCTTTGCTTGCGCTACGGTGCCTGAATCGCACGGCATTGCAGCCGGAAACATGCGACAATTTCCAACACAAGCACAGCAGAGGACGGCATGAAAACGGAATCTCTTTGTCTGCACGCGGGCTATGAACCGGGCAATGGCGAACCCCGCGTTCTGCCCATAGTGCAGAGCACTACCTTTAAGTACGCCACCACCGCCGAAGTGGCGAAACTTTTTGATCTTGCCGAAGCGGGCTTTTTTTACTCCCGTCTTGGCAACCCCACGGTTGATGCCGTGGAGCAGAAAATAGCCGCTCTTGAAGGCGGCGTTGGCGCGCTGTGCACCTCATCCGGTCAGGCGGCAAGCATGCTGTCCCTGCTCAATGTGGCCCAGAGCGGCGACCATGTGGTAAGCGCCGCCAGCATTTACGGCGGCACGTTCAACCTGTTTGCCGTTACGCTCAAGAAACTGGGCATTGAAGTCACCTTTGTGGATCAGACCGCCTCCGAGGCCGAACTGGAAAAGGCCTTCCGCCCCAACACGCGCGCCGTGTTCGGCGAAACGCTCTCCAACCCCTCCATGGACGTGCTGGATATTGAGCGTTTTGCCAAACTGGCCCACAGGCACAGGCTGCCCCTGATCATCGACAATACCTTTGCCACGCCCGTGCTTTGCCGCCCCTTTGAATTCGGAGCCGACATCGTCGTCCATTCCACCACCAAGTACATGGACGGCCATGCCCTTCAGGTGGGTGGCGTCATCGTGGACAGCGGCAACTTCGACTGGGCCTCCGGCAAGTTTCCCGAATTTACCGAACCCGATCCTTCCTACCACGGCCTCGTGTACTCACAGGCCTTTGGCAAGGCCGCCTACATCGTCAAGGCGCGTGTGCAGCTCATGCGCGACATGGGTTGCTGCCAGAGCCCCCAGGGCGCGTTCTACATCAATCAGGGTCTCGAAACCCTGCCCCTGCGCATGGAACGCCACTGCCGCAATGCCGAAGCCGTCGCCGCCTATCTGGAAAAGCATCCCGCCGTGGAATCCGTCAATTATCCGCGCCTTCCCGGCCACCCGCAAAAAGCCCTGGCCGACAAGTACATGCCCAATGGCTGCAGCGGCGTCATCTCCCTCTCCCTCAAAGGTGGACGGGAAGCCGGGGCGCGCTTTATCGACAGCCTTAAAATGATCTCCCTCCAGGTTCACGTGGCCGACATCCGCACCTGCGTGCTCCATCCCGCCAGCTCCACCCACCGCCAGCTGACCGATGAGCAACTGCGCGAAGCCGGTATCACCCCCGGCATGGTGCGCCTCTCTGTGGGCGTTGAGCATGTTGATGATATTATCGCCGATCTGGAGCAAGCTCTGGGGCGCTAGGGTCTTTTTGGGCGCTGACTGCGTCAGGCGGTTTTTCTGCTTGGGTCATGCACGTCTGTGTGCACTCCCCGCGCAGAAAAACCGCCTTTCTTGTCAGCACCCAAAAATCCTCTTAGCGCAAACATGCCTGCACCGCAGGTCGACAATTTTTTTTGTTGTCTGCGTCAGACGGATTTTCTGCTCGGGTCATGTACGTCTGTGTGCACTCCCCACGCGGAAAATCCGTCTTTCTTGCCAGCGCCCAAAGATCCCCTTGGCGCGAACATGCCTGCTACAAAGCCGCATGATGCATTATGCTCAAAAAAAGCCCGCTTTATCCTGCGGGCAAATCAACAAAAAGGTTGTGGAGAACTGACCGTCCGGGCGGCCAGTTTTCCACAACCTTTTTACAATAAAACAACGATGAATTTTTGAGATTGTTATCTGGGTGCTGTTTCTCAATAAAAGATTTTGCGCCGAGGACAAGGAAAACAGTATTTTTTACGACAGGAGTGGACGCTTTCTGTCCATGACTGGAGTAAAAAATGCTGGATGACGCAGTGATCGGCCAAAAGAATTATTGAGAAACAGCGCCTAGCGTCTGTAGCCCATGGCCCGCCGGATTTTCTTCGGATCTCCGCCACCGTCAAAGCCCGCTTCAATCAGCCGTGTGGCCATGGCATCCCGCGCATTACGGCTTGTCCCGCCCATAACCACAGCCAGGATGCGGGTATTGCCGCGCTGGGCCGTAACAATAAGATTGTAGCCCGAGGCCACAGTCCAGCCCGTTTTAAGGCCATTGACGCCGCGCACAGAGCCGAGGAGGGCGTTAGTATTGGCCATTTGTCTGTTCCTGTGCGTAAAAACACGGGTGCTGTGAAATTTTTGCGCGCCGGGGTGCGCGCGGAGGTACGCGCGGGTAAGGCTGGCGATATCGCGGGGGGTGGAGCGTTGTCCTGCGGCTGGCAAGCCAGTGGGATTTTTGAATTCTGTGCGGTTCAAGCCCAGCCCTTTGGCTTTTTGATTCATGGCGCGTACGAATTGCCGTTCGTTGCCAGCCACACGCAGGGCAAGCGCCGTAATGGCGTCATTGCCGGATGCAACGGCAGCGCCGGTGAGCAGTTGCCTGACTGCCACGCGCTCGCCGTTGCGGAGGTGCATGGACGAGCCGCCCACGGTGGACGCGGCAGGCGTGATGCGGATTTTTTCGTCAAGGCTCAGCCGGTTTGCGCTGACGGCATCCATAGTCAGGAACATGGACATCACCTTGGTGAGTGACGCTGGCGGGATGGACATGTCGGCATTTTTTTCAAAAAGCACCTTGCCCGTGTCCATATTGACCAGAATAGCCGCGCGCACGCCTCTGGCTGCAAGGGATTCTGTTGCTCCCGCAAGCAAAACGGCGCATATGGCGCAAAAAAGAAGGCCGAAGGCCGCCATATGCCGCAAACCGCGGACTGGCGGAGCAAACCCCGCCGTGCGGGGTCTGCTGTCTTGCTGTAGCCTGCCGGGGGCAAGCCTGCCAAAGCCGGGGTGGTGTATGGTGTCTATCTTATCCATCGTGCCTATAGGTGCGGTTGCCTTCTTCCACTGCCTGAATGGCAAAAGCCAGCAGCACAGGGCCCACAATAAGGCCTACCGGCCCAAAGCTCGCCAGACCGCAAAGTATGGCGATGATCAATACAAAGAATGGGGCTTTGATGCCCTGCTGCAAAAAGAGCGGACGCAGGATGTTGTCCACGCCAGCCACCACCACAACGCCCCAAAGGGCCAGACCCACGGCGGCCATGCTGTTGCCCGTGAACCAGAGCGAAAGGCAAAGCGGCACCCACACTATGGCCGTGCCAATGGCGGGAATGGGGGCCACGAGCGTGGCAAGCAGCCCCCAGAATGCCGGCTGGCGCACCCCTGCGAAAGCAAAGGCGATGCCGCACAAAATGCCCTGCGCCGCAGCCACCAGCACAATGCCCAGCAGAATACCCCGCAGCGCCCGGTGAATGGCAGCCGTAAAGCGGCAGAGCATGGTTTGCGGTATGTGGAATATCCTGCCGGAAATTTTACGGATATGGCGGGCGTAGGCGGTGAGGATCACCGTGAGCGTAAAGAACAGAAAGCTTGTCCACAGCACGGTCATGGTGCCGCCGAGAAAATCCATGCTTCGGCTCAAAAGCAGGCTCATGGCATCGCCGAAAAAGGCATCCAGTTTTTGCAGAAAATCACTGACCATCTTTTCCGCGCGCGGATATTCTGCAAGGCTCAGCCGCCATTGCTGAATATTGGCCACCCACTCGGGCGGCAACTGAAAGTTGTTGGCTTGCAGCTCGCGCAGGCGCGCAAAACCAGCCGCCGCCTGCGGCGTCACCAGCAGGGCGAGCATGGCAATGGGAACTAGTATGGAAGAGAGGAGAGTGGTTATGTACGCATAAAGGGGAAGGGTGCTTGAAAGGCTAAGCCGGAATTTACGCCAGCGGGGGCCGCTCCGGGTTTTTTCTAGGCGTTTGCGCCACATCCGGCCCTTCATTTGCAGCGTCCGGTAGAGCGGCAGCGAAAGGCATGACAGACAGGCAGCCATGAATATGGTCACCGGATTGTGCCAGAGCAGCATATACAGCGCGAGCGCGGCCAAGAGGTAAAGCAGACGCGGCAGCGTTAGAGTCATAGTCGGCCTTGGGTTGTGTGGGCGCTGTTTTTTTAACAGCACCGGAACGTTGGAACGCGCAAGAGTAGCAAAAGCGGGTGGGGTCTGCCAAGAGGCGCAATGGTATAAATACGCCCGCGCGGGTCATGGCTGGCAGCCGTGCGGCATGTGCCAGTACGCCATTGCGGAGGGCAACGGCCCGACCGGAAAGATTTTTTCAGGCGCGCCCCGCCGCCCTGCGGTTGTGCAGAGAGGCCGGAGCGCGCCCTAAAGTCGCACTGCGGTATGGTTGCGCGTTGCCGCGCTACGGAAAATACATCTGGGAAAAAGCCTTGGCCGCGAAGCCAGAAAGGCGCGGCGTCGGCTGGCGGAGACCAGGGCAACTGCCCAGGCCCTAGTTCAGCACGTTGCTGCCTTTAAAGCTGATATTGATCACTTCGTAGGTAACGCGGCCACGCGGAATATCCACGGTCACTTCGTCGCCTACTTCGCGCCCCAGCAGGGCCTGACCCACAGGGGACAGAAACGAGATGGAACCCTTGGCGGGGTCGGCCTCATCGGGCCCGAGAATGGTGAAGGAGCGTGCTTCGCCGCTGTCGACGTCTTCAACTTCAACAGTAGAGCCAAAAATGACCTTGTCGCCTTTCAGGGTATCAAGATCAACGACCTGATAGAGCGCCATGCGCGATTCAATGTATTTGATGCGGGCTTCAGCCATGCCCTGACGTTCCCGCGCGGCATCGTACCCGGCGTTTTCACGCAGGTCGCCTTCTTCGCGGGCTTCCTTGATGGCCTGGATGATGGCGGGCCGTTCGCTCTTCAGGCGGGCCAGTTCGTCTTCCAGCTTTTTGTAGCCTTGCACGGAAATGGGGATGCTTGTCATGGTTGCCATAATCTGACCTCACAAACGAAAAAAAAGCGCCGCTGCCCAGGCAGCGGAGCAAGCAATGGGGGGTATTTTCCGAAAAAAAAGGCTGCACGGGCCGCAGTGGACTGTGCGCTGAACCCGGCTGTGTAACCGGGTGATTATCCGTAACAGCAAGTACATCCTACCTACTGGGCGCAAAACGGTCAAGCCCCGAAGCGCGCGGGCTGGAGAAGACCTTCCCCCGCTCTGCATAATGTCATGTAATCGACATGAGGTTCAGGCTTGCGCGGCAGTGAGCCTGCGTATATGTTGGAGGTGCGCCCAACGCGGCAGGCGCTTGCGCCAGCATGGCAGAGCCGCGTAAAGCGCCTGGTTTGAGCGGCATATAACAACAGTATGAACAACGGCAGACTATGAAAAAATATTTGCGTTATCTTGGGTCAGTGCTTGTCGCGGCGGTGTTTTTTCTGGCTGTGTACCTTTTGTACCATAAGCTTAAAAGTTACAGTATAGCTCAGATCCGCGAAAGCATAAGCCAGATATCGCACGGGCGGATTCTCTGCTCGCTGCTGTTGATGGTGGTCAATTATATCATCCTTGTGGGCTACGACTGGCTGGCGCTCAAGGCCATCCACAAAACCCTGCCCTTGCCCCGCGTGGGGCTTGTTTCTTTTGTGGGGCAGGCTGTCAGCTACAACTTCGGCGCGCTGCTGGGCGGCACCAGCGTGCGTTACCGTTTTTATTCAGCCTGGGGTTTTTCGCTAGCAGAGATTGTGCGTCTGGTGCTGATGCTGGCGGTCACATTCTGGGTGGGCGCTCTGGGGCTGTGCGGGCTGATTTTTATCATAAGCCCACCCGCCATTCCTGATGATCTGCTGGCAAAAATGCCCATGACAGACGTGCGCATTCTGGGCGTGGTGCTGCTGCTTATTGCCTGCTCCTACCTGATTTTGTGCTGTACCGTGCGCAAGCCCGTGCACCTGTTTGGCAAGGAATTTGTCTTTCCTCCGCCGCACATTGCCTTTGCCCAGGCTCTTGTGGCCGGGGTGGACATTATCGCCGCAGCGGGCTGCATGTATGTGCTGCTGCCTGGCAACATGGGCATATCCTTTCTTGATTTTCTGCCAAGCTACCTCATGGCTCAGGTGGCTGTGGTGCTCACGCACATCCCTGGCGGGGTTGGCGTTTTTGAGCTTGTCATCCTGCACCTTACCCACACCACGCAGGCGCAGGCCGTATTTGCGGCTGTGCTGCTGTTCCGCATCATTTACTTTATCATTCCGCTGCTGGCAGCCGCATTGCTGCTGGCCGTCTATGAGGTGCGCCAGCGTAGCGACATGCTGCGCGAAACTGGCCGCTGGCTTTCCGTGCTTTCGCACTCCATTTCTGCCTATATGGTTTTTGCAGCGGGCGTGATTCTGCTTGTCTGCGCCATGCTGCCCCCAGGCAAGCACATGCTGCATGCCCTGCGCAGCATGATCCCCTACGAGGCGCTGGCTGTGGGGCATTTTTTCACGGCAATTTCGGGCGCCATGCTGCTCTTTGTTTCATACGGACTTGAGCGGCGGCAGTCGCGCGGGTTCC
The DNA here is from genome assembly GCA_047602655.1 of Desulfovibrio sp. Classification (GTDB taxonomy): domain Bacteria; phylum Desulfobacterota; class Desulfovibrionia; order Desulfovibrionales; family Desulfovibrionaceae; genus Desulfovibrio. Next base: position 16,854 of record JASGGT010000022.1, on the reverse strand, counting down.
AGCTGGCGGTGCTGTGCCTTTGCCTGGGGATTGCGGGAGCCCTGCTCAACGGTTTTTCGTGGATAACCGCATCCATGGTCAGTATTGTGCTGCTGACTGTGTGCATGGCCCGGCGGCGTTTTTACCGTTCGTCCTTTTTCTGGGAAGAACCCATCCCCGGTTACTGGCTGTTTGGTGCGCTGGGCGTGCTGGCCTTGATGGCCTTTATTGCGTGGGCGCTTTATCATCCCTCGTGGAATAAAGCCGCTGCCTGGGGTTTTGACCGCCCGCACATGGCCGCGCAAACACTGTTTGATTTTATTGGCATTGCTGCGGGCCTGGCAGCGGGCTGGCTGTGGCGCGTTGCCCTGCGATTGCGCGCCCGACGCCAAAAGGCCGCGCATCACTGATAGCGCGCTGAACGCAGATCATTATTAAGTATGCTTCGTTAAAAAAGCGGCCTTCCGTGCTTACGGAGGGCCGCTTTTTTTGTACACGGTCTTGCGGGGCAGCTGACCCGACGGGTAAAGTGCTGCGTCCGGCTTCTTGCGCCTGGCATGTTTGCGCCTTGCGGTGTGGACTAGACAGATTGAGCAGAAAGAGTGGTTGGCCACACTGAGCGCGCGCTACGCATGGCTTGTGGCAGCATTTCAATCAGTTCGCCAATCTGGGTGCCGGGGTTGGGCGCGCAAAGCTGCGCCAGCAGGCGCGCCATGCGGGCCGCCGCCGTGCAGGCCTCGTTCATGGCAGCGCCGCCGCACAAAAAAGCCGTAGCAAGCCCTGTCACCAGATCGCCTGTGCCGCCAATGCATTCCATGGCCGGAACCGAAGGCGCGTCCACAGTGGCGATCACGCGGCCATCTACAACGATGTAATCTTTTGATCCCTTGATAATCAGATTCTTCGGACAGTTGCCGTGTTCAAGAGCGCGTTGCAAAAGCGGCGGCACGTCATCCTCGCGCGCCAGCAGAAAACCCCGGGTATAAAAAGGGTGAGGTGCTTTTTCATCTGCCAGAAAGGCCAGTTCACCCAGATCCGGTGTAAAAAGATCGTAGGCATCGGCATAGCCGCTCATTTTCGCCACATACATAAAGCCCGCATCTGCCACCATTACTGGCGGCACAGCAAGGGCCTGCGCGGCCATGAGCACCCGGTTGTGCCAATCCTGATCAGGAAAAAGATAGTGAAAGGTCAGCCCCGATGGGGAGAGGCCCGCCAGATTCTGTTCCAGCCATGCGTAAATGGAGCGGCTGCCAGCGCCGGAACCCGGGTCGCCCGCCAGCAGCAGACGCGGCGGTGCAATGCCCAGCTCCCGGCAGGCAAGAATGGCTGTGGCGGCAAGGGCAGCAGTGCCGCGCTGTACGGGCACGGCCTGACCATCGGGCAGATGGAGCAGATCGCCTGCGACAGTGCTTTCGCCCTCAAGGCCAGCAGGGCAGAGGGCAAAATCCGGGTCGGGCAGGGTTCCTGTTATGCACCACATGCGATTTGCCTCCGCAGTTCTTCAAAGGCCTTTTGCAGGCTGTAGCAGCAGAGGGTCTGTCCCAGGCTCAGGGGGTCCGGGGCTTCATCAAGGCGCAGGCCGCACAGCCGATGCGCCACCCACGGCACATCAGGGCAGCCGCCGCCCGAAATATTCACAATGCGCCCGTCAGCAGAATCAAGGGTAATTTTCATGTTGGCGGCGCGCACCATCAGCCAGCGGTCATCCAGATGTTTTATCTGAAACAGGGATACAGGTTCCAGCAGCACATCGTGGGCGCTGACCACCTGGCTGGGCGCAAGACCTTCCCGCTCCAGAACATCCAGAACGCGCGCCTGACTCACCAGTTCAAAAACAACCACCATGTCGCAACCTGTGCGCAGTTCCGGCGGCGGCCCCTTTACTTCCACATCCAGCCCGGCCTTGCGCAGCAGGCGCTCGGCGCGGATAACCTCGCCAGTGTGGTCAAAAACCAGCAGGCCCCGGTCGTTGCAGCCGCGCTTGCCCCCGCCGCGAGAATCCATATCCGAGCCTTGGCCCTTGGGAGAAAACAGGCCGCGCAGTTTTTGTGCAAAGCCCTGCAGCAGGCTGGCCTGGGAACTGTTCTGCGTCATGATTTCTCCCGAAACGGCTGGCTCATCGGATATGTTGCAGCGCATGCTGCAAAGGTTGGGGATGGCAACGTGCAGATGCCAGTGTCTGGTAAAGCCGACAGTTGCAGCGCGGGCGTTTTGATCCACCCGCGCCGCAAGTCCCCCAATGCGAACGTTAATCCTTGCGAATGTCTATGCGCGTTATGCCTTCGCCCTCTTCAGTCGTGCTGACGGTAAATCCCCGGTTGCGGGCAGCGCGGCTGACATTTTCAAGGCTGGCGTCGTTATCCACCAATACGCTGAAAGGCCCCTGTTCATCAGCCTTGGCAGCGGTAAGAAACATGAGCACGGGCTGCGGGCAGGAAAGCCCGCGAGTGTCGATGGTGGCAGACATTACGCGCCTCTCTTGCAGTTGAAAAATCCGATGCAAAGGCAGATGACAAGACCGGCAAGGGTAGCAGCCATGCCGTGAGGGCCGACCCCGGCGGGGCTGGAGGCCAGACCAAAGTTGTGGGCCACGGCGGCGCCGACGATCAGCCCAACGGCAAAAACGGCGGCATCGTTGTCGCCCTCGCCAGCCATAAAGAGCTGACGGCCAGGGCAGCCGCCAGCCAGGGCAAAGGCCAGACCGGCAGTAGCCATGCCGAGGAAGTTCCAGAGATTGTCGGGCTGGGCGATGGGCTGGTTTTCAAAACCGGGCTTGAACGCGCCAAAGTACAGGTTCAGAACAAGGGCCGCGCCCAGCATGGCCAGAAAGCCCAGTGCAAGATGCCATTGCTTGAACAGCATCACATCGCGCAGCGCGCCCATGGTGCAAAAGCGGCTGCGCTGGGCCAGAAAGCCCACGATCAGCCCAACGCCAATGGAGAGTATAAAGGGTGCATGCTGCGCGCCGGGCCCTTTGACGGAATAGAAGAGAACGCCGCTCTGCGGCTGTTCTGCCACCTGCGGATTGAGCAGATACAGGGCCACGAAGGAAAGCATGATGCCGGGAAGCACCAGACCGGAAATCTTGCTCTGGCCCTGGCTGCGGCCAAGCGAAAAGCCCATGCGGAAAAATATGGTGCCAATGCCCACGCCGCAGATCAGGCCCGCAAGACCAAAGAGCGCAAAGGCATCGCCGCCCGCAAGGCGCAGGATAACGCGCCAGGGGCAACCCAGAAAGACCAGCGCGCCAATACCCGCTATGCCCCCAAGCAAAAAGCGGGTGATGGGGGCCGAGCCGCCGCGCGGCTTGTATTCGCCAAAGGCCAGCGCCGCGCCAAAGGCGCCAAGCACCATGCCCATGATCTCGGGCCGCAGATACTGCACGATGGCGGCGCGGTGAAAGCCCAGCGCGCCGGCGATATCGCGGTTAAAGCAGACCACGCAGATGCCCATGTTGCCGGGATTGCCCATTTGCTGGAGCAACACGGCAAGCACGCCGAACACAAGCCCGGTGGCAATGATGCCTGTTGTGGTGGAGAAAAAATTGAAGCCTGGTTTCATGAAATCCTCCTTTTTGGGCCACAGGCCCGTGGCGAAGCCGATGTATGAAACGGCAGCGCGAACGGAGGATTTGTCGGGTCAGTGGTGCAGGGTAAGGAAGCCATGCCCCAGTCCCAAACCGGACCGCCGTTCGCGTAAGCTCCACAACGTGAAGCTCCGTGCTGTGCGTCAGGTTTTGCGCTTGGGCATGGTTTCCTCTGTTCTGTATCTGCAGCCGCAGCACCGCTGGGAGCGGCACGTCAGCGTGTGAATGAATTTCTGTTCCTGTGCTCTGGTTACGGTCTGGCAAGACTCTGGCAATATGTTTGCCCGGGCCGGGCCGCTTCTCGGGGCCATATCTGTCGCAAGGCCCGTTTCTTCACGTTTTTTACGAGGCTGTGGTCAAGTTCACGCTGTCTTCGCCATCGCGCTCGGCCAGCATGACGTCCACGTGCTCCTGCCTGCTGGTATTGATGACGCGGCCCACATAATCCGCATGGATGGGCAGTTCGCGGTGCCCACGGTCGATGAGGGTCAGCAGTTCCACGCAGCGCGGGCGGCCGTAGTCGAGCAGGGCCTCCAGGGCGGCGCGGATGGTGCGCCCGGTGTAGAGCACATCGTCAATCAGAATGATAACCTTTTCGTCCACGCTTTCGGTAATGCGCGATTGGCCGATGCTGGGCTTGCCCACAAGGCTTGTCCAGTCATCGCGGTACAGATTGATATCCAGGGTGCCCAGAGGCATGACGCGGTCAAGGCGCGCCTGCAGCAGGGCAGCTATGCGGCGGGCCAGGTCTGCGCCGCGCCGTTCAATGCCCACCAGCATCACATCCTGGCACGCGGCGTGGCGTTCGAGTATCTGCGAGGCGAGGCGTTCAAGTACGCGCGCCATTTCGTCTTTTTCCAGTAACCGGGTCGTGGACATGGTTCCTCCAAGGGTGAATATGCCCGTCATTCTAGCCGTTTTCGGCTTTAAAGAAAAGCCCTGCGACAATTGACAAGCCCCACACATGACCTTAGTTAGTAAAACACTCGAATCATGGAGGACGTATGATCGAATTGACCGACAGCGCCCGTAAGGAACTGGATTCGTTCTTTACCGGCAAGACAAAGGAACCCATCCGGGTCTACATGACCGCAGGTTGAGGCGGCCCCCGCCTTGCCCTGGCTCTGGATGAGCCTAACAACCAGGATCAAACCGAGGAACAGGCCGGCTACACCTTCTGCATCAACAGTGACCTTCTGTCAGAAGTGCAAGGTGTAAAGATTGATTTAACCTACATGGGCTTTGCGGTAGAACCCGCAGTGCCCTTCGCTTCTGAAGGCAACAGCGGTGGTTGCAGCAGCTGCTCGAGCGGCTGCGGCAGCAACGCCTAAGGCGGGGTGGTTCCCCGCTGGCCGGACGAAGCAGGCCAGCCTGTTTTTCGTTACTCTACCATATAATACATATCGAGCGTATCGAAAAACACCGGAGGAACCATGCTTGAACTGACCGAAAGCGCCCAGAAGGAACTGGCGGCCTTTTTTGAAGGTAAGGAAAAAAGCACCATTCGCGTTTACCTCGCCCCCGGCGGGTGCAGCGGGCCGCATCTGGCCCTTGCCCTGGACGCCGCGACGGATGAAGATATGAGCGAAGATCAGGGCGGATTCACCTTCTGCATCAACAAGGAGCTTCTTGCCCAGGTTGAAGGCGTGAAGATTGATCTTTCCTACGCGGGCTTCACGGTTGAGCCCACGGTGCCCCTGCCCCAGACGGGCGGTGGTTGCAGCAGCTGCGGCGGCGGCTGCGGACACTAGAAGCAAACGACTTGCAAACCTGGCGGTAGCCTCTGGCTGCCGCCAGGTTTGACCATTTATAGTCGGGGCGGCGCAGGCTGCCCCTTGTGTTGTTATATAACCCCCCACAGGTTCATGGACACTTTCAGCGCACTGCTCTCAAGCAACGACAGGCAGATATATCTGGAACGCAGCGGCATGGTCACGCGCTGCCGCCTTGCCTGCGAGGCTCTGGACAAAGGGCGCAGCGTGGCCCTTGTGGCCCGCACCCGCGAAGAATTCCACGCGGCCCGCTCCCTTGCGGCCCTTTTTTCTCCCGAAATTTCTCTGGCGGATCCGGCCGTTGTGCGCCCTGCATGGCAGTGGCCCTGCCTGGGCCTGCCAGCCCTGAGCCAGTGGCAGGACAAACCCTCATGGGCTGCCCGGCTTGCCGCGCTGTATTCCCTCACCCTTGGCAAACCGCGAGTGCTGGTGGTCAGTGTTGAAAGCCTGCTGCTGCGCTACATGCCGGTCAATTTTTTCCACACGCGCACGCTGGAACTTGGCAAGGGCAGCGATTACGCCCCCGAGCTGCTGCTGGAGCAGGCGGTGGAGTGGGGCTACGAGCGCGTAGCCATGGTCACGCGTCCCGGCGAAATGGCCCGGCGCGGCGACATCCTTGATCTGTACCCCGCTGGCTATGCCCGGCCCGTAAGGCTGGAATTTTTTGGCGACACCCTGGAGGAAATGCGCTTTTTTGACGCGGAGACCCAACGGTCGTTGCAGGGATGTGATGAACTGACCCTGCTGCCTGTCAGCCCGCTGGCCTTTGATGCGCGCGAGACAGAGTCCACGCGCAAGCGTTTTGACCGCATGTTTGCCGAAGGCCGCATTGGCGAAAACGACTGCTATTCCTTTAAAAAATCGCTGGATGCCGGTGGCGCGGGGCTGCTGCCCGGTTGCGCCGTGGAAACCCCCAGCCTGCTGGAAGACTGGCTGCCGCAGGACTGCCTGTGGCTGCTGCCCGGTGAAGCCGACAGCGCCGAGGCCCTGCGGGATGGCCGCCTTGCACTCAAGGAGCGGCTGGAGGCCGAGGACGCGCCCCTGCCACAACCAGCGGCGCTGGCGTTGCGCAAAAGCTCGCAGCCCGCACCGTGGAACGCCTTTCAGCGCGTGTACGCCGAACCTCTGGTCATGGGCGTGGAAGAGCGCGGTCTGGATTTTGCGGAAAGAACCCTGCATTCCTTCAGCGATCTTTTTCCTCTTGCTGGCGCGCAGGATCGCCCCTGGCAGCATCTGGCCGCCGCTCTCAAGGAGTGGCAGGGCGCGCGCAGACAGGTGGTGCTGAGTTTTTCTTCCGGTAGAAGCCGCGCAAAGTTTCTGAAACTGGCGGAACAGGATGGCATTCTCCCCGCGCAGCGTTACGCGCCAGATCAGCGCGGCCTTTTCGCCCTTGTTTCGCCCTTCCGTCAGGGCGCGGATCTGGCGTGGGACAACGCCCTGGTTCTGGGCGAGGATATTCTGTACCCCAAGGCGGAAAAAACGCCCCGGGTTTCTTCGCGCGTTTTCAAGGGGCTGGATTCCTTTGACGATCTCAAGGCCGGCGATCTGCTGGTGCACCGCGATTACGGCATTGGCCGTTTTGCCGGGCTGCATCATATGGACGTCAACGCCGTTGCCAACGACTTTCTGCTCATCGAATACTCCGGGCGTGACAAGCTCTATGTGCCTGCCGACCGCATGGGGCTTATCCAGCGGTTCAAGGGTTCGGAAGGCGTGGAGCCTGCGCTGGACCGGCTGGGCGGCACGGGTTGGACCTCGGGCAAGGAGAAGGCCCGCAAGGCCATTGAAAAGATCGCCGCCGACCTTGTGGAAATGTATGCCTACCGCAAGGTGACCAAGGGTTTTCGCTATGATCCCCCTGGCGAGCTGTACCATGAATTTGAGGCGACCTTTGGTTTTGAGGAAACGCCCGATCAGGCCAAGGCCATTCAGGACGTGCTGGACGACATGGACAAGTCCCAGCCCATGGACAGGCTCGTGTGCGGCGACGTGGGCTTCGGCAAGACGGAAGTTGCCCTGCGCGCTGCATTCCGCGCCGCTTCCGAGGGGCGTCAGGTAGTGCTGCTTTGCCCCACCACAGTGCTTGCCGAGCAGCATTATCAGACATTTCGCGCCCGTCTGGCGGGCTTTCCCGTCAATGTGGGGCTGCTCAGCCGCTTTGTGACGCGCCCAAGGCAAAAGGAAGTGCTCAAGGCCGCCGCCACCGGGCAGGTGGATATCCTTATCGGCACCCACCGCGTGCTTTCAAGCGATGTCAAACTTCCCAATCTGGCACTGCTCATTCTGGACGAAGAGCAGCGCTTTGGCGTGCGCCACAAGGAAAAACTCAAGGCCCTCAAAAAGAACGTGGATGTGCTCACCCTTACGGCCACGCCCATTCCGCGCACCCTGCAGCTCTCCATGTCGGGCATACGCGAGCTTTCCATTATTGAAACAGCGCCGCAGGATCGCAAGCCTGTGGCCTCTGCCGTGCTGCGTCGGGATGATTCCGTGCTGCGCAAGGTGCTTGAGCGGGAAATCGAGCGCGAGGGGCAGGTTTTCTGGGTTTACAACCGCGTGCAGGGGCTGGAGAGGGTGGCCGAATACGTGCGCACCCTTGTGCCCACGGCCCGCGTGGGCATGGCGCATGGGCAGATGTCTGAAACCGAGCTTGAAGACACCATGCACAAGTTCTGGCATGGCGAGCTTGATGTGCTGGTATGCACCTCCATTGTTGAATCCGGGCTGGACTTTCCCCGCGCCAACACGCTGGTGGTGGATCAGGCCCAGATGTTCGGTCTTGGGCAGCTCTATCAGTTGCGGGGCCGCGTGGGCCGCAGCGACAGGCAGGCCTATGCCTTTTTTGTGGTGCCGGATGCGGAGCGCCTTACCTCCATTGCGGAGGAGCGCCTGCGCATCATTATGGATATGGATTACCTGGGGGCCGGTTTTCAGGTCGCCATGGAAGACCTGCGCCTGCGCGGCGCGGGCAATATTCTTGGCGAGGTGCAGTCGGGCCACATGTGCCGCGTGGGCCTTGACCTGTACCTCGAAATGCTTGAGGAAGCTGTGGGCCGCCTCAAGGGCACGCCAGAAGCGCAGACCGTGGAAACGGAACTTACTTTGGGCTTGCCTGCGCATATTCCCGCATCGTACATTGAGGACGGGCGCGAAAGGCTGCGCTGCTACAAAACGCTTACATCCGCCGCTGGCGGTGCGGCGCGCGAAGAAGCGGCCCTCGGCATACGCGACAGGTTTGGCCCCTTCCCCGAAGAACTGCGCAACTTTCTTGCCGTGCTGGACTTCAAGCAGTTCCTCACAGAGTTGCAGGTGCAAAAGGCCGATGTGCACATCAACCATGTGCGGCTTGTCTGGCCGGACGGGCAGACGGCCGTGCAGCCCGAGCGCATTGTGGCCCTGACGGCTACCATGAAGGATGCGCGCATGCTGCCTCCCGCGGGGCTGCATCTGCCGATGCCGTCTGATGTTTCGTTCCCCGAGGGGCTGGACAGGTTGCGTACCGCCCTTGAGGGGATTCGTGTTAAAGCCGGGGCATAGCCGCGGGTTTGCGGCGGTGTCTGTTTTTCAGGTCATAGAACTGGTCTGAATATATGGGAAAATGATGAACGGATTCATGCAGCCCCTCATAGCCTTGGCGCGTTTTTTCCAGATCGGTTCCCGCTCTGCCCGCCTTGCCCGCCCGCTACGCGTTGCGCTGGCCTGTTGTTTTTGCCTCTTGCTGGCGGCCTGTTTTGAAACACGTCTCCCCGATGGAGTGGTGGCTACCGTCAATGGCGAGCCCATCAGCCTGCGCAGATTGCAGACCCTGCTCGACAGCCGTTCTCCTTCTCTTGGAGCCATGCGCACTCCTTCGCTGGAAAACATGCGGCGTGAATACGGCGAAGGGCTGGGCACACTGATCATTTACGCTCTGGTACGTCAGGATTTGCAGCGGCTCCAGATGTCGGTCAGCCCTGCCATGCTGGAAACAGCCCTTGCAGAGGTAAGGAATGATTACGGCGGCGCTGACGGGCTGGAAAAATATCTGGCCGAAGAATCCATCGACCCGTCTGAATGGCGGGCGCTGCTGCTCGACCATCTGTCCATGCTCACATTTGAAAAGCGGGTTCTCGCGGCGGGCATCCGTGTTTCGCTGCCAGAACTGCGCGACTACTACCAGACCCACGAAGACGATTTTCAGATGCCGGAAACTCTGCGCGTCTGCCTGATTTCGGGCGAGTCGCGCAAGGATGTGGAAGGCTTTTGCGCCGTGTTTCCCGGCGGCATGAATGAAGCGCGCAGCAAGGTGCAGCTCCAGTGCCAGAATGTGCGGCCAACCGATCTGCCCCAGACATGGCGCAAGGCCGCTGCCGGTCTGAAACCGGGACAGTGCGCGCCCGTGCGGCAGGAGGAAGGCCTGTGGCGCAGCCTTGGCCTGATTGAAAACCGTCCGCCAGCGCACATCAGCCTGGCGGAGGCATATCCGCTGGTGGAAGGCATACTGCGGGAGCAGAAGATGTCTGAAGCTTTTGAGCGCTGGCTTGAAAAGGCTCTGGCCGATTCCGTCATCATGGTGGGTAAGGAACTTGCTCCTGATCTGCTCGCGCCCCCGGCGGCCCATTCTGGCGGGCAGGGCAGCGATGCGCCCGCCGTGCCGGATGTTTCTGGCCCTGCGGAGGACATGAAGGCTCTGCCCCCCGGCAAGGACGATGTGTACGAGGGGGATGTGCTTGAAGGTTCCCATGATCCCAAGGCAAATGGCGCATTGGAAAATCAGGCGCATAATCCTGAAACCGCCCCGGCCTCAAAAGCCTCGGGCGACCAGCCGCGCAGGCGCGACAACGGTTCCGCGCGGCGGCGCTAAGCGTTTACATGCAACACGCCCCGGCTGTTGGCTGCCTGCTGGCAGCGGTTGCAGCAGTTGCATTGCATGTTGCGCTGGATTGGGATACAATTTTACAGATAAAGCGCGGATTTTTTGCGCGCAAGCAGGGAGTATAACGTGAGAAAAACGCTTATTTTGGCGCTGGTTATCTGTTTTATGACCGCTTTTGGCGCTCAGGCCGCACAGATCAACAAGGTTGCGGCCGTGGTGAACGGTCAGGTCATTACCATGTTCGATCTGCAAAAAAACGCAGTTCCTGATCTTATGCGGGCGCGTATCAATCCCAACGACCCCGCCCAGGCCAAGGCCGTGGACGCCGTGCTGCGCAAGGCGCTGGACGGCATGATCATGGATATCCTTGTTGCCCAGGAAGCCAAGCGTCTCAAGGTCAGCATTTCTTCCTCTGAAGTTGACAGCGAAATCACCAAGATCATGAAGGCGAACAACCTTACCAAGCAGCAGTTTGAAGAACGCCTGGCCCAGCAAAAGACCAGCGTTAGCGAACTGCGCAATATTGAAAAAAGTCTGATTCGCCAGCGCATCATGGCTATGGAAGTGGGCCGCCGGGTCGTTGTGACCCCTGAAGAAATCAAGGCCTACTATGATGCCCACAAGAGCACCATGTATGACCGCTCCGGCCTGCACATGGCCCTTCTGGTGTACCATCCCAATGCCAACGCCGCTGCTCTGGCGGCGCAGATCAAGTCCGGCGCTGTTTCGTTTGAAGAAGTGGTGCGCAAGTACTCCATCGCTCCCAACAAGGAAAACGGCGGCGACATGGGCGCAGTGGAGTGGGACAAGCTCAACCCCGAGTGGGAGGCCCGCCTCACCAGCATGAAACCCGGCGATGTAACGGATATTTTTGAGCTTCAGGGCCGCAAGGCGCAGGTGCACCTGTACCGTCCTGGCGGCGGCGAACTCAAGATGCTCACCTTTGAGCAGGCCAAACCTATGATTGACGGCATTCTGCGCCAGCCCAAGGCTATGGAGCGTTTTGAGGACTACACCAACCAGCTTCGCAGCCGGGCCGTTATTGACATCAGAATGTAGCAGGGGCGGCCACGGCTGGTTCCGGCTTTTTGCTGGCAACCGCCGCCCCCGCGGGGCGGCAAGACCATTATCGAGGCTTTTCATGACCTTAGTGGAATTGGGCGCTGCTTTGCGCGTTGAGCGCGAAAAGCGGGGTCTGGACATGGAAGATGCGGCAAACAGGCTGAAAATCAGCGCCCGTCTTCTGCGCGCTTTGGAGGAAGGGGACGAGACGTCCTTGCCCCCTCTGGCGTACACCAAGGGGTTTATCCGTTCATACGCGTCCTATGTTGGCCTTTCGGCAGAAGAGGTCAGCGAGGCCCTTGGGGCGCTTGAGGCTGCTTCTGAACCTGTTGCGCCGCAAAATGTTTATGAACCCGAGATGGTTCTCACCCCGCGGCGTAACCTCAAGCCCATTATGGCGGGGCTTTTCATGGTATGCGTGGTTGCTGTGGTGCTGGTTGCCTGGCAACAGGGCGTGTTTGATTTTTTGAGTCGGCAGACGCGCCGCCTGGCGCAGCCTGCCCCCTTGCAGAGCGCCGAGTCTGTTGACCCCGGCAATCTGGCCAGTCGGCCTTCCGCTCCTGCTGCTCCCGCTCAGGGGCAGGTTCCTGCGCAGACGTCTGCTCAAGGTTCTGCTCAGGGGGCAGCGCAGGCTCCGGCGGCTGTCAGCCAGTCGCAAGGTGCTGCCGCTCCTGCACAGGGTCAGGCCTCGGCCCCGGCGTCTGCGCAAACTTCGGCGCAGGCTTCGGCACAACCGTCAGGTCAGGCTGCACAGCCTGCCGCCCCTGGCTTGCCCCCGGTGCGGGGCACTGCCGCCAGCGCGCCCGCAGCAGCTACTACGCCTGCTTCAACGGCTCCGGCAACTCCTGCGGCCCCTGCCGTTGCGCCCGCTGCCGCTTCGCAGGGCAGCGAGGTGCCCGTGGGCGCCCACAAGCTTATCATCACCGCCACAGAGGAATGCTGGATTCATTCCAGCGCCGACAAGACAGATACTCGCCAGTTTTCGCTGCATAAGGGCGATACTTTTGCACTTACATTCAGCAAGAGCCTGGAGTTGAAGCTGGGCAACGCTGGCGGCGTGCGCCTTAGATATGATGGTGAAGAGCTGCCCCCGGCGGGGCAGAGCGGCCAGGTGCGCAATCTGGTGTTTCCCCCTGCGGACAGGCCATGACCGAATGGGCAGATCACGCGCTTGTGCTGCGTATCGGGCACTTTCGCGAGTCAGATCTGTGGCTGAAAATGCTTTGTCGCAAACACGGCCTGCTGACGTTGTTCGCCTTTGGCGGCAGCCGCAGCAGGCGTCGTTTTTGCGGCTGTCTGGATGTGCTCAACAGCCTGCATTGCAGGGTAAAGGCCTCGGGGCGCGGCAGCTTTCTCAACCTTGAGGAAGCCGTGCTGCTGGGCGGGCCGCAAAGCCTGCGCGGAAACTGGCGGCGCATGGGGCTGGCGGCCAACTGTCTGCGGTTTGTGGAAGCGCTTGGCGTTAATGACGAAGGCGCGGATGAGGCCTTTTTGCTGGTTGAAGATTTGCGCAAGACGCTTGAAGAAGCGGAAAATGTGCCCTCGTTGCTGCCTCAGTTTTTCCGCCTGCGTTTTGCTGGTGTTTTGGGTTTTGCGCCGGATCTGGGCCGATGCGGTACCTGCGGCGCAGCCATAACCGGCCCCGCGCAATTTGTGGTTGACGAAGCCCAGCTGCGTTGCCCTTCGTGCCGCGCCACAGCAGGGCCTGCACGCTATGGCGTGGAGCTGGGCGCGTCCGGGCTTGACCTTTTGCGCCATGTGCAGCAAGAATTTCCCTCCGGCTGGCATGCGGAAGAACTGCCTGCCGCTGATCGGCGCGCTTGCGCCAAGGTAATTGATGGTTTTGTGCAATATCACCTGGGTCTGTCGTGGGAAGGGGGCTACTTTCGCCACGTGTGACTGCGGTGGAGACGGAATTTTCGATTGGGTTTGGGATGGTTTGGGGCGGCGATTATTGAACAGCCGCGCGTATGCGTCTGAAAAGGCTACGAACAAAGGACAGCGCATGTATTTTCAGGATGTCATTTTAACTTTGCAGAACTACTGGGCCAACCAGGGTTGCGTCATCGAACAGCCTTCGGGTGTGGAATGCGGTGCCGGTACGTTCAACCCCAACACGTTTTTGAGGGTTATCGGGCCGGAACCGTGGAGCGTGGCCTATGTGGAACCCTCCCGCCGTCCCACGGACGGTCGCTACGGCGAAAATCCCAACCGCCTGCAACGGTATTTCCAGTTTCAGGTGATCATGAAGCCCTCGCCGGACAACGTGCAGGATCTGTATCTGCAAAGCCTCAAGGCGCTGGGCATCAATCCCGCGCAGCACGACATCCGTTTTGTGGAAGACGACTGGGAATCCCCCACCCTCGGCGCCTGGGGCCTTGGTTGGGAAGTGTGGCTCAATGGTATGGAAGTGAGCCAGTTCACCTATTTTCAGCAGGTGGGCGGCATTGACCTTTCGCCCATCAGCGTGGAACTGACCTACGGCCTTGAGCGCCTGACCATGTATCTGCAGGGCGTTGAATCCGTGTATGATCTGGCCTGGAACAAAAACGTCACCTACGGCCACATCTACCACCAGAATGAAGTGGAGCAGTCGCGCCACAACTTTGAGGCCAGCAACCCTGAAATGCTGTTGCGGCACTTCAGTGATTTTGAAGGTCAGTGCAAAGCCCTGCTTGAGCTGGGGCTGCCCTGGCCTGCCTATGATTACTGCCTCAAGTGCTCGCATACATTCAATCTTCTGGACGCCAGAGGAGCCATCTCCATCACGGAACGCACCGGCTACATCGGCAGGGTGCGCGCCCTGGCGGCTGGAGTGGCGCGACTGTACGCAGCCCAGCGTGAAGAACTGGGCTATCCCATGCTCAAAAAGGATGCGAGGTAAGCCGTGGCGACCTTTGTGCTTGAAATCGGCAGCGAAGAGTTGCCTTCCCGTTTTCTGGCCCCCGAGGAAGGGGAGCTGGCCTCACGTTTTAGCGGCGCTCTGGACGAGGCCGGGCTTGAATACGGCTCGCTGCGCGTCATGAGCACGCCCCGGCGTGCGGTGGTGATCGTTGAAAACCTCAACCCTGTACAAGTGGAGAGGGAAGAGGTGATCTCCGGCCCGCCCGTGCGCGTGGCCTATGATGCCGAAGGCAAGCCCACCAAGGCTCTTGAGGGTTTTGTGCGCACCAATGCCTGCGCTCTTGAAGACGTTTTTCGTGTGGAAACGGACAAGGGCGAATACGTGGCCGTGCGTAAACGCACCGGCGGCGCACCCGCAGCCGGACTGCTTGCTGATATCTGCCCCACGGTGATTACCGCGCTTTCGTTCCAGAAGCGTATGCGCTGGGGCGCTTATTCGCTGGCCTATGCCCGCCCGCTGCGCTGGATACTGGCGTTGTTTGACGCTGCCGTGGTTCCTTCCGTTGCCCCATGCCCTCGGGCGTGAACCCCGGCACCGCATCCACGGGGCTGGCCCTTGCGTGGCGCATGCCAATGAATTTCTGGCAACCCTTGCCGGGCCTTGCGCCATCACCATTGATCCTGCCCAACGCCGCAGCGTTATTATTGAGGGCGGCAATGCGCAGGCGGCTGCCGCTGGCGGCAAGGTGCTGTGGAAAGACAGCCTGCTGGACGAAGTGCAGGGCCTTGCCGAGCATCCGGTGCCGCTGCTGGCAGATTTTGATCCCGCCTATCTTGAGGTACCGCGCGAAGTGCTGCTCACCAGCATGGAAAGCCACCAGAAGAGCTTTGGCATCGAAGGGGCCAATGGTGAACTGCTGCCGCATTTCCTGACCGTGCTGAACATCACCCCCGAAGACATGGGCGTGGTCAAGCGCGGCTGGGAACGTGTGCTGCGCGCTCGGCTTGAAGACGCCCGCTTCTTCTGGCAGGCCGATCTGCGCGATACCTTTGACCACTGGTTGCAAAAGCTGGACACGGTCATCTTTATCGGCGGGCTTGGCAGCATGGGCGACAAAACGCGCAGGCTTGAAGCCCTGTGTCGCTGGCTTGCCGAAAGCTGCGCGCCCGAGCTTGCCGACGATGCCGCGCGCGCTGGACGCCTTTCAAAGGCAGATCTGGTGAGCGGCCTTGTGGGCGAGTTTGACACCCTCCAGGGCATCATGGGCGGCATCTATGCTGCCGTAAGGGCGAGAGCAAAGCCGTGGCCGAAGCTCTGGGCGAACAGTATCTGCCCGCCGGGCCGGATTCTCCGCTGCCCAAGAGCCTCGCAGGCGCGCTGCTCTCAATGGCGGACAAGGCCGATACCCTCGCAGGCTGCTTCGGCCTTGGCATGATCCCCACTGGCGCTGCCGACCCCAACGGCCTGCGACGCTGCGCGCTGGGCATCATCCGGATCATGCTCGAGTTCGGCCTTGCGGTTGACGTGCGGCAGTTCTTTGCCAAGGCGCAACAGCTCTATGGTGATCGCCAGTGGAAGCTCGCCCCGCACGATGCTCTGGACAAGCTCATGGAATTTTTTGCTGCGCGCTTGCGCAACTATTTCATGAGCCAGGGACAGGATACGCTGCTGGTGGATGCGGCCCTTGGCGCGGGCGCAGAAGACGTTAAGGACTGCGGCGCTCGCCTCGCCGCGCTGGCTGCTTTCAGTCAGGCGGAGGACTACGAAGCAGCGGTGCAGACCTTCAAGCGCGTTGCCAATATCCTGCGCAAGCAGGGGCAGGCCGAGGAACTTTCTGACCACTGGGATCCTGCCTTGCTGCGTGAAGACGCGGAAAAAGCGCTGGCATCCACGCTGGAAGAAATGCTGCCCCGCCTTGATGCCCTGTGGGCTGCCCACGACCATGCCGCAGCCCTGGCTTGCCTGAGTGCTGTGCGGCCCTCTGTGGACGCCTTTTTTGCAGGTGTGATGGTTATGTGCGATGATGCGGATCTGCGCCGCAACAGATTGAGCATGCTGCGTGGCCTTGGCTCGCGGTTTGCGCGTCTGGCTGATTTTTCGGCCTTGCAGATGTAAGTTGTTCAACGGTTTTGCCGGGGGAGAGGGGCGCTTTTGACGGTTCCCCTCACCCTCAAACAAGAAAATATTCGATAAAAAGACACGATTGCTTGACAGGTAATCGTGCCAGTGGTAAGAACCCTTCTTCGCGACAACGCGCTAACTTTTGTTTTCATGGCTTGCGCGGGCAAGCCCAACATATGTGGAGGATTCAAAGTGGCCAACCATAAGTCAGCCCTCAAGCGTCACAAGCAGAGCTTGCAGCGGGCAGGCCGCAATCGCGCCGCCCGTACCCGCGTGAAGAACGCCATCAAGCAGGTTCGCGCCGCCATCCAGAACAACGAACAGGGCCAGGCCAGCGAAGCTCTGTCCAGCGCCGCTTCCGTGCTCGCCAAGGCAGCCGGTAAGGGTGCCCTGCACTGGAAGAAGGCCGCACGCAAGATTTCGCGTCTGGCTCATGCCGTTAACGGCATCAGCGCTTAGTAGTTTTTTTACTGGTTTGAGGCGTGCTTGCCCTAGGGGCGGGCACATTCCCTTACGGGAAGTTACAGAAAATAATTTTTAACAAGTTCACAGGCTTTTCAAAAAATATTTTGAAAAAAAGCTTGACGGCGACTGTGACTTGAGTTAGTTTCCTCTTCGTTGAACGCGCTCG
>JASGGT010000210.1:0-2539 GCA_047602655.1 Desulfovibrio sp. | reverse complement strand
CCGCCAACGTTTTCTTGAACATGTGGAGCCTCCTTGGAACTGTCTGTATGGCTGTACGTGACGCGGCGCACCCCCATGGTTGCCGCGCTGCTTGCTACAGCACATAGTTAAGCAAGAGCTGTTCCAAGGTGGAATTTTTTGTAACACGGTGTATTTATTTTATAATTTTTTAACTGTCTCACTAATGTTAAAACATTTTTGTAAAATAACGGGATTTTAAAACAATTTTGTAGCCATTTAGGGTGGTGTTGCATGTACTGCCCCCAGTTCTGAGCGCCCGCGCAAAAAAAGCACACCCGGCCTGGCAGATTACAAGTCAGCCGGGCCGGGTGTGGGTGTGCATATCCTGCATCGATTTGTGGTTCTAAGCAGGGCTTGAAGGCGCGAACCTGCGGTGGTCTATGCCGTATTTTTTCATCTTGTAATAGATGATGCGGTAGGTGATGCCCAGATCGCGCGCGGCCTGATGGATGTTGCCACGGGCGTTTTTGAGGGCGTCCACAATAAATTCCTGCTCCACTCTGGCTATGGTTTCATTAAAGCCAAGCTCGCCGCCTGTTGGGCCGGTGCTGCTGCTCTCTGCGCTTTGCAGGGTGCTGGGCAGGTGGTGGGCGCGCAGCACGGCATCCTCGCAGATGAGCACGGCGCGCTCCATGACGTTTTTCAGCTCGCGCACGTTGCCGGGCCAGTGGTATTGCAGCAAAAGGTCAATGGCTGGCGTGGAAATGCGCCGTACAGGGCGGTCATATTCCTTGCTGAACATACGCAGAAAATGCTCCGTGAGGGGCAAAATGTCCTCCGGCCTTTCGCGCAGCGGTGGAATAAACACGGGGAAGACATTGATGCGGTAGTAGAGATCCTCGCGGAACAGCCCCTGCTCCACAAGCTCTTCCAGCGGGCGGTTGGTAGCGCAGACGAGGCGCACGTCCACCTTGTAGCGGCGTTCATCGCCCAGGGGCTGGATTTCGCCTTCCTGAAGCGCCCGCAGCACCTTTGCCTGGGCGGTGGTGGACAGATCACCGATTTCATCCAGAAACAGCGTGCCCTTGTCCGCCTGGCGGAAAAGGCCCGCGCGGTTTTGCACCGCGCCTGTGAACGCGCCCTTGCGCCAGCCAAAAAGCTCGCCTTCAATGAGTTCCGAGGGCAGGGCGGCGCAGTTGAGCATGACCAGCGGCTGCGTGCGCCGGGGGCTTGCGGCGTGCAGGGCCTGGGCCATCAGTTCCTTGCCAACGCCCGACTCCCCGCGCAGCAGCACGGTGGCGCGGCTGGCCCCGGCCTGTGTGAGGCGGCGCAGCACGTGCCGCAAGCTCTTGGAGGTGGCAATGACCGAGGCTGGCATGCCGCTGACCAGTGGTTCGTCTGGCAGCATGCAGAAGTGCTGGCGCGCCATTTCTTCCTGCAAACGGGCAACCTGCCTGCCCACAAGCGTTGCTACGGTTTCGAGAAAACGGCAGCGCAGATCCAGTTCAGACTCAGGTGCAGTGGGGGTGTCGGCGCTCAGGGTGCCGATAACTTCCGTCTGGTCGGCATTTTCAACGCGCACCGGCACACTGATGAACGCCAGACGCGCCATTTCTTCCTGACTGCGGCCAAAAAGGCGGTTCTGAAAGTCTGGCCGGCCCTGCATACATGAAACAATAATGGGCCTGCCCTCGGCAAAAACCTGTCCTGTGATGCCCGATCCCGGCTCATAGGCGGCCTCGGGCGCGTCCGCAGGGCCGTAGGAAAGCGAAAGCTTGAGCTCGCCGCTTTCGGGATCCTGAACCACAATGTGAGGCCTGTCGAAGTGCATGTCTTCTGCAAGAGCCGCCAGCAGCTCCCGCAGTGAATCGTGAAAGGAATGGCCCGGCGATAGGGCGGCCAACACCCTGTTGAGGGTGTCGAGGCACTGCCCTGTGCCCATGAAGGGCGCTGCAAAATGGGCTTCTTGCATATATCCCCTGCTCAATGCGGCGTGAGTACGGCGCTGTTTTCCGAAGTTGCCGAACATTGTCCATAGCTGCGTTACGCCTTGACGGCGGGCATCTGCTCACGCAGTAACCTGAGCAATCTCAAGTAAAATTGCTGCAATACGGAACGGCATATCAGGCATCGCGGCACATGTGCCCGCGGATGCAATCTGGGGGGAAGATGCGGATATGGTCTGACCTGTTGTGGCTTGCAGATGGTGCAATCCTAGGTCGCAGCAGCCCCTGTGGGGCTGATTGTTCTGAAACGGGCCGCTTCATTGCTGGCGGCAGGGCGGCTCCGCCACAGAGGGTTGAAGGGCCGCGCCGGTGGCGCGGCCCTTCAGAAGATTATTGCTGCGGTCCCTGGTCAATGTCAATGATACGGCCTTGCAGCCATACATAGGCATCGATCTCGTGTCCCGCTTCCGGTTCGTATTCGCCCAGAACCATCTTGGAGGCGTAAACAGCCAGACGCATGGGCTGTCTGTCCTCAAAGGGAAAGCTGAGGTAGAGCAGCTTTACGGGCATTTTTTCAGGCTGGCAGTCTTTCACCTCTTCAATGGTGGCACGCATCTGGTATTCGCAGAAGT
>JASGGT010000209.1:0-2657 GCA_047602655.1 Desulfovibrio sp. | reverse complement strand
TACCAATGCGCAGGTTATTCTGGACTTTATAAGCAAGCGTTGGTATACTTGCGCTGGTTGTTCAGCGCCTGGGCAAGCCCCACGGACGCCTCCTGCAAAAAGGAGGATTCAGGATATTTGTCGAGCACAATGGCAAAGGACTGCTCTGCCTGGGCATCCATATGCCGCTTGAGCTGCGCCTTGCCCAGGGCCGTAAAGCCTTGCGCCACGCCGGGATAATCCGGATAGCGCCGATACATGGCCACAATGTAGCCCCCGGCATCCACCAGATTGCCTACGTTGACGTTAACCAGACCCAGACGCAGCAGGGCCTCCGGCACGCGGGGAGAACGCAGGTCAAAATTCATGGCCTCGCTGGTGGCTGAAACAATAGGCTCAAAGCCAGCCAGCGGATTATCGGCATATCTGGCCCATACGCAATCGCTGATGTAATACAGCGTTTTCAGTCGCATATCTGCGCTGATGGTGGGCATTTCCTTCAGTTTTTCCAACTGCGGCAAGGCCTCAACGAACTTGCGTTCCTTGATGAGCCGCTCCGCCTCTTCCATCATTTTTTCCGGATCAGCAGGCTTGGCAACAGGATCGCCCTGCTCGTCCACGTAAACCACCGGACGCGGTTCTTCCTTGGGAGCAGCGGCCCCGTGTCCACCCTTTTCTTCGGCATGCGGCAGCCCCACCACCTTGTCCGAAACTTTGCCGGATACGTTGCCGATCACGTCGTTGGGCTTTGACTGATTGGCAACGGGCGCAGGCGTGGCAGCTACGGTGGGCGCGGGCTGCTGGGCTGGTGCTGTTTTTGCCTGCGGCACGGCCTGCGGCGCGGGTTGCGAGGCTGATTGCTGCGTGGGCTGGAGTGCAGGCTGTGGTACGGCCTGCGGCGCAACCTGCTGGACAGGCTGGGAAAGGGGCTGAATTTGCGGCTGCGCAACGGGCGGAACTGCCCGCTGGACGCCATTTTGCGGGGCAGCTGCAGGCTGGGCCACTGGCCTTGTTACGGGCTGAGGTGCAGGCTGGGCTACTGGCTGACTTGCAGGCGCAACTGGAGCCGCTGGTGCCGGGGTTGCCGCTGTGGCCGGAGCCGCAGCAGGAACATTGCTGGGAATTGATGTAGACAAGCCCTTGCTGTCAGGCCAGTTTTCCGGCCCGCCAGGGTTCACCCTGCTCATGAGGCTCTGGCCGTCCAGCGTCACGGCCAAGCTGCCCGCACCGCCTGCGGCTTGCGGCACTTCGGCGGCCTCCGCAGTCTTGGTCGCGCCAAGGGCGGAAAATTTCTGGCTCAAATCCGCCAACTTTGCCTTACCTGCATCAAGCAGGCCGGCAAAGGGCAAGGCCCTTACCCCCTGCTGCACATCGCCAAGCAGCTTTTGGGCCTTTTGCAAAAAGCCCACCGCGGCATCTGCGGGCAGGTTAACGGCAAAAGAAGCGCCCTGCCCTTCTGAATCAGCAGGCGCGTTGCCCAGGGGTACGCCAGCCGCATCCAGACGAGAGGAATTTTCCCCTTTCTGGGTTCCGGCGGCAAAAATTTCTATATCCAGTTCAGAAGGAGAAGAACGGCGCATGACATGGTTCACGGCCTTGGGCGAAAGCGTAATGCGCAACTGGCCGTTGGAAAGACCGATGCTGTCGAGCAGCGCACCCGCAGAGGGCGCTGCGCCGCTACGTTCCAGCTTTGCGGAGGGATCGTCAAGATAGAGAAGCAAGGTATTGCCGGTGCGCAAGAGCCTGTGCACCTGACCGGGGCTGTCGAGGGTGAGGCGCAGTCTTTCCCCTGCGGGCTGTAAACTTTTTGACTGTTGCCCGGCAGCTGTGCCAGCGTCAGTATCTGCAATGGGCGACCAGTTCCAGCTCATGCCGTGCGAAGGTTGCGCTGGCAGCAAAAAACTCGCAATCAGCAGCAAAGCCCCAACACGTGAGCAGTATTGGGGAATCGCACCCTTGCGGGCAGAAATATGAGGCCGTGGCGCGGCGGCGAAAAGTTGTGTGTTCACTTGCACTTCGCAGGATATGTCGTGGCGTCTGAGCCGCAAAATCCAACGCAAATCTTATGCAAATTTTGTGCCGCTACATACTGCGTTTCTTGAGCTTTTCAATAAGCGTTGTCCGCTTGATGCCCAAAAGCTCGGCGGCCTGATTTTTTACTCCCTCCGCCTTGGCCAGGGCCTCATCAATAAGGCGGCTTTCCACAGCATCAAGAAAATCTTTCAGGTTCTGCCCCTGAGCCGTCAAAACCCCCAGATTGGGCCACACAAAAACTCCGCTGGCTGCAACGGACACTGCGGCTTCAGCTTGCGGCGCCGTGGCAGGCGTCTGCTCCACGCCGTCATCTGCGGTGGATTCGGCAAGAGGCGCTGCCTCAGGCTCGCACACCGGGGCATCTTCCACCACCGGGGGCAGCAGCGACACATCGCCCACCTGATCCAGGATCTTGCGCGGCAGATCATCCATGCACACCGTATTGCCATCCACAAGGATGCTCAGGCGCTCCATAAAGTTTTCAAGCTCGCGCACGTTGCCGGGCCAGTTGTAGGCCGCCAGAATACGCCGCGTCGTTTCATCAAGCAGCATGGGATCGCGCGCTTTTTTGGTGCAGAAATGGTTGAGAAAATAGCGCGCAAGCAGCAGCACATCATTGCCGCGCTGGCGCAGCGGCGGCAAAT
>JASGGT010000208.1:0-2662 GCA_047602655.1 Desulfovibrio sp. | reverse complement strand
TCCTTTTTCATCTGCAATTCGTCCAGCGCGCACAAAAGCGCGTTGAGCACGATGCCGTTGCCGCACCCGGCACACCACATGAGCGGCAGGGCCGAGGTATTGAGAAGCGAGCGGGTAACTGCTTGCGCCATTTCCAGTCTCCTTTATGGCAAGTTGCGCTTGAGGCTGCCTGCGGCAACCTCGCTGGCGTGCGTCGCACTGCGCGCAGCGCCGGGCATTTCATCAGAGCAGGTTGCCCCGCTACAGAGCCGCGCCGATCTGCGCGGGAGTCATGATGCTGCCGTTGTACGTGTTCACGCCCGACACCATGCGGGGATCGGAGACACACTTCATCACTTCGCCAGCCAGCTGGCCGGAATAGTTCATTTCAGCCACAACAACGCGTTTTGCGCTGCGTGACGCCCTGGCAACTTCCTTGTCGGCAAAGGGCCAAAGGGTCTGCAACTGGAGCACGCCCACCTTTTTGCCCGCGGCGTTGGCGGTGGCAGCGGCACTGCGAGCGGCACGGGTGACAACGCCCGAGGCCACGATGAGGGTCTCGCAGTCTTCAGGGCCGAAATAGCGGGTCATCACGATTTCATCGCGTCCGGCGGCCAGCTTGGTGTGCAGCTGGGCCACGCGGCGGGCGGCGTTGACGGGGGTGTTGCAGCTGTAGCCGTCTTCACCATGCATGGAGCTGGTTACGTGGAACACGTAGTCGCTGCCGTAACTGGCGAGGGGGGCAACCGCTCCTTCGTCAAGGCAGAAGGGCTTGTAATCTTCAGGCTTGCAGGCAGGCACGGCTCTGTTGACCACTTCCAGCTCGCCCGGCTCGGGGATGACAATGTTCTCGCGCATGTGGCCGCATACTTCTTCGGGGGCCATGATGACGGGAACGCGGTATTTTTCGGACAGGTTGAAGGCCTTGACCGTAAGGTCAAAGCATTCCTGCACCGAAGCCGGGGTAAGGGCGATGATTTCCTGATCGCCGTGGCGGCCCCAGCGCAGCTGCATGATGTCGGACTGGGCGGGCTTGGTGGCAAGGCCCGTGGACGGCCCGGAACGCTGCACGTTGACCACCACTACGGGAACCTCGCCCATGGTCGCCATACCCAGGTTTTCCTGCATGAGCGAAAACCCGGGGCCGCTGGTGGCGGTAAAGGATTTCACGCCCGCCAGGGACGAGCCAACAATGGCGCCCATGCTTGCCAATTCGTCTTCCATCTGCATGAACACGCCGCCAAGCTTGGGCAGCTCGCGCGATGCGATTTCGGCGATTTCGGACGACGGAGTAATGGGATACCCGGCATAGAACCGCGCTCCGGCGTAAAACGCGCCCTGCGCTATGGCGGCGTTGCCTTGAACAAGTTTGCTTTTCTTGGACATATGAACCCCGATCCTTGCTGTTTGTGTGGATGGCAAACCTTGTGGTGAAGAAATCATAGTAAATTAGTATACTTTAAGCCTTGTCCACTGTTGCTTCCTGCTGTGGCTGCCGCCGTCGATGGCTCAGGGAGCGGCGGCAGCCTCATGCCGGGAGCTGCCTAGGGGAGCAGGCCGAGCATGCGCCAGTAGGGGATGCTGCAGATGGAACCCACAATAACCACGGCCATGAAGACAAGGCAGAGCTTGACCATGGGCATGTGGTCGCTCATTTCACCCTTGGTGGCGAACTGGGCGCAGAGGTAGATGGTGTTCTGGTATTTGAGAATCCAGATGTTGCCAGCGCAGAAGGCCACAAAGATGATGATCCAGGGGTGGATGCCTACCTGCACGGCTATGGGGCTGAGAATCAGCGAAAACATGATGGCCGCGCTGGTCATGTTGGTGACCAGGAATTTGATGAGATAAATGGACACGGCAATGGCGGTAATGAACAGGGCGGGCTGGGCGGCAAGCTGGGCGATCACGTGGCCGAACATGCCGCCGAGATATTTGTCGATGGCCAGCGCCTTGATAACGGGGGCCATGTTGAACACGCAGCCGATAAGCACGACGGCGGGCCATTCAATGCCGTTTTTGAAGTCCTGCGCGGTCATGATCTTGAGGCCGAGCAGCACGCTCATGGCGGTTATGGCCACAACCGAGGCGTCAATGCCGTGCCAGAGTTCGGTCATCCACATGGCGAGGGCGCACAGCATCACAATAAGGACGGTGCGTTCTTCGCGGCTCATGGGGCCAAGCTTTGCAAGCTGCTCCTTGCCGTAACCTTTGGGCAGGGACACCGGGGAGCTCGGGCGGTACATGACCATGATGGAAATTGCCAGAGCGGCAAAACAGATGACGCCCCACGGCAAGGACCAGAGCATCCAGTCCATCCAGGTCACGGCATTGTAAGGGGCGGGCAATGCGCTAATCATGATGTAATGGCTGAACGAACCACTCAGAAACATGTGGCCCATAAGCACAAACCCGCCATAACACGCGCCCAGTAGGCCGGAGGCGGCGGGGCTTTTGCGCTCAACGCCAAGTGAATCGCTGATGGCGAGAGAAATAGGCGAGGAAAGGGCCGCCTTGGCGTTCATACTAGGCACCAGGGGCCCGATGACCGTACCCGAGGCCAGCAACCCCAGCACCTGCCCGTTGAACGTAGGGGGGAAAAGGCTGAGGACCCAGAGGGAAATTCTTTTGAGCAGGCCGGTCTTGCCAGCTATGGAGCCGAGACCGAATGCGCCCACCATGA
>JASGGT010000207.1:0-2789 GCA_047602655.1 Desulfovibrio sp. | reverse complement strand
GGATAGAGCGCCCCGCAACCTACATGCGGCTCATGGGCGTGCAATGGCTGGCAAATCTTCTGCATCCCGATCTGTACGCCGTGGATATCAAGGCCGAAAGCCGTCGATTCATGAAACTGTTTTTTAATCTGGATCTGAGCGATGCGCAGATAAACGAGCTGTTTGAACCTTATGGCACGTTCTGAAAAAATTTTGCTCTGGCTGGGGGTGATGTTGATTGCCGCAGTGCTGCTCTCGCTGCACATGGGCCGCTACCCTCTGCACATGGGCGCGCTTGCCGCGCCTTGCCGATGCATGGTCTGGAAACACGCTCAGCCCGGATCAAAAGCAGATGATGTTTCTGTTTTTTAATCTGCGGTTGCCGCGCATTGTCACTGCTCTGCTGGTGGGCGCATGCCTCGCGGTATCTGGCAGCGTGTATCAGGCCATGTTTCAGAATCCACTTGTGTCGCCCGGTATTCTGGGGGTGCAGCACGGGGCGGCCTTTGGCGGGGCCGTGGGCATTCTGTTTTTTTCATCACTGGCGGCCACTCAGATGCTGGCCTTTATTGGCGGCGCGCTGGGCGTGGGCCTTGCCCTGTTTTTTTCCATGCTCTACCCAAAGGCGCGTTTTCTTGCCCTGCTCATTGGCGGCATGGTGAGCAGCTCCTTTTTTGTGGCCCTGACCTCGCTTGTGCAGTACGTGGCAGACCCCAACAGGCAGTTGCCCGAAATTGTTTACTGGCTCATGGGCTCGCTTTCGCGCACAGAGCCGCGTCATCTTGCATGGGGTGGGCCGCTCATGCTCTGCGCGCTGGCCTTCATCTGTCTTAACGGCAAGGTAGTGAACGCGCTTTCCATGGGCGACGACGAGGCCATGGCCCTTGGCGTGAACAGCGTGCGCATGAAGATGCAGCTGATCGCGGCGGCAACGCTGGCCTGCTCGCTGACAGTTGTCATGGCGGGCGTCATCAACTGGGTTGGTCTTGTGATTCCGCACGTGATGCGTTTTATCTGCGGGCCGGACAATCGCCTTGGCCTGCTGAATTCAGCCCTGGGCGGCGCACTTTTTATTCTGCTGACGGATTCCTTTATCCGCACGATATGGACAGTGGAACTGCCGCTGGGCATCGCCACCTCGATCATCCTGTTGCCGCTGTTTGCCTTTAGCCTGTGGTACGACTGGAAGAGACGATATGATTGAAGTGCGTGACCTCACCCTCGGCTATTTTGATGCCCCGCCTGTGTTGCAGCAGGTTTCTTTGCGCGTGGGCAAGGGAGAAGTGGTGAACGTGCTTGGCCCCAACGGTTGCGGCAAAACAACGCTGCTCAGGGCCATTCTGGGATTTTTGCCCGCGCCGCGCCGCACCATTTTTTTGGAAGGTCGCCCGCAGGAAGAAATTTCACGGCGGGAGCTTGCACGCACACTGGCCTATGTGCCCCAGATGCATACGGGCGTTTTTGCCTATCAGGTGCTTGACGTGGTGCTCATGGGCAGAACCGCCCGCAGCCCCTGGCTCAGGTTTTCCGCCGAGGATGTGGACAGGGCCATGACGGCTCTGGAGCAGGTGCGCATGGCAAACTGCGCGCGCAAATCCTATCTGGAGCTATCCGGCGGGCAAAGACAGCTTGTGCTTATTGCACGGGCCTTGTGTCAGGGCTGCTCGGCCCTTGTCATGGATGAACCTGTTACCGGGCTTGATTACGGCAACCAGTTTCATCTGCTGGAGCTGATTGGCGAGCTTTCCGGCTCCGGGCCAGCGATCATGCTGACCACCCACCACCCGGAGCAGGCGGTGTATCTGGGCGGGCGGGCCATACTGCTCAAGGCCGGGCATGTGGTTGCGGACGGCCCTGTTTCCACCACTGTCACCCCGCAGCAGATCAAGGAGCTGTACAACCTGCCCCCAAGGGCCCAACGCTGGATGCACCTTGCAGAACCGGATGCGCCATGAGCATGGAACCCGTAGCCGACAGGCAGATTTTTGCCGCTCCCTATCTTGAGGAACCGCCCGCAAAGCCGCGCACCAGAGGCCCTTGGTTTTTTGCGGCCTCTTTTGCGGTGCACCTTGCCGTGCTGGGCATGCTCTGGTTTTTGGGCAGTCTGTTACAGCCAGCGGGCAATGGCGATTTTGACGGGGTGGTGATTACCCTGACTTACGGCAAGCCCGGTTCCGGCACCGCCGGAGAACCAGCCGGTGCTGGCGGCGGCAGTGCCAAGACGGAACAGAATGCAGAGCCGCAGGCGCAAGCAGCGGCACCTGCCGCAGAGGCGGCAGCCGTTCATGAGGAAACAAGGCCCACACCCCAAAAGCAGGAAAAATCCGCCGAGCCCACAGTAGTGGATTCCCAATCTCCCCTTGCCATACCCCGGCTTGCCGAAAAAGCAGCGGCAAAAAAATCAGTTGATGCCTCGCCCAAGGAAAAGCCGCAGCCCGACAAGACCGAAAAAAATACAAAAGCCACAACCCGCAAAGAACAGAATGTTCAGCCTCGGGAACAGGCGAGCAAAGATGCGGCAGCCAGAGTAGCAGAGTCAAAGCAACCTGCTGCTTTAGGCGTAAATTCAGGCGCAGATGCTGGCACAGGCGCTGGCAGCGGCGCAAGCCAGAGCAAACTGCAAGGGCAGGGCATGGCCTCGGCAGAGGGAACCGGGCAGGGGCGCGGCAGCGGCAGCAGCGGGCAGGGCAACGGGGCCGCCAGTGAAGGGCAGGGTGATGCCGGGGGCTATCTCAAGGGCAATTACGAATATATCAAAAAGCGTATCCGCAAATATCTGGAATACAGCCCGCAAGCAAAGCGTATGGGCA
>JASGGT010000206.1:0-2856 GCA_047602655.1 Desulfovibrio sp. | reverse complement strand
GGAAGTGGCTTCGTCCATACGCAACTTCTTTGACAGCCCTGCCAACCGCGAGCAGCTTGCGCGGCTCAAGGAGAACGGCCCGTGGCCTCGGTACACTGTTCTTCATGAGCCTGGCTTGCAGTTTTTAGCGAAGTCTGGCGGGAGCCTTGCGGCGAGCGTATCCGGACCGCTGTTCAATAAAACCATTCTCTTTACAGGCACCATCAGCGTGTCGCGCGGCACGGCGCAAAAGTGGGCCGAGGCCGCCGGGGCTGTTCCCCTTGGTTCAGTCAGCAAAAAGCTGGACTATCTGGTAGCGGGCGAAAAGGCGGGCAGCAAGCTGGACAAGGCGCGCTCCCTTGGCGTAACCGTGCTGGATGAAACGGAATTCAGAAACCTGTTGCGTGAATCCGGCATTGAGCCGGAATAACGGAAACGGAGAAGCTATGAGTACTTCTATTATTGTGGTCGGGGCCAGCGGGCGCATGGGCAAAACCATCAGCGGGCTTGTGGAAGCCGACCCGCAGTTCACCCTCGCGGGGCTGGTGGACAGCCCGGAGCGCGTGGGCGCTCTCGCGGGCGCTGCCTGCCCTGTTTCCGACAGTTTGGCGGCCCTGTTGCCCAAGCTTCCCGGGGCTGTGGTCATTGATTTCACCGCGCCTGCGGTGAGCCTGCAATCGGCCAAGGCCGTGGCGCAGACCGGCAATGCCCTCGTGATCGGCACCACAGGCTTTACCGATGAAGAAAAGGACGAGCTGCGCGCTTTTGCCGCCAAGGCTCCCATTTTCTGGGCCTCGAACATGAGCATCGGCGTGAATGTGCTGCTGAACATCCTGCCCCAGCTCACCAAGGCCCTTGGTGAAGACTATGATATTGAAATGGTGGAGCTGCACCACAACCGCAAAAAGGACAGCCCCAGCGGCACGGCCCTGACCCTTGGCGAATGCCTTGCCGAGGCCCGCGACTGGAAGCTCAACGATGTGCGCTGCTCTGCCCGTGACGGCATCATCGGCGCGCGCCCCAAGGAGCAGATCGGCATTCAGGCCATACGCGGCGGCGATGTGGTGGGTGTGCATACCGTGTACTTTATGGGCCCTGGGGAACGTATTGAAGTGACCCATCAGGCCCACTCGCGCGAGAATTTTGCGCGCGGCGCTATCCGCGCAGCTGGCTGGATGGCAGGGCAGAAGCCCGGCAAGCTCTACAGCATGCAGGACGTGATCAAGGATATTTAGCGGCAAACTGTTTCTGATTGCGTATGCTTTCAGTTTTGCAGAACAACACAGCAGGCAGTATGGATCATTAAAAAGCCCCGGAGCGACATGGCCGTTCCGGGGCTGACTGTTCGTATGCCGTCAGGCCGCGCTTATGATCGTGCCGTCAGTTGCACCATTCCTAAGAAACCATCTGGGCAATAAGCTTTTTAAGTTCCTGCGCCTGTTTTGCCAGTTCCGCCACAGCGGTGGCCGACTGGGACATGGCTGTGGAAGTTTCCGCGCTGATGGTGTTGATCTGCTCCACAGCCCGGTTGATCTCGTCGCTCGTGGCCGACTGTTCTTCCGCAGCGGCAGCTATGGAATGCGCCTGATCCGCGGCCTGATCCACCAGAACAACGATCTCGGACAGCGCCGCGCCTGAGGTTCCGGCAAGCTCTGTGGTCTGCTCGATGGTGTCTACAGTCTGGTTGACCTGATCAATGTTCTGCGTGGTGCCGTTCTGGATGCCCTGAATGGCGGAACCAACCTCGCGGGTTGCCTGCATGGTCTTTTCCGCCAGTTTGCGCACTTCATCGGCCACAACGGCAAATCCGCGTCCGGCTTCGCCTGCGCGCGCCGCTTCAATGGCGGCGTTAAGGGCCAGCAGGTTGGTCTGGTCTGCAATGTCTGAAATCACGGTCATGATCTGGCCGATGCTCTGAGCCTGATCGCCCAGCGAGGCCATGCCGGTCTTGAGGCCCAGAGCCTGCGTGTGCAACTGGTTGATGCCCTGCACCACCTTGTTGACCACTTCTGCGCCGTGCTCCGCCTTGCGCTTGGCATTTATGGTAGTGTCTGAAGCTCCGCCCGCATTGCGCGCAACTTCAAGCACAGATGCATTCATCTGCTCCATTGCGGTGGCGGTTTCAGAAACGCGCTGGGTTTGTTGATCCGCGCCACGGCTGGCCTGTTCCACCTGGGTGGAAAGCTCTTCGGTAGCGGTAGAAAGCCTGTCGGCAATGACATTGGCGTTCTGCGCCACCTGGGCTACGGCATCCCGCTGCTGTTCAATGGTGGCCTGCTGCTTTTTGATTTCCGTCAGGTCAAACACAAGGGTCATGGCGCCCACAATGTTGCCGTCCAGATCGCGGATCAGTGTAACGTCCATGCGCAAAAATTTATGCGAGCCATCAGCAAAGGTCATCTCTCTTTCGATACCGTGAGCGTTGGCTCCCTCCTTCAGGCACTTGTGGCTGAGGGTGGGCCTGCTGGCATCGCCATAGAAAAATTCTGCGGCAAACATGCCCAAATAATCTGCGGCCTTGCCGCTCTTGCCCACAAGCTTGACCATGGCGTCATTCACATAGGTGATGTGCACGTCTGTATCTGCAACCAGAGTGGGGAAGGTGATGCCCTGCAATACACCATCTGCAAAGCCCAGACGGTTTTTGAGTACGGCGGTCGTTTCCTTGAAATTGCCTGCAAGCTCAGCCAGTTCAAAGTTGTAATTGCCCGTGAGCACAGCCTTGAAATCACCATGCGCTATCTGCGCGCTGTAATCCATGATGTTCTTCAGCGGGGCCGTGATGATCCGGCGAACCATAAATATGATGCTGCCAAGCAATACAACAAAAATACCGATGGCAACAAGAATAAGAATGTTGCGCTGCGTAATGTCGTC
>JASGGT010000205.1:0-2985 GCA_047602655.1 Desulfovibrio sp. | reverse complement strand
CGGCTACGCCACGCACAAGTTCGCCGGGGGACGCTTTCTGGAAGCCCTCAACCACCAGCATGTCGCCAGAGCTGAGGCCCGCGCCCACAATCCAGCGGTTGCCGTATGCGCGGTCAATGCTCACATCGCGCCGCGTCAGGCGATAAATCCCGTCTTTCGCGCCTTCTTTCTGCAACACGTAAACAGAGTGCCCGCCCGTATTGTTCACAAAGGCGGCCCCCTGCGGGATCAGCACGGCCTTGTCCACCGAGCCTTCTTCAATAGCGGCCTTAACGTACATGCCCGGCAGCAGCAGCCCGTCGGGATTATCGACCACAGCCCGCAGCATGATGCTCCCCGTGCTCCGCGCCACAGATATTTCAGAAAACAGCAGGTCGCCTTGTATCCAGGCCGATTCACCAGCATGCGATGAAGTGGCGACTGGCGTATAGGGCGAGCCGTCTTCAAGCGTCAGGCGGATTTTGGCTGTATTGCCGTTGGCGGATATGCGGCCTTGCGCAAGGGCGCGGCGCAGGCGGATAGCCTCCGCGCTGGATTGCGTCATATCAATATAGACGCGGTCAATCTGCTGAATGACGGCCAGGGGGGATGCCTGGTTGGCAGTAACCAGAGCGCCGACCGTAACGCCAGAGGCCCCAATGCGGCCAGACACCGGGGCTTTTATTTCTGTATAGGCAAGGTTGATGGCTGCTGTTTCAAGCTCGGCCTCCGCCCTGGCAACGCGGGCGCGGGCCTGACCATGCTGCGAAATGGAGTTGTCCAGCTCCTGCTGGCTGACGGCGTATTGCTTGATCAGCAGCCGCTGGCGTTTTTCCAGCAGGGCAATGGCGGTAACAGCGGCCTTTGCCTCCGCAAGCGAGGCTCTGGCCGTGGCGTGGGCCGCCTGATAGATGGCCGGGTCTATGCGGTACAAGACCTGCCCTTTTTTTATATCGGCACCCTCTTCAAACAGGCGCTCAATGACAATGCCGTCAACCTGAGGCCGAACCTCGGCCGTTACCAGCGCGGAGACCCTGCCCGGCAGCATACTGCTCAGGGTCAGCTTTTCTTCCCCCAGCACAAGATACTGCACTTCGGCATGGGCAGGGGCAGACTCCTCCGCCCTGTTGCAGCCAAGGGCGAGCGCGGTCAGCCACAGGGGAACGAGCAGCCACAGCCGAAACTTTTTCATACTAAACCAGCACATTACAAACACCTCTGCTCTTGTATGGGCAAGCAACTTCCGGCTTGCCCTTTTGCCTGTAATTTGCCAGCGTAAACTATACAGTTACTTTAGAGTCAAGGAAAAAGTGCAATGAAAAAGAATCTGCTCACCTCTGGCGAATTCGCCAGCCTGTGCGGCACGCAAAAAGGCACCCTGCTGTTTTATGAAAAGGAAGGGTTGCTGAAACCCAGGCACGTTTCAGAAAACAGGTACCGCCGATACGGGATTGAGCAGTATTTTGAATTCGACCTGCTCTCCATGCTCAAGGAGGTCGGCAGTTCGCTGAAGGAAATCAAGGCGCATCTGCATAACATGAACGGCGAGGACTTCCTGTCATTCTTGCAGGAAAAACAGCTCGTCGCAGAAAAGGAACTGCGCCGGGCTGCCCAGCGCAGGTTGATGCTCAAAGACATGACCGCCTGCCTGCGCGAAGCGCTGGATTTTGAATACGACACCATGACGGTGCGGCATCAAGAGGCAGAACGGCTGGAAATGACGCCCACAGGCGCGAACCCCTCAGAGTCGCAATGGGAACTTGTGCAGCGTTTTGTGGAATATAATCGTGGCTATGAGCAGCAGGAAGAAAAACCGCGTTACCCCTTTGGCGTTGTCTTTAGCCTGGATGACATACGGCAGGGCAGCTACGTTGAGCGATATTACTTCACCAGGGTGCGGCGCACCACGCCGCCCTCCCTCCTCCATATAAAACCTGAGGGAAAATACGCCATTCTGGCCCACAACGGCACGGATGCCTCGCACAGGCTGGCCCTTGCCGATATGCTGAAAAACGTCAGCGCCGCTGGCCTGACCATGAAAAGCGATGTCTATGTGTGCGACATGATGAGTTACGTCATGCAGGAGGGCGGCGACTGCTACGCGGTAAAATACGCCATCCGTGTGGAATAGCGCCATAAGGCAGAAAGACGGCTCCCCGCAATCAAGGCCAGCAATCAAGGCCCGTGCGCTATCGGCCAAGATGATGGCAAATCGGCAACGGCAGACCGCAGAGACTATGAGCCTGAATGCCGAATCCCAGGTTCTTCGCGTCAGCACAACTCACACAGTGCCACACATCGAAAGTGGTTGTCTGTCAAAGCATGTAGAGGATAAGGAGCGCTTGGCAAAAAACATGCGTTCCAAAGTTCCACAAGCAAAATCAGGAAAATAGTTCAACTAGCAGGCTCAAAAAAAGATGCCTCATTCGCCGATGCAAATGGCCGAAACAAGCCCAAATCTTAATACTTACATAAATAATCTTTAATTATAGACTTTGAACCCGGCATATCTTGTATACGCCCCTGATATATTATGCTTCCGCCCCTATCTCCACCACCCGGTCCAAATTCTACAATGTAGTCCATATGCTTCAGTAAAAAGGCATTGTGCTCAATAACCATGATGCCCTGTGTTGATGGCAACAACGAATCCAAAAAATCTAAAAGCAGCTTTGAATCATTTCTCTCAAGCCCCCGTGATGGCTCATCAACAATCAGGAACGTTTTTTTCAAGTTTGTCTTAATCTGCGACAACAACCGAATGCGCTGAGCCTCACCGCCAGATAACTCCGAAGTTGCCCGAAAGAGATTAAGGTGCCCTAACCCAATTGACTGCATATCTTTAAATTTTGATGTAAGCAGAGCACTTTCTTTGAACAACGACCTTTCCGACAACTGGGCCACGGGCATGATCAAGATGTCATGAATAGAGTATCCCATGTACGAATGCGCCATAACTTGCTGGTTATAACGCTGGCCGTTGCAGATGTCGCACGGATACCGAAA
>JASGGT010000204.1:0-3007 GCA_047602655.1 Desulfovibrio sp. | reverse complement strand
GTGGTCGCCCTTTTTGCCGAGGAACTCTGCACAGAACCTTTTGACATGGATGCTTTTCTGAAAGAGCTGCACGGGGTGCGACAGGGGGCCATTGCCAGAGATATTGGCGAAATCAACCCGCAACTTCATTGTTATGCCGTGCCCGTTACCTATGCGGGGCGCGTGGACTGCGCCATGAGCGTATCCCTGCCCGCCTTTCGCGATACGCCGGAGAAACACCATCAGGTTGAGAGCGAACTCCGCAAGGCTGCGGCAAAGCTTGAGCAATTTATGGACGAAACGCACGAGTGTTTCTGCCCGTGATGGCAGGGAGAAAAAAGAGTGGCTGAAATCAGATTTCCGGCCAGCGCATATAAAAAGTCCTGCCATTAAGGCAGGACTTTTTATATGCGCAACACCCTGTTACATAAAGGAACTCCAGAGCATTTTTGAACCTACCAGAAAGAGCAGGACAGCAAAAATCTTTTTGAGCTTGTCCACCGGCAGGGAGTGGGCCAGCCGCGCTCCCAGCGGGGCCGTAATCACGCTCACAACAATAATGCCCAAAAATGCCGGAATATACACGTAACCAATGTGCGGGCCGGGGATTCCTGTCGCGTTCCAGCCGTTGATTACGTATCCGGCGGTACCAGCCAGCGCCAGCGGCAAGCCCACCGCCGCCGCGGTGGCAATGGCGGCCAGCATGGTCTGATTGCACCAGGAAAGAAAGGGCACTGTCATGGTGCCGCCGCCAATTCCCGCAAGAGCGGAGAACACCCCTATACCGCTACCGGCAGCAAAGGTCCCGGCTGTACCGGGCAGGTCGCGCGCGCCCTTCGGCTTGATGTTCATCAGCATCTGTATGGCCACATAGTAGAGAAAACACCCAAAAAAGACCTTGAGAAACAAGGTGGAAAGGGACGCGGCAATCCACGTACCCAAGTAGGTACCAATGATAATGCCAGGGGTCAGCTTCCAGAAGATGCTGTAGTTGATGGTTTTCCTCTTGTGGTGAGCGCGCATGCTCGACATGGAGGTAAAAATCATGGTCGCCATGGAGGTGCCCAGGGCAATGTGCTGCAAGTGCTGGATGGGAAAATGCTGCAACTCAAACGCAGTGTTGAGCATGGGCACGATAACCAGACCGCCCCCGATGCCGAGCAATCCGGCAAGCATGCCGGCAATCGCACCAAGGCAGATATATATCAGATACGTTGTGATCATGGTATGACCTATGAACTACAGGTTGATGAAGTCAGACGCGCGTCCACTCTTGCCCGGCACTCCCCAAACTGCCGGTGCCAATAATTGCTGCGCTACGCTCAGGCATGCTCCGCACTGTTTCAAGCGATTGCTCCTCACCCCCCTGCACCCAATCTACTTGCGGGAAAAAATGATCTGTTTCACGTCCTCAAGGTGTCGGCGCATGGCACTTTCAGCTTCTGTTGCGCACCCCTGAAGAATCGCCTTCACAATGCTGCGGTGCGCGGCAAGTGATGCCTTCTGACGCAATGGAGACTGCACGCTTTCCTCTCGGCTGCTGGCAAAGCCCTCGTGCAGGGCAGAGACCATTTCAAGCAAAACGGGATTACCCGATGCCTCCGCCAGCGCGTGGTGGAACTTGAGGTCAAAATCCCCCCAGGAGCAGCCGCCCTGCGTGGCCTGTTCCTGAGTGGCGAGCAGGGCATCAAGGCTGGCCTTTGCCTCCGGCGTTCCATTGCGGGCTGCAAGCGCTGCAATTTCCGGCTCAAGCATCATGCGCACCGCAAAGACGTCTTCCAAAGAATACTTGCCGGACAAAACAGCTCCGATGAGTGTAGCTTCCGGGCGCTCCCGCACAAAGGTTCCTGCCCCCTGGCGGCTTTCCAGCAGGCCGGATTCCGCCAGAATTCTGATCCCCTCGCGCACCGATGCCCGCGATGCCTGAAACTGCTCCGCCAGTTTGCGTTCAGCGGGCAGCCTGTCCCCAGGTTGCAAACCGCCATCGTTAATCATTGCCCTGAGCCGGGTAACGACCTCTTCTGAAACGGCTTTTCGTTGAACTGACCTTGTTTGCACCTCGACCTCCAAATTGGTCTGACCAATTTCTACATCCGCTGCATGCCCCGGTCAACAAAAAAGACACGCCAGCCCAGAGGCACAAGCAGTTAGCGTAACCATGCTGATGCAAAGACAAACTGCAAGGCACCCCAGTCTCCACCTGCCGCAGGCAGGCAATAAAAAACCCCCCTCCGAGATTCGAAGGGGGGTCGACATTCAGCAATATCAGCGAACTACTGCGTCATAAAGGCGTGCATGGTCACAAGCGTGTCCATGTGCGCGGCAGAAAAATGGCTCATGGCGCGGTCGGTATCCGCCCCGGCCTTGACGGCCATTTCAAGCTCAAGCGCAGCGGCGGCCAGCGCCTTGGCCCCCAGGTTGGCGGCTGCTCCCTTGGTGCTGTGCACAAGGTTGCGGGCTTCTTCCATGTTGCCGCTCTTCAGGGCCTGAGTCACCTTTGACGGGGTGTCGCGCTCCGTTTCAATAAACTTGGCCAGCAGCTTGACGTACATGTCGCGCTTGTTGAGCACCCTGGCAATGGCTTCCTTCCAATCCAAAACTTCCTCGGTCATGTTGTCCTTCTTGGCGCAGGTTAACAAAAAGCGGCAAGCCGCTTGCAGTAATAACGCGGTCGGCATTTCCAAACCCGGATAAGCCGCAAATACCCCCTGGCGGCGCACCCGGCAGGCTGGCGATACATGCCGTAACGGCGTCAGTCTGCTGGGCGAATACTGCCAGCAACAATTTACCCTGACAAGGACTTTATGCGCCAAACACAAACACAAGTAATCGAGAACAATTTCAAGATGTTTGTAGACACCTTCAAGGGTATGAAGGCTGTTCGTGATCCTCAAAGAACGCTACTTGCCTTGGGATGGCTAGTAGGTCAGGTTTTCTGGCAGCACACAAAAATCAGCAGGCCCACCCTTTTCCAGCCGCCCGGCTCCACAACCCAGCAGATTCAGGGCGGCAGCGCCGTTAACAGTCA
>JASGGT010000203.1:0-3010 GCA_047602655.1 Desulfovibrio sp. | reverse complement strand
TAGTCGTTATTTTTCAGGCCGACATCCGTCAGGCCTTGGGCGAAATGGGCGCAAGGCCCATCTTTCGCCGATCCAGCATAAAAAATATCGGCGTGGAAGAAGTGGTGACGGCCTGTGTTGAAATGGCCCGGCTGCGGGTGGGCGCGCTGATCGTTATCGAGCGCAGCATGCGCCTTGGCGACATGATAAAACGCGAAGGCGTGCGTATTGATGCGCAACTTTCACGCCAGCTGCTCATGAATATTTTTTACCCCAAGGCCCCCCTGCACGATGGTGCAGTGATCATCAGCCGAAGCAGAATCACCGCTGCGGCCTGCATCCTACCGCTGGCCGAAGCCAAGGGGCAGAACTTCGGCACTCGCCACCGCGCGGCACTTGGCATCGCCCGTGAAAGCGATGCCCTGGTCATTGTTGTTTCTGAAGAAAGAGGCGAAATTTCCGTGGCCCTCAAGGATGAGCTGATGCGCGCCCTTGACGCTACCCGCCTCAGGCAGGTGCTTAATGAAATCCTCTGATCCCTCGCGCCGCCCCCCGCATCTGCTTTCCATGTTGCTGGCGATCTTTATCGCCGTGAGCATGTGGTACATGGTCAGCGTTCGCGACAGGCTGGAAGCGCAGATTGAAGTAAACCTCGATTATTTCGGTATCCCCGCCAATCTTGTGGTGACGGACGGCCTTATCAACAAGGCTGTTGTGCGCCTGCGCGGGCCGGAAACCCTGCTGCGCTCGGTTACCCAACGCAAGATCATTCAGGCTGTGGATCTTTCTTCCATTAAAAAAGGCACAACAGTGGTTCCGCTCTCGGCGGAGCATCTTGGTGCGCGGTTCCGCGCCTTTGAACTCATTGATGTGCAGCCGCCGCGCATTGTGGTCAAGGCCGACACCGTGCAGGAGCGCAGCGTACCCGTTAAGGCTGTTGTGGATTCGCCCCTGCGCAGCGGCGCCCTGACTGTGGAAAACGTCAGCGTGACCCCGGCAACAGTGGTTTTGCGCGGCCCGGAATCCGTTGTCTCCGCCATTGCCAGCGTGCCTTTGACCATCATGCTTGATCCCAAGGCGGCGGGCACTACAACCCAGCAAACCATCACACTGGACACGCCGGGCATGGTCACGGCCACGCCGCCATCCGTCAAGGTGCAATACACCATTACCAGCGGGCGCACTGTTATTTCGCGCCGCTGCAAGGTGGAGATTGCCAAGGAGAATCGCCAGGCCTATACGGTGAATCCTGATGAAGTTGCCGTGCTGGTGGAGGTTCCCGAGGCTCTGGCAAAGAACAGCCGTTATCTTGGCGAAATGGAAGTTTCTTTCGTTACGCCGGATATCCAGCCAGGGGAGAGCGTCAAAACGCCCCTGCACTTCAAACTGCCGGAAGGAATGACTCTCTTGAACCCGGTTACGGAAGAAGTTACGGTAACAAGAAAAAAGAAATAAACGCCCCCTTCAACTGCCGCTTACGGCAGACAGAACGGAACGCAACCGCGTCTTACCCTCGCGGCCTGGCACGGCACATACGACAAAACCCGGCAACAGCGCCCATGCTGAAACGCGTCTGCGCGCTGCTAAAGAATCAGAGGTAAGGAGTTTTCATGGCTGAGCGTCTTTTCGGCACAGACGGGCTACGCGGCACGGTCAACAACTATCCCATGACCGTGGATGTGGCCCTGCGACTTGGTCTGGCGGCAGGGGTGCGCTTTCGGCGCGGTGACCACCAGCACAAGGTGGTCATCGGCAAGGATACGCGCCTTTCGGGCTACATGTTTGAATCCGCGCTTACTTCCGGCCTGTGCGCCGCGGGCATGCATGTGATCATGACCGGGCCGCTGCCCACACCGGCCATTTCCTTTCTCACCCGCAGCATGCGGGCCGACCTTGGCGTGGTAATTTCCGCCTCGCACAATCCCTTTCACGACAACGGCATCAAGTTCTTTGATGCCGATGGCTACAAGCTGCCCGACCTGACCGAAGACGAGATATCGGCCATGGTACTGGATTCGGACTTTAAATGGCCCTACCCCGAAGCGCGCGGCGTTGGCCGCGCCACCAAGATTGAAGACGCCGGGGGCCGCTATATTGTTTACACCAAAAGCTGTTTCCCTCCCCAGCTGACGCTCTCTGGCCTGCGCATTGTGGTTGACTGCGCCAACGGCGCCAGCTACAAGGTTGCCCCTCTGGCTCTTGAAGAACTGGGGGCCGAAGTTTTCCGCATCGGCACAAACCCTGACGGCACCAACATCAACGAGCACTGCGGCTCGCTCTATCCCGAGGTGGTGGCCGCAAAGGTGCGCGAGGTGCGGGCCGATGTGGGCCTTGCGCTGGACGGCGACGCCGACCGCCTTATCGTTGTGGACGAACATGGCGAGATCATTGACGGCGATCAGCTCATGGCCATGTGCGCCCAGGCCATGATGGCCCGGGGCGAACTGCCGGGCAATCTGCTCGTGGCAACCGCCATGAGCAATATGGCCCTGGAAATTTTTATGAAGGATCATGGCGGTTCGCTGCTGCGCACCAAGGTGGGCGACCGCTACGTTATGGAAGCCATGCGGCGCGAAGGCGCCATGCTGGGCGGCGAGCAGTCGGGCCACCTTATTTTCCACAAGTACAGCACCACTGGCGATGGTCTGCTGGCGGCCCTGCAAATCCTGCGCATCATGCGCGAAAAAGACAAGCCCCTCTCCGAACTGGCTGGGCGGCTCAAACCCTTCCCGCAGAAGCTTATCAACGTGCGGGTGGAAAAACGCCTCCCCTTTGAGGAACGCCCCGCCATTGGCGAGGCTGTTGCCAAGGTCGAGGCGGAACTGGCCGGGCGCGGGCGTGTGCTCTTACGTTATTCCGGCACGGAATCTCTTTGCCGCGTAATGGTGGAAGGCGAGAACCCCGAAAAGGTCAAAACCTTTGCCGAAGATCTGGCCGTTGTGGTTGAGCGCGAACTGCGCTGATTCGAATGTTGCACATCGCAGCGACACCCCCGGATCGGGCAGGTACTGCTTGCAGTATGGCTGCTATC
>JASGGT010000202.1:0-3067 GCA_047602655.1 Desulfovibrio sp. | reverse complement strand
GGTAGATAGTTCTAAGATAAGATGACCAGTCGATCTGTCCAACGCCGCCGAGCTCTCCAGAGTGGCGTAGCACCACTTCACGGGCGATCGCCTCTGGGTTCTCAGATGATAGGCAGTCGATTTTTCGAGGAATATTGTCTTTATGAGCATCAGCAATGGCAACAATTTTCTGGTTGAATTCTGGGTCAGTACAGAGTGATGGATCATTTAAAAGTTTGAGAGCCGTTACCCTGCGGTTGCCATCTTTGACAACCCACTTGCCTTTTTCCGTTGCGCTGCTTGTCAACAATATTGGGGTTGTCGAAAGGCCTTCTTTAGCTATGCTCTCGATTAAATTTTGCATCTGCTCCCGCTTGCGGAGAACGCGGTCGATGCAGTCTTGCTGGCTGCCTGCGGCACGAATCCTGGGGTTTCTCTCATCCAGTAAAATGTCGTCAATCACATCCACGTCAGTGAGAAGCGTAAAATCCTTCCTACCCATATGAATATCCTATTGATACTGAGTGTGGTAAGGCCCAATTCTTGTTAGCTTACAGTTGTACCAAGGTAGTGTAAACCCCTGTTCAACCAAGGATACAACACTCAACACTTTGCTCCAAGGATTGACGATGTTTTTACGTCTTTCACTTCTATTTTGCTTCATTTTCTGGTGCAACTGAAGTTATGCACTGCACAAGCCCCTGACATTCACTTTCATACACCCACAATCCGCGCTTGCCACCTGTAACCCTGTATGCTGGCAGCATTCCTTTACGAATCAGGGCGTAAAACCTTGTCTTTCCACAACCCAAAAGTTCGCAGGCCTGCCGCCAGTTGAGCCGCCGCCCTTTGTTTTTCAGGTCTTCCACGGTTACCTCCTGTAGCTGCCGATTTTTCCCGCTATATCTGCTGTTTCGCCACGCACCCCGGTTACTAGTTTGCGTTTTTTCTCGCCTTGCGGGGGGCGGGTATTGCGAACATTGAGTATGTACGCCAGCGCCTTGCACATGACCTCGCAGTCCCAATAGTGGTTGGCGCGGCTGTGCGGATTTACCCAGGCGTGCTGTTCGTCGTCGTAGGCTTCTGCGCA
This sequence comes from Desulfovibrio sp., assembly GCA_047602655.1. Taxonomy (GTDB): domain Bacteria; phylum Desulfobacterota; class Desulfovibrionia; order Desulfovibrionales; family Desulfovibrionaceae; genus Desulfovibrio. The sequence continues at coordinate 1,998 of JASGGT010000202.1, read as the reverse complement.
CATTTCGCGGGCGTACTCTTCCAGCTCCCGCTTTTCGTTGCTGTGCAGGTGGAATGCGCCGGGGTCGCTGGCGTTGATGCTGAGCTTGCCTGACAGATCATCCTTGAAAAAAGTGGTGTCGCAACGCCACAGGTTGATGCCGCCGGGTATCCTGATCTTGCTGCCTTTTTGATCCGGGTAGTATTCCTGCGGGGTAGGGGTATAGGGCTGCGACATGGAGCGCACGCCCTGCCAGGGGTATACCCGGCCCCGGTGCCGCACCGCGTAGCGGTAAATCTCTGCCGTGCGGCCGCCCATGGCGTCCATCATGGCCGCACGCACGGCATATTCATGCCCGTCGGCATCCCGGTATCTGGCGGCCCACAAAATGGCATCAATGGCAGAGAGGGTTTCTGCCACGCCAGCCTGCACAAGCCAGCTTTCTTCCTGATCGCCAAAGCCAAATGCGCGGATAACGTAGCGGAAGTGGCTTTTTTGCGTATCTATGCCAGCCAGCAGCATGGATACGCGCGTCTTGCCCTCAATGGGGCCGGGAACCCTGCCACGGGGGCGGTCGTCGCAAAGGGCCAGAATGCTATCCTCTGTACGGGCAGCGTGTTCTACCACCCACGGCTGAGCCTTGTACTGGTTTTGCAGCTTCTTCAGTTCATCCGCGCTGCCTGTCTGCTTGTATTTGAGGGCCTGCCGGGCCACATCTGACAGGCTGACAAAAAATGATATCCACGCAGGGATATGAAAGGCCACTTTAGAAGGCCGCGCAGAGGCAAGGCAGGCCGCAAGATCAAGGCCGCTCTCTCGCTCGCGCCACTGGCCACCGCGCACGGCCCTGTCCCTGTCGTTATCATCCCACACGGTGCCGCAATGTTCGCAGGGATAGGTGGCAAGGCGCTGCGCAAGCACGGCTTCGGCATCAGGCTCTTCATCAGTATCTTTGCCGGGCCAGGCTATGCGCTCAAACTGCATAAGCTGGAACATGCCGCAGTGCGGGCAGCGTACCCAGTAATCAAACCGGGCCTGCGCCTCTTGCGTAAAGGCTACCCATATCGGGCCCTCTGGCGTGGTGGGGGTGCTGACCTTCATAACGTGCGAGCGGCCACGCCTGCGCCACGTGGTAACGCGCATTTCGGCCAGTGCCTCGGAAGTGGCCTCGTTTTTGGGGTCTTTGTACTTGTCCAGCTCATCAAGAATGAGTACGCGGATGGGCTTGTTGCCCAGGCGCGAAACCGAGCCAGACCACGCCAGATAAATGGGCATGTGCATGAGGTTGATGCGCAGGCTGCTGGTATCGTCGCCATAGCCGGTCATGTATTCCCGCAGGCGGGGCGAGGCCTGAATCATGGGGATAATGCGGTCTTTGGCGTTTTCGCGCGCGGTCAGTTCGTCGGGGTAGACGTACATGACAGGGCCGGGGCAGCGGTCTATGCAGTATCCCACAAAGTTGTGGCCAGCTTCTGAGCCGCCCGTTTGCGGGCTTTTGCATACAATGACAGTTTCCACGCCGGGGTGGGCCATGGTGTCCATGATGCCCACAAGGTAGGGCGTAAACAGGTTGTGCCAGCGGCCGGGAATGGCGCTCATCTCTACCATGCGGTATTTTTCGGCCCACTGGCTTACGGGCATGGGCTTACGGCGGCGCATGACCTGCCGCTCGCCGCGCGAAAAGGCAAAGCTGATCTTGCTCCCGTTGCTGGCTATGCCCTGGGCTGCCGTGAGCAAATACGGGGGGAACCATGCAGGAATTGCCGCGCAGATGTGCTTGCGGCGTTCCACTGGCGGCAAGGGCAGAAGGGGGGCTTGGCTCATGAAGTAAAACCTCCGCGGCTGGTTGCTGATTGCGTTGGCAGCCGCTTAATCCTGCGGGTCATACTCGTTGCCAGATGCGTCGGTTTCGGCCTCTGGCAGCACTTCTACGGTGATTTCCATCTCGCGGCTGTATTCGGACATGCGCACCATGCGCGCCTTGTTGATCGCGTAGCGGCCGGCGGTGCAATTGCGCAG
>JASGGT010000201.1:0-3119 GCA_047602655.1 Desulfovibrio sp. | reverse complement strand
CCAGTGTTGCCAGTGCGCGTTTGTCGTGCTGCGGCACTGCCTTGGGAAAAAGCTTTGTCTTCTGTTTTTACCCTCTGGAAGTAGCTGCTGCCGGGCACCCGGAACTTTCCCTGCTGCGCATCACACCTACGATGATGGACAGGATGCCCCATGAGGAACAGCTCAAGCTGCGCATCACGGGCTTTGGCAGCCCTGAAACCACGCAGGATGCCTATGACGGCTTTGAAGACGTCAAGGGCGGCGCTATCCAGCTTGCGGGCCTTCCGGATGAAACCCTGCGCCACAATTACCTTCTAGCGGTACGTGCCCTGCGTTTTGCGGCCAACTTTGACCTGCCCATAGAGCCCAACACATGGCTTGCCATTGTGCGCGCCTCAAGCCGCGTGCTGGATTACGTCCCTGCTACGGACATCATGGACGAATGGCGCAAGGTTGCTGCCGAATCCATGTACCGTTTTGTGCGCCTGCTCTTTGATTCGCACATTCTTCAGGGGCTTATTCCTGAAGTGGCCTCCCTTTCCTGCCTCACCCAGATGCGTAACAAGGAAGGCGACACGGAAAACGTGTTCGAGCACACGCTTGAGTGCATGAAGCACTATCCCGAAGAAGATTTTCACTACGACTGGCTTGGCACCATGGCCATGCTGTTCCATGATGTGGGCAAGCTCTATACTGGCGAATATTTTGACGGCATCTGGACGTATTACCAGCACCACCGCGTGGGCGCCAAGGTAACACGCAAGATTCTGCGCCGCCTGCACTTTGCACAGGAAGATATCGACCTGCTGTGCCATCTGGTGCGCCACCACATGCGCTTCCACTTCATGATGACCGACAGGGGCATCCGCCGCTTCAAGGCGCTGGACGACTATCCACGGCTTATCGCCATGGCCAGGGCCGACCTCAAGGCCCGCGACGGCATCCTCACTTCGTTCAACCACAATATGAAGTATCTGGATCGCGCGGAGACGCCGGAGCAGATGCTGGAGCCGCTGCTGAACGGCAATGAGATCATGAGCGAAACCAAGCTGTCGCCCGGCCCGCTGGTGGGCATTATTCGCGATGCCCTGCTGCAGGCCCAGATTGCTGGCGAAGTTACTGATGTGGAATCCGCCGTGACATTTGTGCGTGATTACGCACGCAAGTCTGTGGGATAACAGCCAAACCGCCTACGTAGAAACTATGGGCGTTCCTTTGGGAACGCCCTTTTTGCTTATTGCAAGAACGTGGGTCCGCAAGCACGGAAATTTCTTGCCCATCAGCGCCAAACATCGTAGTTCAACTGCCAGTACACAACATATCTGCACTACTAAACCTTATCTAATTCCGGCAGAACATATGACCAATCTTCTCAACCTGACCCTTCCCGAGCTGGAAACCTGGCTTCAAACCGAACTGGGCGAGCGCAAGTTCCGCGCCATGCAAATTTGGCAATGGTTGTGGCAGCGCATGGTCCGCGATTTTGAATCCATGACCAATATTTCAAAAGACTGCCGCGAAAAGCTGACGGCCAAGGCTGTCATTATCTGGCCAGAGGTAGTCACGGTAGAGAAAAGCCAGGACGACACCACAAAATTTCTGCTGCGCCTTGAAGATGGGGCGCTTGTCGAAACGGTGCTCATTCCTTCGGATTCGCGTGAAGGCGTACGGCGCTGGACGCAGTGCGTTTCATCCCAGGTGGGCTGCGCCATGGCCTGTACCTTTTGTTCCACGGGGCAAATGGGCTTTGAACGCAACATGACCATGGCCGAAATTCTGGGGCAGATCCTTGTGGCGCGTGCGCACCTGGGCGATGACAGGCCGGAATGGCCCATGCTGCGCAATATTGTGTTCATGGGTATGGGCGAACCTTTGCTCAACATGCGTGAGCTCATGCGCGCCCTTGAAGGCCTGAACAATGCCAAGGGGCTGAATTTCTCACCCCGTCGCATCACAGTTTCCACCTGCGGCATCGAAAAAGGCTTGCGCGAACTGGGAGACAGCGGCCTTGCCTATCTGGCGGTCTCACTGCATGCGCCTACGCAGGAATTGCGGGCCAGAATCATGCCCAAGGCCGCACGGTGGCCTCTTGACGAAATGTTTGAGGCTCTCAAGTCCTACCCGCTCAAAACGCGGGAGCACATTACCTTTGAGTACCTGCTGTTGGGCGGGGTCAATGACGGGCTGGAACAGGCCAGGGATCTGGCGCGGCTGGTGGGCGATGTGCGCGGCAAGTTGAATCTTATAGTCTACAATCCGGCGGAGGGCGCTCCCTATGCCGCCCCTACAGAAGAAAGCGTTCTGGCCTTTGAACAATACCTCTGGAAGCGCAAAATCACGGCCATACTACGCAAAAGCAAGGGGCAGGACATCAAGGCTGCCTGCGGACAGCTTAAGGCGGACCGGCAGGCACAGTAACACCGGACGGGCAAACTGAAACTGGGGTGGCGCTAGCGGCGGCCAGGACGCCGCCGTGAAGCCCCGCAGCACGGGTCTGCCCCATCGCGTGGCCTCAGCCAGCCGTAGCCGCCAGTCCAACGGCGGCAGAGCCTGTATATCAGCAGGGGGAGCAAGGCCAGTGCGCACACAAGGTGCAGCATTTTAACAACAGCGTAAACGCTATCGTACAGTGAAAAATCGGGCATATTGTGCATAATAAGCGCCAAACCACTGATGGCCAGCCCGATCAGCAACATGACGCGCAGCAGGCCGCAGCGCGTCAGACAGAAGGCGCTGCGCCCCTGAAGCCGCCAGACAGTAAAGGCGTATGTCCCCAAGAACAGCAGCGCCGCTGATGAATAATAATGCGCAACAGATGGCGACCAGCTGGCACTCTGAATCAGCCCATAGCGTGCGGCCTGCGGCAAGTGCGCAAGACCGCTCCACACGGCTGTGAGCATGCTGGCCAGCCACAGCACGCTGAAGATTGAGGAAAAAAGCGAGGGCTGGTTTTTCATGGCTTACGCCTCATCTTTCTTTCACGCCACAACCGCAGGCCAGCCAGAGCCGCCCCAGCCAATGGGGCCAGCAGAACAGCCTTCAGCAGGCTGTTTTCCTTATCCATGCTTGCGCCAGCCGGGCGCAGGCTCGGCATGCCGAAGCCGACTTTTCCCTGACGCAGCATGTTTGCCTCAATATCG
>JASGGT010000021.1:0-26559 GCA_047602655.1 Desulfovibrio sp. | reverse complement strand
ACCACTGCTACCGCAGGGCCCATTTTGACGCGGGCGAGTATGTGGAATCGTGGGACGATGCGGGCGCGCGCGCTGGCCTGTGCCTGTACAAGATGGGCTGCAAAGGCCCCACCACCTATAACGCCTGCCCTTCCACACGCTGGAACAACGGTGTCTCCTTTCCCATTCAGTCCGGGCATGGCTGCATAGGCTGCTCGGAACAGAACTTCTGGGATCAGGGCTCGTTTTATGACCGCATCACCACCATTCCGCATCTCGGCACCAACGCAACGGCTGAAACCGTGGGCGTTGCCGCAGTGGCGGGCGTGGCTGCGGGTGTTGCCGTGCACGGCGTTGCCAGTATGGTGCGCCACGCAGGTAGCAAGAACACCAAGAACTCCTCCGACACCGACTCCAACAACTGAGGAAATACCCCATGGCATACGAATACACTACTTCTCAGGGTTATGCCGTCAAGGACTCGGGCCGCCGCGTGGTTGTAGACCCCGTTACCCGCATTGAAGGACATTTGCGTTGCGAGGTGAACCTTGACGACAGCAACGTCATTACCAATGCGGTTTCGTGCGGCACCATTTTCAGAGGTATTGAAATCATCCTCAAAGGCCGCGACCCGCGCGATGCGTGGGCCTTTGTTGAACGCATCTGCGGCGTCTGCACGGGTACGCATGCCCTTTCCTCCGTGCATGCGGTCGAAGACGCGCTCGGCATTCAAATACCAGACAACGCCAATATCATCCGCAATATCATGCACCTGTGCCTCATGTATCATGACCATCTGGTGCATCTGTATCACCTTGCCGGTCTTGACTGGGTGGACGTTGTATCTGCCGCCAAGGCCGACCCCAAGGCCACGTCGGAGCTTTCGCACAAGCTCACCCCCTGGCCCAATTCATCGCCGGGTTACTTCAAATCCATCAAGGATCGCCTCACCCGCGTGATTGAATCGGGCCAGCTGGGTATTTTCACCAACGGCTACTGGGGGCACCCTGCCTACAAGCTGCCGCCCGAAGCCAACCTGCTGGTTGTGGCCCACTATCTGGAAGCTCTGGATTTCCAGAAAGACATGGTGCAGATACACACCATCTTTGGCGGCAAAAACCCGCACCCCAACTGGCTGGTGGGCGGCGTACCCTGCTCGCTGAACCTTGACGCGCACGGCGCTGCCGACGTTATCAATCAGGAACGTCTGGAACTGGTGCTGCAACTCATTGAGCGTTGCCGTGACTTTGCCCAACAGGTTGTCATCCCCGACACCCTTGCGCTGGCCGCCTTCTATAAGGATTGGCTGAACATAGGCGGCGGGCTTTCCAAGCTTTCCGTGCTTGCTTACGGCGCAATCCCCGACATTGCCAACGACTACTCGGACAAAAGCCTGCTGTTGCCCCGCGGGGCCATCATCAACGGCAACTTCAACGAAGTGCTGCCGGTTGATCTGCGCAATCCTGACGAAATTCAGGAAAGCGTGTCCCACTCATGGTACAAGCCCTACCCCGGCGGCAAAACCGGTCTGCACCCCTTTGACGGCATGACCGAACCCAACTACGCCCCCGGCCCCAATATCAAGGGCACGCCCACTGACCTCAAGCAGGTGGACGAGCGCGACAGGTATTCGTGGATCAAAACGCCGCTCTGGCGCGGGCATCAGATGGAAGTTGGACCGCTGGCGCGCCTGCTGGTGGGCTATGCCAAGAAGGACACAGAGATCAAGGGCCTCATTGATGAATTCCTTGGTCAGGCCAAGGCCCCGGCCTCCGTGCTGCAATCCACCCTTGGCCGCATTGCGGCCCGCTCGCTGGAACTGGCATGGTCTGCCGACAAGATGCGCTACTTCTACGACAAGCTTGTGGCCAACCTCAAAAACGGCAACCGTTCAACGGCCAACACCAAGCTGTGGAAGCCCGAAAGCTGGCCCACCGGCACCCTTCGCGGCGTTGGCTTTACGGAAGCCCCGCGCGGCGCGCTGGGCCACTGGATTACCATCAAGGACAGGAAGATCGAGAACTACCAGTGCGTTGTTCCCACTACCTGGAACGGTGCGCCCCGCAGCCCCGACGGACAGCTCAGCGCTTACGAAGCATCGCTCATGGGCACCAGGATGGAGGTTCCCAACCAGCCCCTTGAAATACTGCGCACCCTGCACAGCTTTGACCCCTGCCTGGCCTGCTCCACGCACATCATCGGGCCGGACGGATCAGAGCTCATATCGGTGCGGACAGACAACTGCTTCTAGAGCATTTTACCTTTGAAAAAGTGAAATGCTCTAACGCTGCATGAAAGTGCAGCGCGCCACAACGTGGCGTGGATTCAGCCGAAAATCGCATTTTTCGGCTGAATGACAACTTTGAAATGTGAAGCATTTCAAAGGTAATCTGGTCTAGCGTTCGGGCAATCCGAGACGCGGAATACAAGCCTTCCGCCGGGAGAACGTCATGAGCGAACAACATCTTCTGCCGCAACTGCCAATGGGCAAAAGCATATACGTTTATCAACTGCCCATACGCATCTGGCATTGGGTCATGGTTGCCTGTGTCATTGTGCTTATTGTCACTGGCTACATTATCGGCAAACCCTGGCTTTCCGTCACTGGCGAGCCGTATGAAACCTTTTACATGGGCTACACCCGCATGGCCCACTTTATTGCGGGCTTTGTGCTGATTATTTCAACAGTGCTGCGCTACATATACGGCCTTGTGTGGGGCAACCGCTATTCGCGCGAGCTTATCATAGTGCCGGTGTGGAGCAAGGACTGGTGGAACGATCTGTGGCAGGACGTACGCTGGTATCTGTTCCTGAACAAGGAATGCGCCGCGCATGTGGGGCATAACCCGCTGGCGCAGCTTGGCATGGGCACGGGCATGATCTTCATGCTTGTCATCATGCTCACGGGCCTTGGCATGTACGCGCAGGACAGCCACGTGCCGTTTATCCACTTCTTCACCTTTGTGCAGGACTGGATAAACAACTGGTTTGGCGGCAACGGGCAAATGACCCGCAGCTTGCACCGACTGGGCATGCTGCTGCTCATTACCTTTGTGACCGTACACCTCTACATGGTCATACGCGAAGAAATCATGGGCAAGACCACCCTGGTTTCGTCCATGTTCAGCGGCTTCCGCGAACGGCGCAAGCAATAGCCTGAAAGTATTGCAGTGCGGCCCAGCCGGGCGCCAAACTGATGACAAACCCCGCCCAGCGGGATTTGTGCCGCCTTCGTCGGCATTGCCGACGGGCGGAAATGCACGGGAATCAGTCGCTTTACGGCGCGGCGCGGCCGCGACCTGCTCCTGATTTCCGGTCGTGCTGACGGTGTCGCCACTCCCAGTGCGGCCCAACCGGGCCGCACTTTCCTGAACCACGGAACCTTCATGGAACAGATCATCATTCTTGGTCTTGGCAATATTCTGTACGGCGATGAAGGCTTTGGCGTGCTTTTGGCGCAAAGGCTCTACGCCCACTGGGATTTTCCTGAAAACGTGGAAATTGTGGACGGCGGTACGCAGGGGCAGACCCTGCTGACCTTTGTGGAACGGGCCGACAGGCTGCTGGTGCTGGATGCGGTCGATTTTGGGCTGGAACCGGGCGAGCTGGTACTGCGCGACAACGTGCCGGCATATCTGACAGCGCAAAAAATCGGCCCGCACCAGAACAGTTTTTCGGAAGTGATGGGTCTTGCCGCCCTGCGCGGCACAGCCCCGGAGCACTGCGCCCTCATTGGCGTGCAACCGGCGGCCATGACCCTGGCAGCCCCACTGTCCACTCCGGTCAGTGAAAGTTTTGAGGCAGCGCAAAGCATGGCGCTGGATGTGCTGCGGCAATGGGGCGTTGACCCTCAGTTGCGGGCGCAGCCGCGCCACCTTTCCGCAGCGGTGCTCGACAGCCATGTTCAGGGCTGCGTGTGAGGTAAAACGCCAAGCGGGGCACAGCGGCAGCGCACAACGAACCTGCCAAAGGCCAACAGTCAGCCCCGCCTGACAAACCCTTCAGCCCCCCACATCACCAGCCAGATCAGCCAAAAGACACGCAATGCAAGCCCGCGTGTCTTTTATTTTTTGCCAGCAAGGCGTATGGTCTGCGCCATCACAAATGCGGAGGAAACATGGCTCAGATCAACACATACACGCAGCAGATCACGGTTGGGCAGGATGATATCGACATGCAGCATCGCGTCAGCAACCTGCGCTATGTGGCCTGGATGCAGGATGTGGCGGTTGCGCATTCTGCCGTTTGCGGCTGGCCTATGGAGCGGTATGAAAGCATCGGGCAAGGCTGGGTGGTGCGCCAGCACACCATCACGTACAAGCGCCCGGCCTTTCTGGGCGATGTGATAACAGCCGCCACATGGATAGCATCATACGCTTCGCGCCGCAGCCTGCGCCGCTATGTCTTTTGGAATGCAAAGGAGAAAACCCTCCTTGCCGAGGCGGAAACCCAGTGGGTCTTTATCGACATGATCAGCGGCAAGCCTGTCAGCGTGCCAGCAGAGCTACAGGATTCTTTCCCCATAGTAGACGAAGATGCTCCGGGTGTATTCCGGCGCTTGTGCGTGTAGCCTTCCCATAAACACAGCAAAAGGCCGTGGAGTTTAGAACCCCACGGCCTTTTTGTTGAGTCGTAATCAGCTTATTTAAAGAGTTCCTTTTCCTGCACCTTACGGTCAATGCGATCTTCAACTTCCACGCCCTTGGGCGCGGTAAAGGTGAAGTCCGATTCTTTCAGCGAGGTGTCGGGCTTGAACTGCGTAAAGCGCACGTCGTTGGAATTGCCGTAAAAATCAATGATGCTGGCCCTGCGGATATAGCCCGTGGAAGGCTCAACCCACAAAAGGGCTTCAACCATCTGCGGGGCGGGTTCCTTGGGGTAAAGGTGCAGTTTGGCGAGGCCATTTTCCTGCCCGGCTTCCTTGACGTCAAAATCCTTGGTCAGTGCTGCCTGCCCGGTGATGACCTGAATAATGGTGCGTGAATCGCGCACAAGTTCCAGGGGGTAGCGGTAGGCAATTTCTTCATCAGCAAGATAATCCCAAATTTCCTTGTTTGTTACCACAAGGGTTTCTTCGTGGGGTTTATCTGTCTGCCAGCGGATAAGCAGGGGCTTCTGGAACAGCAGGTTGCCCTGACGTTTCTCCACCGAGCCGCTTTCCTTGTGGGTCAGCGTTTGCTCAAACGTGGCGGAAAACGTGCGCAGCTTTTCATACCGCGCCTGGATGGTCGCCGCTATATCCGCAGCCTGCGCGGCAGAAGCCACAAGAAGAACAAGTCCGGCTGCCAGGGCCAGCATGCCATTTATGCGCATAACACCTCCACGGCAAAAGCCGTCAGTTGTGCTGTTTGATTTATTTGACCACAGCGCGCGGCTTGCTGCCGTCTGCCGGGCCGATGATGCCGTCGTGCTCAAGCTGTTCAACCAGACGCGCAGCGCGGTTGAAACCGATCTTGAAGCGGCGCTGCACCAGCGATATGGATGCCCGCCCCTGCTCGCTCACAAAGGCCTGCACTTCGCCGTACAGGGGATCCTGCGCGGCATCGCCGCCTCCGCCGCTGCCACCGCCGCTCACAGAGTCCAGCCCCCACTGGGCAAAGTCCACCTTGTAGGAGGGGCTGAGCTGCCGCTTCCAGTAGCTCACCACGCCCTGCACCTCTTCATCGCTGAGGAAGGGGCCGTGCAGGCGCTGCAAGCGCCCGCCGCTGGGCTTGAAGAGCATATCGCCGCGGCCAAGCAGATGTTCTGCGCCCACCTGATCAAGAATGGTGCGCGAATCGTGCTTGGACGTAACCTGAAAGGATATGCGGCACGGAAAGTTCGCCTTGATGAGCCCTGTCACCACGTCCACGCTGGGGCGCTGGGTGGCAAGGATCATATGAATGCCGGCGGCGCGGGCCAGCTGCGCAAGGCGCACAATGCTGGTTTCCACCTCGCGGGCGGCTGTCATCATGAGATCTGCCAGTTCGTCAATAACAATGACGAGATATGGCAGAGGTTCAAGGTCGGCAAAATCCGGCGGCAGATCGTTCTTGCAGGCGGCCAGCTTCTGGTTGAACCCGGCCACATTGCGCACGCCAAGCCTCGCCATTGCTTCGTAACGGCGATCCATCTCGTGCACGGCCCAGTCAAGGGCGTTCTTGGCCTCGTTCATTTCCGTGACCACAGGGTGCACCAGATGCGGCTCGTCCGCATACACGGCCATTTCAATGCGCTTGGGGTCAACCAGCAGCAGCTGCATGTCTTTGGGCTGAGTGCGGTACAACAGGCTGATGAGAATGCCGTTAAGGCAGACGCTCTTGCCCGCGCCCGTTGCACCAGCCACAAGCAGATGCGGCATGCGCGTGAGGTCGGCCATGATGGGCTTGCCTGCAATGTCCTTGCCCAGAATCATGGTCAGCGGGCCACAACCCTTGCGGAAAGGCTCGGAGGCGGCAAGCTCCCTGAAATTGACGGTTTCGCGGTTGTCGTTGGGTATCTCAATACCCACCGTATCCGTACCGGGAATGGGCGCCTGAATGCGCACAGCAACGGCCTTGAGGGCCAGCGCCAGGTCATCGCTGAGGTTGGCGATGCGGCTCACGCGGATGCCGGGGGCCGGGCGCACCTCATACATGGTGACCACAGGCCCGGGAGTGACATGCACAAGCTCGCTCTGGATGTCAAAATCCTTGAGGCAGGCAATAAGAGCCTTGCCACGCGCCTCGCGGTCTTCCTTATTGTTGTTGCCCGGCACTTTGACAGGCGGGGCCAACAGTTCAAGTCCCGGCAGCGGAATGGCGGCCTTGCGGCCCGTCATGCCCGAAAGCAACCCCGTCAGACCGCCCTGCTTTTTGGGAGCTTCGACAGCAGAGGCCGCAGCGCTTGCAGCCTTGCCGCCTGTGCCCTGTACAGAAGCAGCAGGCGAGGCAGCATGCGCAGCTTCACCCTGAGCCGAACCATGTGGCCCATCATGCGCAGGATCATCAGGATCATGGGCCGGGGCATTGCCCACCTGCTCGTCCGCATAGGCTGCACCAGCAGAAACAGCAGGCGAAATGGGCATGCCGTTGATGTCTACCGCCACAGCAAAAGGGTCGTCAGCATCCACTCTGGGTGCCGCCGAATCCTTGGTTTGCGGTCGGGCCGCTTTGTTTTTTTGTTCTTCAAAAACATCGGGCAGCGAGTCAGCCGTGGGCTGAATGTTGCCAAGGCGGTCGCGCCAGCGCCTCCAGAACTCCATGGACGGCAAGTGCAGATCAGTCAGCGACCAGCGGCGCTTGCCGTCTTCGCCTTCTGCGGGGCTCTCTGCAACAACAGGCCCGGTTGCGTTGCCTGCACGGGCGGCAAGCCGCGCCTGCGCCCAGTGCAGCACACGCGCCGCCACATTGAACCAAGAGATATTGCCTGCTAGCTGCATGCCCACAAGCGCCACAAATATCCATACCAGGGCAGAACCGCCCGGGCTCAGATATCGGCTGGCATTGAGGTGCAGTGCATTGCCCACCATGCCGCCGCCCCACATGTCGCCAAGGGTGATATCCGAGGCGGAGCCTATGACAAGCAGGCAGACGGTGAGCAAAAAGAAGCCAAGCCAGCGCGACCAGTGCAGGCTGTACGAAGGAGAAACGTAGGCCGCCCCCAGCGCACCGAAAACCAGTGGGCAGAGATAGGCGGCCACACCAAACACATCGTTCAGAAACCCCGCAGTGTACGCGCCGAAAAGGCCAGCCTTGTTCTTTACCTTGACAACGCCGCTGACCACATGATTAAGGCTGGGGTCGTTGGCGTCAAAACTGAGCAGGCTGAGCAAAAGCAACAGCGCCCAGAAGATAAGAAAAAGGCCAAGAAGCTCGCGGCTGAATTTATGGGTGTCCGTAGGGCTACCCTCCCGAACCGGTCATCATTCCCGGCCCAGGTATTCCTTGGTGCGCGTGTCAACCTTGATGCGATCGCCTTCGTTGACAAAAATGGGCACCTGAACCGAAATACCGGTTTCAAGCTTGGCAGCCTTGGTGACGTTGCTGACGGTGTCGCCCTTGGCGCCGGGCTCGGTTTCAACAACCGCAAGCACGAGGCTCAGCGGGATGTCGATATCAAGGGGGCTGCCCTTGTACAGCAGCACGCGGCATTCCTGACCGTCCTTGAGAAAGCCTTCCTTGCCATCAGTGGTGGTGATGTGCATCTGGAGCTGTTCGTAGGTGGTCATGTCCATGAAGATAAGGTCATCATCCTGACGATACAGAAACTGCATGTCGCGGGTTTCCAGATCGGGCTTGTTGACCTTTTCACCGGAACGGAAGGTTATATCCTGCATGCGGCCAGTAAGGATGTTGCGCAGCTTGGTACGAACCATAGCGCCACCCTTGCCGGGCTTGAAATGCTGAAAATCAACGATTTCGTAAGGGGTGCCTTCGACTTCGATCTTCAGACCCTTGCGAAAGTCTGTGGTAGAATACATTTGTCCTCCTAACATGTCGCCGCAAAATGGCGCAAACGGGCGTAAGGCCGATCATTTGCCAACTGCGGCAAGAGCGGCTACCTTATACGGAAGTTGGCTGAAAATGTCAGCCCTGAATTGAAAATATTTGCTGAAAGATGCTTGCTTGTCAAGACACAAAGTTAAAGTATCACATGAGGTTTATTATGAATCCCGTTCTTACCCTTGAAACTACAGCCTATACTCTTGAGCAGCTCATATCACTGCCCGAGGCGCAGATAGCCCTTGCGGGGCGCTCAAATGTGGGAAAATCATCGCTAATCAACGCGCTGGCTGGCCGCAAAAAACTGGCAAAAGTCAGCTCCACCCCCGGCAAAACCCGTTCGGTGAATTATTACCGCGTGACGCCTCACGACTTTTATCTCGTTGACCTGCCGGGATACGGATATGCCCGCGCAAGCCATACGGAGCGAGAAAAATGGGCGCGCCTGCTTGAACGTTATCTGGTGGAGTGCGCAAGCCTCAAGGCTCTGGCCCTGCTGCTCGACAGCCGCCTTGAACCTCAAAAGCTCGACAAGAATCTGGCGTCCTTTGCCCGCACCAACGGCCTGAATATTGTGCCCGTGCTGACCAAGGCAGACAAGTGCAGTCAGCGGGAGCGCGCCAACCGCCAGAATGAATGGCAGGAACTGCTCGGCACCCGCCCCATTGTCACGTCTTCCAGCAACCGTTACGGCATTGATAACCTCTGGCGTGCGCTTGTTGAAACAGCGGTTCCCCAGCGCGTTGCCCCCGACACGCTCAATGCCGCTGACGCGGAAGCTGAGGCGCATAGCGGTGCTGTTCCTGAGCAGGAGCCGCAGGAGCAGGCTTAAAACCAGAATTGATCGCAGCAGGAATATCTGCCTGCTCTACTTGCCTGTAAAGTCCAACACAGTGCGGAATTCCAGAAGCAAAGGATTACGGCGCTGATTACAGCGGCGCCGTAATCAGGGCCAATACTTTCAGGCTGGCTCACTCACGGCAGCTACGACGCAAATTTTTAAACCCGCATGCCAGCAGACACGCTGAGGTTGCTACGCCGCAGGAGTATTTGACACAACTGCCGGTTCCATATGGATACTCAAGCGCCCCAGTTGGGGCACTGCGGCACGAATGCGCTTTTCAAGGCGCGTGCAGACGTTGTGGGCCTCTTCCACAGACAATCCCACACTCACATTGCAATGAAATGAAATGCAGACCCCCTGCTCCGGCAGCACATAGGTAGAAAATTTGTGCGGCATGGCCGCCAGAGGCTCATTCTCCACTGCGGCCTTGATTTCGCGCCAGGCCATCTCTGAAAAAGGCACAGAAACCGAAGCGCCCGGCTCAAGCGCGGCGCTTGGGGCCTTGGGTTCCATGTGGCTGACAATCTCAACCCCAGGCAAGGCCTCCCGCAGAGTGTCTTCAAAAGCCTTGACCCGCGCATACGCCCGGTCAAAGGGCATCTGGCCCGGCAGCTCTACGTGCAGCTCAATATGGCAGGCGCTGTCGGCGCTCAGAATATGCACATCATGGACTGCAAGGCCATGTTCCGAAGCGGCAACCTGCACCAGGGCAAAAGGATTGTTCTCATCAATGCGGCACGACTTGCGCGGCTCAACGTGCACAGTCACGTCCGCGCCGGGCAGAACGCCCGCAACGGCTTCCTCAGCCTCGTGCGCAAGGCGATGGCCATCGCTGACCTTCAACCCCGGCGCAACGCCTACAGTCAAATCCACAAAGCTCTGCGGCCCACTGGTGCGCACGCGCACCCGCGTGACCTCTGAAATTCCCGCGATCTTTCGCACGGCGAGCACAATGGCTTCGCTTGCCTGGGAGGAGCCTGAGTCCATCAGCATGTTCACGGCATCCGAGGCCATGTGCATGCTCGCCCTGAAAATAATCGCAGCCACAAGCAGGGCCGCTACAGTATCTGCCTGCGAAAGCACCCGGCTTATGGGGTCAGGCAGTTGCAGGGCCTGCGCAAGCCATACAGCCAGCACACCAACAAGCACCACGGCAGAAGAAAGAATATCCGTGGAAAAATGCAGGGCATCAGCCTCAAGCGCCTGACTGTTGAAATTTTTGGCAACCCGCCGCAAAACACGCACCCGGTTGATGTCAACAGCCATGGAAATCGCCATAACGCCAACGCCCCAGAGCGATGGTACAACAGGGCTTGAACCTGAAGCGAGACGCTGAACGCCCTCGTACACCACCCATACACAGGTAGCGAACAAAAGCACAGTCTGCGCAAGGGCCGAGAGGTTTTCGGCCTTGCCATGACCGTAAGGATGCCGGGTATCAGCAGGCTTGGCTGAAATTCTCACCGCGGCAAGAGTAAGGGCCGCCGCCAGCAGATCAAGGCCGCTGTGCAGGGCTTCAGACAATATGCCGAGGCTGTTGGTATACAGGCCAACCGCAAGCTTGATGCTGGTAAGCCCCAGTGCCGCAAGCAGCGACAGCATGGCTGCGCGGCTTTTTTCGCTGGCGCCGTTATCCATTGCGTTCATAGCGCGTTTCCTACAGAAGGATTAAATATACGGAACTTGCAGAGGTTTGGCGCGCAAACGCCCTGATTGCAAGCGTATTCAGAAAAGTGCAAGGGGTTATGTGACACAAACCGGCTGTTTTTTGCAAAACAGCCGGTTTGTAATAATCTGACAACCTTCAGCAATAACCGTTACGGATTGTTACAGCCAGGTAAACCATCGCTTCCAGCTGCCTTCACGCTTTTCGCGAACTTCCTGCGACTGCGCCTCACGATAGTTGTGATAGGCAGCGAGGCTCTTTTCCTTGGCATGGTCGGCAACTTCAGGCACGTCCTTAAAGTTCTTCATAATGTATTCGTAACGATGCCAAGCCGGACCGTACTTTTTCATGTGCCAGAACACGTCGGCAATATATAGTTCGTGTTCGGCCATGAGCTGTCGGCACGTGCGCATGTGTTCTTCCGCGCTCTTGGAATAGGGCGAGTCTGGGAAGGTCTGACGCAAACGGTCAAAGTAGTCGTACGCTTCCTTAAGTTCTGTGGTGGCCCTGTCGATGGAGCGGAACTGCTTCATAAGCGACATGCCGGTCTGGTACAGAACATAGGGGATAGCTTCGTGGCGAGGATGCAGCGACTCGAAATCCTTATAGGTTTCGGCAGCAAGCTCATATTCCTCGTCAAGGAAGTAGGCATCTGCAAGCGACAGTTCCGCATCAACCGTGTACGGGCTGAAGGGATACGTATCGCGAAGTTTGTTGTACAGCTCCACGGCGCGCACGTAGTTTTTCTCACTCATGGCGTCATTGGCGGCTTCAAAAACCTCCTGGGCGGTGTCTTCCGCCGGCGGCAGGTAGATCATATCAATGATGCCGCAACCGGAAACCGCAAACATGCTTATGACAAGCAAAATGGAGCGAAGCAGTTTTTTATGCATGGAGCTGTTCCAAAAATACAAACGCCGCCTGCGCGGCAGTTGCGCCGTCACCGGCGGCAGTGATTACCTGACGACAAAGCTTGGAGCGAATATCACCGGCTGCGAAAACGCCCGGAATGCTGGTACGCATTTCCGTATCGGTGATAATGAAACCCTGCGCGTCACGTACGACCTCTGCGGGCAAAAAGTCGGTAGAGGGTTCATATCCCACGTAGACGAAAAGCCCGTCTACGGGCAAATGGCGCTCCTCTCCGGTCTTCAGTTCCTTAACCGTCAGACCTGTCAGCTCGTTTTCGCCGTGCAAACGGCTCACAACGCTGCTGCGCAGGATCTCGATCTTGTCGCCATAGGCGTCAAGCTTATCCTGATAAATCTTGTGCCCGCGGAATTCATCGCGGCGATGGATAAGATAGAGCTTTCCCACAATCTTTGCAAGATAAAGCGACTCTTCCAACGCCGAATTACCACCGCCTACAACCGCCACGGTCTGATTGCGAAAAAAATTGCCGTCGCAGATGGCGCAATAGGAAACGCCGTGGCCGCGCAGCCGATCTTCTCCCTCAAGCCCGAGCGGCTTGTGGTGCGCTCCGGAACAAACAATGACGGTCTTGCTGGTATAATCCACACCGCCAGCGCGAACAGCAAAACGCCCCGCCGAACCAGTTACGGATTCAACGGATGCTGCTTTCCGGTCAATATTAAGGCCGGCCAAGTGCGCTTCAAAAAGATCCGCCAGCTCGTAGCCTTTGATGCCCTTGGGAAAACCGGGATAGTTTTCCATGGCCTCAGTTTGCAGAATCTGACCCCCCGCTGCCAGTTGCTCGGGCATGAGCACCGAGCAACCAGAGCGGGCCAGATACATTGCTGCCGTAATGCCAGCGGGGCCGCTGCCTATGACTACGGCATCATATTCTTTCATGCCAGAGCCTTTGTATCGATAAGGTCTTTCAGGGCAGCCTTGGTGACGGCTCCGGTGATCTGCTCAACCGTTTCACCCTTCTTGAAAAGGACAAGAGTCGGGATAGCGCGGATGCCAAACTTGGTGGGCGTGGCCGGATTCTCGTCCACGTTCATTTTTACGACACGCACCTTGCCATCATACTCAGTGGCCAGTTCGTCAATGATGGGGCCAACAGCGCGGCAAGGACCGCACCAGGGAGCCCAAAAATCGAGCAGAACCGGAAGATCGGACTTGAGCACAACGCTTTCAAAGGTGGCGTCAGTGACCTGTTCAGCCATAACTATCTCCTTACGTTGCTTTGTATCGCTCCACGGCCACTATTGGCCTGTGACGCGAACAGAAGCGCATTTAAAGTGTATGCTTCTGTATTGACTAAGAGTAGATACCAATGTTCTCTCTGTCAAGACAATCTCTTGTTTTGCAAGGTCTCTTGACACTTTCAGCACAAGCTGCACAACATGTCTTCGGGTATGATTTTGCCGCGGGGTATGGTTTCCATACGCAGATCATGGCTAAAACCCCTTGCGCCCAAGAGCCAGCCAGCATGGGCAATCATTGCAGCATTATCGGTACACAACAGGGGACCGGGAATATAAGCCTGGCCTCCCCTGTCATGCATGAGCTGTTCAATGCGCTCACGCAGCAGTGAGTTGCAGGCAACTCCACCCGCCATCAGCAGTGTTGTAACACCGGGGTTGCGGTCAAGCGCCCGAGCCATCTTGGCGCACAAGGTATCCACAACAGCCAGATTGAATGAAGCGCAATAATCCTTAAGCGCTTGCGGCGCATGGGCAATATCTGTCAGAGGGCGAGGCCAGTCATGCCCCTGCAACTGATGCGCGGCAAGCCCGGTTGCTGCGGTCTTGAGGCCGCTGAAGCTGAAATCCAGATTGTCATTGTCAAGATAAGGCCTGGGAAACATGCCTGTCGTGGCATGCCCTGCCCGGGCCAGAGCATCCATGAGCTTGCCGCCAGGATAAGCCAGACCCAGAAATTTGCCAACCTTGTCAAAAGCTTCACCAGCTGCGTCATCAAGGGTGCGCCCAAGAAGGCGGCAATCCCAGGGTGATTCAATCCTGTAAATATGCGTATGCCCACCCGACACCAGCAGGCCAAGGGCGGGAAAATGCAATTCATGCTCCAGCCCGACTGCCAACAGGTGCGCATGCAGGTGGTTGACGCCAAGAAAGGGTTTGCCAAGGCCAAGGGCCAGCCCTTTGGCAAAGGCAACGCCAACCAGCAAGCTGCCAAGCAGGCCAGGGCCACGCGCCACAGCCACAAGATCAATATCAGAGTTGCTCTTGCCGCTGCGCCGCATCAGTTCGTCAAACAGCGCCCCCACAAAGCGGTAGTGCTCGCGCGAGGCGAGCTCCGGCACCACCCCGCCAAACAGGGCAGGCACGTCAGCCTGGCTGGCAAGCACGGCATCCACGAGCCGCCCGTCTTCAACCAGCGCCAATGCCGTTTCATCGCAAGAACTTTCAATTCCCAAACACAACATGTGGTTCGCCATTTACGGCCTGGGGCCGGTACAATAAGGCAGCCGCCGCGCACGCGCGAGGGCTGCCGCAAAACTATCTGCCAGCGTGGCGGGCGTAGATTTTTTCCACGGCCTCAACATCCAGCGTCGAGCCGATGTACAGGGGCGTGCGCGCGTGCAGCTTGTCCGGCACCCTTTCAAGAATGCGTCCATGCCCGTCGCTCGCCTTGCCGCCAGCCTGCTCCGCGAGAAGGGCCAGAGGATTGGCCTCGCACATGAGACGCAGCTTGCCGTTGGGCTTGTTGGCGTCAGGCGGATACATATAGATGCCGCCGTTAATGAGCGTGCGGTGAAAATCCGCCACCAGCGCCCCTACATAGCGCGAAGAATAGGGCTTGCCGTCCGAAGTTTCGCAACCGTGGAACCAGTTGACGGCATCGCGGGCTGGCGCATCCCATTTTTTCCAGTTGCCTTCGTTGACGGAATAAATGTGACCCTGCTCAGGAATACGCATATCAGGGTGAGACAGCAAAAATTCGCCTACGCCGGGATCAAGGGTAAAACCGTGCACGCCCTGCCCTGTGCTGAGAACCAGCATAGTGGAAGGGCCATACAGAATATATCCAGCCGCTACCTGCTTGATGCCGGGTTGCAGCACTTCGTCCAGCGTTACTTCGCCAGTGTGCCCCTCGGGCCTGCGCAAAATGGAAAAGATGGTGCCGACATTGATGTTCACATCAATATTTGACGAACCGTCCAGAGGGTCAAAAATCAGAATATAATCCCCGCGAGGAAACTCTTTACCCACGCGGATAAGTTCAGCCTCTTCTTCCGAACCCATTGCGCAGAGAGCGCCGCAACGCTCCATGCGATAAAGCAGGATGCGGTTGGCGATGGAATCCATCTTCTGCACGTCTTCACCCTGAACGTTCACTTCGCCCGTGCCGCCGAGAATATCAAGCAGGCCAGCTTTGGCGATACGCCGGGAAATACTTTTGCCCGAAAGGATCAGGTCGTACAGAAGACCAGTAAACTGGCCCGTTGCCTGAGGGCTACGCTTTTGATGCAGCAGCAGGTGTTCCGTAACCGTGATGTCAGCCATTGGGGGCTCCTTACAACATCCAGAAAATTGAGAGGAACAATTGAGCCTTTACCCCTGAAATGGAAAATTCGCCAAGTAAGCAAAAAAACTTACGAATCTTCCGCCGCAATAAAATTGCATGACAAAACCGCTTGCCAGCATGCGGACTTTTTCAGGATGCACATCTTCCAAAATACTTGCGCCGCCTCGGGGCGGCGCAAGTTTAATCCAGAATGCGTCAGTTCCGTGGCCCGAAGGGGCTTGGCCGCCCACCCGGCAGTGCCGCTGGCTCTTCGCCAGCCGGAGCTGCGGAATCAGGCTTGGCGGCTGCCGGTGCAGCAGCCGGGGCATCGGTCTTGCCGCTGCCTGCGCTGCCAGAGTCAGCAGGTTTTGCAGCGTCATCGCCGTCCTTGGGGCCAAAGGGGCTGGGACGTCCACCGGGCAAGGTGGCGGCATCTTCATCAGGCGCTATGCCAAGGCCGACAGGCGGCTTTTCCCTGCCCTTGGGCGCAGCAGCGCGGGGCGTGCGGTCAACTGAGGCATTTTCACCTGCAAGCTGACGCTCCTGCACCTTGCGGCGTTCGGCATTTTTACGCTTGAGGAGCATGCTGTCCTTGCTGCCGGGCTGTATGTCCGCTCCGCCAGCAGGCTTGGCAGAAGGCTGTTCAGCGGTGGCCGTGGCCTGTTCAGGCGTAACGTCCACATTCAGGCCTTCTTCAAAACGGTTTTTGTTCTTGCGCTCTTCGTGAGGCGGCGGGGTAAGCTTGGGGCGATCCTTGGGGAAAAACGCGAGACCCTGTTCCACACTGCCGTTGCCCTGCGGGAAATTGCCCGACTCGGCCACGGCAAAGACCAGAGGCACATTACCCAGGAAGCGCACATTATAATAGAAGGTGCCATTCACGTTGGTGCAGGTGCCGGAAGTGCTCTTGGCGGTCACTTCTTCCCAGTTCACGCCAGCAAGCGGGGTCGAGGCGAAGTCATACTTTCCGGGCCAGAGCAATGCCTGCGGAGAAAGAATAACCACATCCTGCGGGGTCTGGGAGTATTGCATGAGCGAACGCATGTCAAAGTTGGCCACAACAACACCGAGGAATTCCGTTCCGTCATAGAGCGGCGAACCAAGCAGAATTTCAGGTCCGAAGGACGAATTCTGCACATCGGCGCGCAGGGCGCGGGTGCTCTGCTTTTTGTCTTCGTAAAGCAGCGGAATGAAATCCAGCGGCTTCATGGGATTGGCAGGCTCCTGACCCAAAATGGTGCCATCGTACTTCACCCCGGCAAAACCACTGACCCAGGGGAAGGATGTAAGGAAGGAAGCAAGCCATTCGCGCGTCGGCGGTTTGTCGGCATTGAGCATGGTCCGCTCAAGACGGGTCAGCTCAACGTCAATACCCATCATGCTGTGCGTGAGGGAAAGCGCCTGGGGCGAAAGATTGCCCTTCTCTTCAAAATCAACTGTGGCCGGGGGGCTCACATAGGTGTTCCACAACGACTTTGTGGATTTCCAGACGTTCTTGGTGGGCTGGTATGAACTGCAACCCGTTACAAGAGAAGCAGCAAATGCCAGCAAAAAGAAATAACGCACATATGATTTCAACACAGTGTTCTCCCTCATTAACTGTGCGCCCTGGCTTCGACACGTTCAGCCAAAGCTTCAAGCATGCTTATCAGCTTGTCCTTGCCGCTGGCATGTTCTGCCGTTGCAGCGGGTTGGACAGAATCTACCGTCTGGGCGTTGCCCAGTCGCGCAGTCAACGTAGTAATGCGCTGACGCAAGTCAGCGCTTTCTTCCGGATGTACCGCTGCTGCAGCAAGTTCATGGTAAATATCAAGTGCGCCCTTGATGTCTCCCTGTTCTGCCAGCACTTCGGCCATAGAGCGGGTACGCAGCGAAAAACGCTCCTCCCCTTCATCAGCATCGTCTACAACAACAGTTTCAGACCGCGTTACCGGGGCGGTATAGGCGGCATAGGCATCCGCCCCGCCAGCCAGCATGGAAGCAACGCCTCCTCCGGCATCTGCCGGAAGCGCATCATCGTCGGCCATGGCAAGATCAGGATCAAAATCAATGGAATCGTGAACGCCGGCATCTTCACCATGGGCGTCGAGGTTCACATGGAGGTCATGCGCGGCAGGAACCGCAGCAACCACAGGGGATTCGGCTGCAACCCGCGCAGGCTGCATATCCGCGGGCGCGGCGGCAACCTCGGGTCCGGCAGGGCTGGCCGCTTGTGCGCGAACCTCGGCAGGAGCCCCGGCGCCCGCGTCAGCCATGGACGCCAGCCCATGGTTGATTACATCATGCAGGGATACCGGCCCCCTGGAAAAATTAAGGGCCAGAAAACGCAGCACGGCGGCAGTATCAGGCGCATCGCCAGCAGCATTGATGCATGCGGCCCATGCCTG
Source organism: Desulfovibrio sp. (assembly GCA_047602655.1). Lineage (GTDB taxonomy): Bacteria > Desulfobacterota > Desulfovibrionia > Desulfovibrionales > Desulfovibrionaceae > Desulfovibrio. Next base: position 8,784 of record JASGGT010000021.1, on the reverse strand, counting down.
CCAAAAGCCTGCATAGGTAGAAAACATTTTTGTCAGCCTGCCCACCTGCTTTTCACAGGCTTCGAGCCGGTTGTCGGTGTGCAGCAGCTCTATGAGAAAAAGCCTGGCTTCAAGAAATTCCTCGTGCCGGGCAAGCCCCTGATCCAGAAGTTCCACGGCTTCATCCGTACGTCCAGCTTCGGAAAGCAGGCGCGCCAGAGGGAAAAAGACCTTGGAATTGGGCTCAAGCTCCAGGACTTCTTTATACCATTCAATTTTTTCCGTCATGGTTTCTGCTCCCGCCCCGTTTTCCCCACATCGCCAAAAAGATAGAGCACCTCGTTATCACGAATGTAGTGGAGGCGCTGACGAATGACCTTTTCCATATACTGGCTGTCGGACTGCAAAAGGCGAATTTCACGGCTCAGAGAGAGGTTTTCCGCATCCAGGCTTGCAATCTGCTTTTCAAGCTCGGCGTACTGGTGCTTGAGCTCACGATATTCGATCAGGCCGGTGGGTCCCCAGACCATGCGTGCAAAAAACACCACATTGACCAGGCCCAGCACAACCAGAATGAAGGTACGCCAAAACATTATTGCAGCAACCGTTGAGGTTGAGAACCGTTACCCGCTGAAAGACGCAGCTCGGCCAAAAAGGTGGCCGTGGCTTTTTCAAGCCGTGTAACGTCTTCTTCCGCAAGGTTCATCTGGTCTACCTGATGCAGGTAATCCTTGAGGGTATTCAGTTCCTGATCAAAGTGACGGCCCCAGACCCCGGCGCGCATGTCGGGTTCCAGCTCCAGAATGGTCTGGATGCAGTTTTTCAGGCGGATCTGCAACGTACTCATGCGTTGTTCCCGTTAGCCTGCCTGTTTACGCGTATTGCGGTAAAAATCATAGCAATAGTTGGCCCCTGAAACCACGGCCAGCACCAGTGCTATATAGAGCAGCACAAGGCCGAGCAAGCGCAGATCCATGCCCCACAAGGGATAATGCAGGGCAAGAGGCACAATGGCAAAAATCTGGAGCACGGTCTTGGCCTTGCCGAACTTGTCGGCGGCAAGCACGATACCCTCGTCAATGGCGATGGCGCGCAGGCCTGTGACCACAAGCTCGCGGCATACAATAATGATAACCACCCAGGCGGGCGCCCAGTCCAGCTTTACAAACATGATCAGCACCGAACATATCAGCACTTTGTCGGCCAGCGGGTCCAAAAACTTGCCCATGCTGGTAACCATGTTGGAGCGGCGGGCAATATAACCGTCAGCCCAGTCGGTAAGGGAGGCAAAAATAAAGGCCAGAGTAGCCAAAATGCAGGTCATCGGGCCTTCAAAGTAGAGCAGCAAAACAACCAGAGGGGTCATTAAAATGCGTAACAGTGTAATTTTATTAGCAAGATTAAGCATTCTTCCTCTCAGGCGCTCCGTGCGAATTTTTTAAAGCGTTACCACAAAAGAACACGGGAGAAAAGGAGAAAAAAGCTCCCCCGGCGACCGTGCACCAGCCGCCAGGGAAGCCTGCATACCATCGGGGCAAGCCCGCAGGGGCGCAACTAGCTGCGCGAACCGGCAAGAGCTTCCAGACTGCCGTCTGCGGCGGCGGCAATCGAATCAGCAAGGCTAAGAAAGGCTTCCTTGGCTGCGCTTTCCGCATCAAGATACACCACAGGAATACCTTTGTCAGCCGCAACCACAGTTGTGGGATCCAGCGGCACCGCGCCGAGGAACTTGAGCCCGTAGCGCTTGGCCAGCTCTTCACCGCCGCCCTTCTTGAACAGGTCAATTTCCTGATGGCAGTGCGGGCACACAAGGCCGCTCATGTTTTCCACCACGCCAAGCACGTTGGAGTTGGTGTACTGCAAAAAGTTGATGGCCTTGCGCACGTCCGCCAGCGAAATTTCCTGCGGAGTGGTTACAACCACGCACAGGGCATCGGGAATGGACTGCATGACGGTCATGTGTTCGTCGCCCGTTCCTGGAGGGGAGTCGATGAGCAGAAAATCAAGGTCGCCCCACTTCACGTCCGCAATAAACTGCCGGATAGCCGACGTTTTTTTGGGGCCACGCCACAGAATGGCCTGGTCCTTGTCTTGCAGGAACGTATCCATTGAAATGACGGAGAGATTCTCGTCATAGGCGGCGGGAATCATCAGCTGGGTAGCTTCGTCAATTTCAACCGTGCTGGTGAGGCCAAGCAGGTTGGGCACGCTCGGGCCGTGCATGTCCACATCAAGAATGCCCACCTTGAACCCGCGGCGCGCCAGGGCCGCTGCGGTGTTGACGGTCACGGAGCTTTTGCCCACGCCGCCCTTGCCGCTCATAACAAATATCTTGTGGCGAATATGGCCCAAGCGCTCAGCGATTACGCGGTCCTGCTTGGCCATAGGGTCATTGCACTCTCCGTTGCCGCCGTTGCTCTTTGCACTGGAGCAAGAGGACGCAGAAGAACAGGATGAACAGGATCCCATGACATCTCCTTCAATTGTGGCGGACGCTTGCGGCGGCGTATCTACCAGCCGTGATCGCCCACCAGATCTACAAAAACTACCGGCCCCAGGTCTTCGGAGCTGACGCGCCCCTGCTCTTTGCGCACGCGCACAAGGCGCTGCGTACGGGGCTTTGCCCCAGCAGGGATAAGCATGATGCCGCCCTCGTCAAGCTGATCAACAAGAGGACGCGGCACTTCCGGCCCGCCGGCAGTAACGATGATGCGGTCAAATGGCGCGGCTTCGGGCATGCCAAGCGTGCCGTCACGCCGCTGCATGTGGATACCCCTAAGTCCCAGTTGCCGCAAGAGGCCTGAAGTAATTTGATACAGCTCGCGCATGCGCTCAACGGTAAAGACCGTGCAGCCCATGGTGGCAAGCACCGCGGCCTGATAGCCGGAGCCGGTGCCGACCTCAAGCACGCGCATCCCGCGCTGCACTTCAAGCAGCTGGGTCATGAGGGCAACAATATAGGGCTGGGAAATGGTCTGCCCGTAACCGATGGGCAAGGGCGTGTCTTCGTAGGCCTGGGAGCGCAGCGCTTCCTGCACAAAAAGATGGCGGGGCACAGCAAACATGGCCCCCAGCACTGCCGGATCGCTGATTCCGCGCGCTTCAAGCTGCTCGCGCACCATCCTGCGCCGCAGACGTTTTGGGTCCACGGACGGAGAAGGCTCACGGGGCGTGCCCCCAGCCGCAGAATATTTGCTGTACTGCATACTGCGGAAGTGAAAACAGATTTTTCCTGCCAAGTCAATGCGCCAACGGGGGGCTTACAGAGATATCAAGACAAGTTCCAGACTTTCCCTTGAAACTTGCCATTCTTTATGCAACCCTTCGGGAAGCGAGAATGAGGAGTCGGCAATGCGTAAAAGAAGTTTGTTTTCATCGGTGCTAGGTATTATAGTGGTCGCCATCCTGATTTTGGGCGGCTACACTTTTTTTAAAGATCTTGACGGCCCGACTGTTGACGTCACGCCAAATACAGGCAGGGTTTCAGGCGCAAGCGTCCTCAAGATCCGCATGAAGGATCCGTCAGGCATCCGCTCCATTAATGTTGGCGTGCGCAAAAATAATGTTCTCAACGTTATCTACAGCAAACACTTTGACCAGTATATTCCCGAGCGCGAGGTGGAAGTCCCCATGAAGGACGCCAACCTGCGCGAAGGCGCTTTTGAACTTGAAATCCGCGCCACGGATGGCTCGCTTGCAGGATTCGGCCAGGGCAACACCCGCACGGTGCAGCTGCCCATGCGCTTTGATACGCAGCCGCCGCGCATTTCCGTCAAAACCCTGCCCCCCAACGTGCGCAGGGGCGGCACGGCAGTGGTGCGTTATACTGTTGATAAAGAAGTGAGCAATAGCGGCGTCCTTGTGGCGGGCTACTTTGTGCCCGGTTACCTGCAAAAAGACGGCAGCTACATCTGCTTTTTCCCTTTCCCGTACACAATGACCGCCAGAGACTACAAGAACAGCGTTGAGATCACGGCCACAGACCTTGCGGGCAACGTCACAAAAAGTCACCTCACGGTCATGTCGTTTGAAAGAACGTTCAAGAGCGACAGCATTGAAGTGACGGACAACTTCCTGATGGCGGTTGAAAGCAAGCTGCGCGATCTGGCCCCTGATGCCACAAACCCGCTGGAGTGCTACCTGTACATCAACAATCAGGTGCGCGCCGCCAATGTGCAGACCTTGCGCGAAATCGGGCGGGACACTGCCGCGGCCATGCTGTGGAGCGGCGCTTTTGAGCGTTTGCCGCGCTCCGCCCCGCGCGCCGGATTTGGCGACCACCGTTTCTTCAACTATCAGGGCAAGCCCGTGGGCGAATCCTATCATCTGGGATTCGACCTTGCTTCGGTGCGCAATGCCGAGGTGCCCGCAGCAAACAGCGGCCGCGTTGTCTTTTGCGGCAACCTTGGCATCTACGGCAACCTCATTGTCATTGACCACGGCCTGGGCCTCATGTCCATTTACTCCCACCTCAACGATCAGGTTGCAAAAGTGGGCGATGTGGTGCAGAAGGGCCAGCTCATTGGCCATACCGGCAGCACAGGCCTTGCCTTTGGCGACCACCTGCACTTTGGCATTCTGGTTGGCGGCGTGGAAGTGACCCCTCTTGAGTGGCTTGACCCCAAGTGGATCAAGGACAACGTTACGGGACGGCTGACACTCATGACCCAACAGTAACAGGGCATAAATAGTAGCAGTTTCTTGTTCGGTAACCCTTTTACTCCCGCTAATAGAATTACGGCCTGTAGATTTTGAACCATGCCAAGAGTGGATGGTTTAAAATCAGCAGGTCGTAATTTTTTTATGCAAAGGGGCTTGAATTCTTTTCACGTTCAAGTGTAGCCTGAATTTGTGAAAGAAAGTAAATAATTTCTGCTTCAGCTTTCATGAAGACATCAGGCCCAAATCACATAAACCTGTTTCATGTGAGGACTTGTGCGTGTCTCCACCACTATTTTATCTCGGCCTTGATATTGGCTCCACCACAGTAAAACTGGCGCTGCTGAACGAAGACGGCTCTGTTGCCGAAACCCGCTACAGCCGTCATGGCACGGCAGTTCGCGCCACCATGGCGGCCCTGCTTGCCGAAGTCTCCCGGCTCTACCCCTCTGCCACCGTGCGCTGCGCCATGACTGGCTCCGGCGCTCTTGATCTCAGCAATCAGCTCTCCATCCCCTTTGTTCAGGAGCTGCTGGCAACAGCCCGCGCCATTTCCTATGCTGCGCCGGATACTTCCGTGGCTGTGGAACTGGGCGGCGAAGATGCCAAGCTGCTCTACCTGGGGCAGGATGTGGAACTGCGCATGAACGAATCGTGCGCGGGCGGCACCGGGGCCTTTATCGATCAAATGGCCCGCCTGCTCAGCACGGATGCGGGCGGCCTCAATGATCTGGCTGCAAGACATTCCACGCTCTACCCCATTGCCTCGCGCTGCGGCGTGTTCGCCAAAACGGATATTATTCCCCTGCTCAATGGCGGCGTACCGCGTGAAGATATCGCGGCCTCCATCTTTCAGGCGGTGGTGGAACAAACCATCGGCGGGCTGGCCTGCGGCAGGCCCATTACCGGCAAGGTAGCTTTTCTGGGCGGTCCTTTGCATTTTTTGCCCGAACTCAAGAATCTGTTCATCAGAAATCTTGATCTTGCGGAGGCGCATATTGCGCATCTGCCCCATGCCCAGTGCACAGCCGCCATTGGCGCTGCGCGTTGCGCCGTCTCGCTTGAAGAACACGAAACAGACGCCGAACCGCTTGACCTGGCCGATCTTGCCCGGCGCACCAGCAGCCTTTCACACGCACCCAAGGTCGCCGCAGAAAAAATCCTTCCTGCCATGTTTGCCGACAGTGCGGAATACGCGCGTTTCTGCCAGCGCCACGCAACAGCAAACGTGCTGCCTTCCGCAGATATCCGGCAGGCCACCGGGGGCCACTGTTCCTCGGGCTGGATCTGGGCTCAACCACGGTCAAGGCCGTGCTGGTAGACAGTGAACAGCGCATCCTTGATTCCTGCTACGCCTCCAACGGCGGCAATCCGTTGCAAACCCTGCTGCCCCCGCTGGCAGACATGCTTGAGCGCATCCCGGACGGCGCGTGGCTTGCCGCATCCGGGGCCACGGGCTACGGCGCGCACCTGGCGGAATCGGCCCTTGGCGTTGATACAGTTCTGGTGGAAACCCTGGCCCATTTCAAGGCGGCCACGCGCCTTGTGCCTGAGGTCAGCTATGTCATAGACATAGGCGGCCAGGACATGAAGTGCCTCAAGGTGGATAACGGCGTTATCAGCGACGTGAGCCTCAACGAGGCCTGTTCCGCAGGCTGCGGGGCCTTTCTTGAAAGCTTTGCCAAAGGCCTTGGCCTGAGCATGCAGGAATTTGTGGATATTTCCCTGTACGCCGCACATCCGGCTGATCTTGGCTCGCGCTGCACGGTCTTTATGAATTCCCGTGTCACGCAGGCCCAGAAAGACGGCTTGCAGATTGCCGACATAGCGGCGGGGCTTTGCTACTCTGTTGTGCGCAATGCGCTGGACAAGGTGCTGCGCATCAAGAATGTGGCAGAACTGGGCGAACATGTGGTTGTGCAGGGCGGTTCCTTCCTTAATGACGCCCTGCTCTGCGCCATGGAACGCACTCTGGGGCGGCATGTGCACCGCCCTGCGGCTTCCGGCCTTATGGGCGCATATGGCGCGGCCCTGGAATCTCTGGAAAAGGCGGAATGCGTCAGTGTTCGCTCTTCCATCACCGCCCCGCTTATCCGTGGTTTGGCCATGCGTACGCGCAGCTTTCGCTGCCGCGACTGCGGCAACAACTGCCTGCTCACAGAAACGCGTTTTTCGCACGGTTCGCGTCACATCGCTGGCAACAGGTGCGACAGGTTCAGCGAGGCGCGCCGCGGCGCAACCGTCACGGCTCCCAACCTCGTGGCCTGGAAAAACCAGCGGCTGTTCCGCTACGAACCGCTGCCGCTGGAATCCGCGCCGCGCGGCAGGCTGGGCATCCCCAGGGTTCTGAACGTCTACGCGCACTACCCCTTCTGGTTTACGCTCTTTACCGCGCTGGGATTTAGGGTTGAGGTGTCGCCGCCAACCAGTCGTGCCCTTTTTGCGGCTGGCCTGTCATCCGTGCCTTCCCAGAGCGTGTGCTACCCGGCAAAACTGGCGCATGGTCATGTGCTGGCCCTGCTTGAAAGCGGCATAAAGAGCATTTTCTTCCCCTGCATACCGCGGGAGGCGCAGGAATTTGCCGAAATGTGCGATTCCTTCTCCTGCCCGGTGGCCTGCGGCTATCCGCAGGTTGTGCGCGAGAATCTGCCGGAACTCAAGGATGCCGGGGCCGTCATGCACACGCCCTTTGTCAACCTTACGCACACCGCATCGCTGGTGCGCAATCTTTGCCGCGAATTCAACCTGCCAAGGGGCGAAGTACGCTCCGCGGTGCGGGCCGCGCGGCACGAGCAGGCGCACTACCTGCGTGAACTGCGCGCCGAGGCGGAACACATTTATGCCGAAACCCTGCGCAACAGGGGCGTTCTGGTTGTTCTGGCTGGCCGTCCCTACCACGCAGACCCGCAGGTGCACCACGGGCTGCCCGACTTCATCGCCTCGCTGGGCGCTGCGGTCATCAGCGAGGACGCCATACCCCGCGGCTGGGCAGGGCACCGCATGTCCTTTCCCTTGCGGGCGCGCAATCAATGGACTTACGCAGCCCGCCTCTACCGGGCCGGATTGTGGGCCAGTGAGGCAGACCACGGCAACGCGCGGGTGGAACTCGTGCAACTGACCTCCTTTGGCTGCGGCATAGACGCCATCACCGCCGACCAGATGCGGGAGCTCATGCGCGCCCACGGCAAACTGTATACCCTCATCAAAATGGACGAGGGCAATGCCCTGGCCTCGGCGCGTATTCGTATCCGCTCGCTGCTGGCTGTGAGCCGCAACAAGGCGGGAGGCACTACCACGACCGCTGCCTCCCACGCGCCGCCAGTGTTCAGCAAACGCAATGCGGCCACGCACACCATTCTTGTGCCGCAAATGGCCCCCATGCATTTTCCGCTCATGACGCAGGCCATCGCGGGCAGCGGGCACACCATCCAGTTGCTGCCCACGGTGAGCGCGGAAGCCGTGAGCCTGGGGCAGGCCTATGTAAACAACGATGCCTGCTACCCTGCCATCGTCGCTATTGGTCAGCTGCTACAGGCTCTGCGCGATGGCGGGCTTGACCCACGCCGCACAGCCCTGCTGCTTTCCCAGACCTGCGGCCCCTGCCGGGCCAGCAACTATCCGGCCCTGCTGCGCAAGGCGCTTATGGAATACGGCTACGACCCTGTGCCCGTGCTCACGCTCAATGCCTCGGGATCAGAGAGCCAGCCCGGCCTGCGGCCAGGCCGCGCCCTGCTTTGGCGCATGTTGCTTGGCATGCTTGCCGGGGACATGCTGCAAAGACTTTCGCTGTTTACGGGCACCTACGAATGCCATGCCGGACAAACCGAGGACAGGGTGCAGCACTGGCTGCAAACCCTGATTCCTGTGGTGCGCAAAGGGGATGAAACCGCCCTGCGGCAACTGCTGCCCCGCCTTGTACAGGATTTTGCCTCCATCCGCACAGCTCTGGCCCCCAAGCCCCGGGTCGCTGTTGTGGGCGAAATCCTGCTGACCTACCATGCAGACGCCAACAATCACATCGTCGAGCAGATCAGGCAGGAAGGCGGCGAACCGCTCTTGCCGGATTTTGCCAACTTCATGCTCTACTGCCTGCGCGATGCCGTGTACGACTGGCGGCATCAGGGCGGCAGCCCAGGCGCTGCCGCC
>JASGGT010000003.1:0-60640 GCA_047602655.1 Desulfovibrio sp. | reverse complement strand
GGCTTACTGCAAAGCGCAGGCCTTTTTGCGCCTCAAGTTCGTGAAAGTTGAAGGCAAAGAGCAGTTGCCCGCGCTCAAAGGCCAGCAGGCGTTTTTCTTCATGTATAAAGCGGAACATGGGCGGCTGTGCAAAGTCCTCAAGGTGGCTTTGCACAAGGGCGAGCAGCTGCCTGTCCCATGAGGCCAGGGAGTGATATTTCAGCCCCGGGTCGTCCGCCAGCCGCCATTGGCGGTGCGCATGCTTTTCCGCATCCAGCCATTCGGGGTGCCCGAATTCGCAACCCATAAAGTTCAGGTAGCCCGCATCCGCCGTTGCCAGCGTTATGAGCCGCATGAGCCGATAAAAGGCCAGCCCGCGTGATATGTTCCAGCTTTCGGCCTTGTTGCCCATATGGCCGTACATGGCATCGCCCAGCAACCGCCAGATCATGGCATCGCTGCCGTTGATGTGCTGGTCGTGGCATTCCACATAGCTGATGGTACGGTCGTAGGGCCGATGGTTGGTCATTTCATACCACAGGCTGCCCATGTCGCGCGGTTCTTCAATGCACTTGGCCCAGTAATCGGGAATCCCCATGGCAAAACGGTAATCAAAGCCAAGGCCGCCTTGCTCGGGCGGGCAGGTCAGCCCTGGCATGCCGGAGAATTCTTCGGCAATGGTCACTGCCGATGGGGCAAGCTCATGCGTGAGGGCATTGGCAAGGTTGAGATACAGCTCCCCGTTCACATCTGCGCGGGGCTGGCCGTTTTTGCCGTAAAAGCAGCGCCCCACGTGGGAAAAATCATCATCCTCGCCAAAATCCGCATAAAGCATGTTGCCCACGGCATCAAAGCGGAAGCCGTCCACGCGGAATTCTTCCAGCCAGTAGCGGCAGTTGGAGAGCAGAAAACGCCGCGTTGCCTCCTGACTGAAGTCAAAGGATGGCGTTCCCCACTGGTTTTGCTGCCCGGTAAAAAAATACCTGCTGCCATCGTACTGCGCCAGCCCTTGCTCCGTGTTGGCGCTGGCGTGCCCGTGGGGCACATCAAGTATCACCGCAAGCCCAAGGCCGTGCGCGGTATCCACAAGCTCCTTGAAGCCGTCCGGGGTGCCGTAGCGCGAGGACGGCGCAAAATAGCTGCTCACCTGATAGCCGAATGATTTGTACAGCGGGTGCTCCAGTATGCCCATGAGCTGCACCGCCGTATAGCCATCGGCCTTGATGCGGGGCAGAATGTCGCGGCAAAAATCCGCATAGCTGCCCACGCTGTTGCCCTTGTGCGCCTGCGCGGATTGCGCCATGCCCACATGGGCCTCGTAAATACGTGGAAAGGCCTGACGGGCAGGGCGGCGATGCTTGAAGCGGTAGGGTTCATCCGGCAGCCACAGGCGGGCGCACCATTGTTCCGGCACAGCCGCGTTCTGTTCCACCCAGTTGGCAAAAGCTGGCACGCGCTTGAGGGCCTTGCCGGGGTGCTGCGCATCCGGCGCTTGCGCGGGAACCAGCCGCAACTCCACATAAGTGCCGTGTTGCAAGGCATCGCCGGGCAGTTCCAGTTCAAAAATGCCGTCTGCACGGCGCTCAAAGCGGTATTTGGCGTGACGCTGAAAGTTCAGTTTGTCGGTAGTGAGCCACAGGCTTTCGGCATTGGGCATGTATTCGCGCCAGCGCCAGATGCTGCCTGCGGGTGTTGACTGGCGGTGCGCGCCAAAGGTGAGGTGCTGACCAGCGTAGGCGCGCAACGAACCATAGAGGGTGCGTATGCGCTCAATTTCAGCCGTATAGGCCTTGGTGCGGTATTGCAGGAAGGGACGGTACTGCTCCAGGGCAGGGTCATCCAACGGACTGCCGGGAGAAGCGGAAGGCATGGCGGATCTCCTGTTTACGGTTGCCCGAAAGCGGCGGGCGCAGGCTCGTCATGCATTGCCCGTCCGACCCGGAAGCCGGACGGGCACAAGGGCCATTGCTGGCCCGGAAGCGTCAGTTATTTGCAGCAGGCGCGCCAATCCTTGGCCGAAAGTTCGGCAAGGCATTCCACAAGAGCCTGAGTGCCCTTGCTGCCCTGGCCCTTGGCCTGCATGATGCGGTAAAGCTGATCGGCCAGGGTGATGCCGGGCAGCACAAGCTTCATGCGGCGGCATTCGTCAAGGCAGAGGCCCAGATCCTTGATGAAGTGGTCGATGAAGAAGCCGGGGGCAAAGTCGCCCTTGAGCATGCGGCGGCCAAGGGTGTTCATGGCAAAGCTGCCGCCGGAACCGGCAACCACGAGTTCCATCCACTTGGCAACGTCAAGGCCTGCTTCCTGCGCAAAGAGGAAGGATTCGCAGGTGCTGATCATCACGCCAGCAATGGCGGCCTGATTGGCAAGCTTGCCCTTCTGGCCAAAGCCAGCGCCGCCGCAGTGCAGAATGTTGGTGCCCATCTTGTTGAAGCAGGGCAGTACGCGCTCGTAAGCCGCGTTGTCGCCGCCCACAAAGATGGAGAGCTTGGCATCGCGCGCGCCCACGTCGCCGCCGGTAACAGGGGCGTCCAGCGATTCGCAGCCCTGCTTTTTGGCGGCAGCGGCAATGCGTTCGGCCAGCACGGGGCTGGAGGTGCTCATGTCGCACACAATGCCGCCAGCGGCCAGGCCGCGCAGCACGCCGTTTTCGCCCAGCGTCACTTCTTCCACATCGTGGGGGTAGCCCACAATGGTAAAGACAACGTCAGAAGCTTCGGCCACGGCGCGGGGGGTGTCGGCCCACTTGGCGCCCTTGGCGAGCAGAGGTTCGGTTTTGGCCTTGGTGCGGTTATATACGGTCAGCGGCCAGCCGGCTGCCTGAAGGTGCCCAGCCATCGAAAGGCCCATAACACCCGTGCCAATCCAGCCAATACGCATTTTGTCAGCCATTGATTCTCTCCTTTTGTCTACTGAAAACGGCGTTCAAGGATTGCTTTCTGCATGGCCTCGCGCGAAATGGTTTTGTTTTTGCGCACCGCGTCCACGTGGAGCCGATACAGTTCAAGGTTTCGATGCATGTTCTCATTGAAGGGGTCATTGCCGCTGAAATCCTTTGCAAGGGATGCATCTGCGGCGGCAAGAACTTCGGGAGCAAGCAACGCGCTTTCTTCCACCTTGCTGCGGTAGAAGGTGAGGGACTTTTCAATGCTCGTATCAAGCATCACAAGGCCCCTGTTGGCAGTATCCAATATCTGCTTGAGCTTTTCAAGGGCCGCGCCCTTGGCGGCGGCCTTTTCGCGCTCCATACTTTCAATCTGTGTTTTCAAGCTGTTACGCCTGATGGAATAATTTCTTATGGTTTCAATCATATATACGCCGGTACGTAGCAGCGATTGCGCCTCAAGCTGCTTCTGGCGTTCCAGCACGATGTTGTTTTCCTTGATGGTATTGCGCAGATCCTGAAGATTCTTGCGGGATGCTTCATCCGGCGCGGCAGCCAGCAGGCGGTCGAGTTCATCAAGAGGATTGCGGGCGGTTTGACCGTCCTGCGCCAGCGGGGCAAGCTTTTCGCCAGCCTTGTTCCATTCTGCGGTCAGTTCCTGCGGACGCCCGCCGCCGGGGGTGTTGATACCCGATATTACGGGCCTAAAGCCCAGATCGCGGGCGTGTGCGGGGCCGTCTGTGAGAAAAAAGGGCATTTCTTCCCTGCGGCCCGGCAGAATCTCCGCATCGCCAGAGAGGAAGGAGCCGCCCTTGCGCACAAAGCCGCCAGCAGAGCCGTGCAAACGGCCAGCCATTGAAAAGCGAAAGGCATCCAGCACCATTTCCGCGGCATTGCCAGCGGTGTCATAAATGCCAAGAAGGTTGGGCTTGCGCGAACCAATGTTTGCCATGCCCTCGGCCCTTGCGCCCTGTTCCGGCCTGTAAACGGCGTAGTCGGCCTTGCTCTCCCCGGTGGGCAGGGCAAAAAAATCCTCCTGCAACAGCAGCTGGCTGCCTGCAGTCTGCCCACCGCGCGCGGCGTATTCCCATTCCGTTTCTGTGGGCAGGCGCACAAAGCCCACGTTGCGCTGGTCGCCAGCAAATCGCGGCAGAGAATCGGGGGCGTTCTGCAAAAGCCAGGTGGTGTAACGGCGGGTAAAGTCCACAGCATCGTACCAGCTCATATCCGTAGCAGGGCGGGCCGCGTCTGCGCCGGGATTTGCCGTATCCGGGCAGGCATTGTCCATCACGGCATGCCATTGCAGGTTGCTGACTTCGTACTTTGCCACAAGGTAAAAGTAGTTCTGCCCCTGCGGGGCCAGCTTGCGCCACGCGGCGGGCAGGTCTTCAAGCGTAAAGGCCCCGGAAAGAGCGGTGTTGTAGCGCCTGTCGTAAAAAGCCCTGTCCTGGTGGGCGCTGTCGTCCACACCGGGGCGCATGGGCATGTCCCACAGCAGGCCCTTGGCGGGCACTGCAACCAGCTTGAAAACCATGCTCAGGCCGCAGGGCATGGGCAGGATGATGTCGTTATCCGCAGGTTTGGGATTATAGGCGTCAGCCGTGCTCACATCGGCCTTGCGGGCCAGAGCCGCCAAAGCGGATTGCGAGGCGCAGGGTGCAAGAAGCAGGGCGCAGCACACGGCGGCGGCAAAGCCCAATTGCAGGGGCACGAGATTGCGGATGCGCAGATCAGATTTCACGGATAACCTCCGAGGGTTCAACGCGGGCAGCCCGCAACGCAGGGGCAAGGGCGGCCAGCAGGGCAAGCCCGGAAACCGCGGCAAAGGCCAGCGCAAAATGCTCCGGCAGCAGGAGACATACCTGCTCCATGCCGGTAACGCTGGCGCTGAAAAGTTTGTTGATGGCAAAGGCCGCCACCCCGTACACGCCGGAGGCCAGGGCCGTGCCCGCAAGGGCTGTCAGCAGGGACTGCGCCAGCGGGAAGAGCATCAGCTTGCACGTAGTGAAGCCGTGGAGCCGCAGCAGGCCGAGGATGCGCTCCTTGCGTTTGATGCCAGCCAGCACGCTGCTGGCGGTGGACGCCAGAAAGCCAATGGCCGTTGCCGCGCAGATGAGGGCAAATATCAGGTTGAGAGCGCGGGCAAGCGCCGTGACCTGCTCGATTTCTTCCGCATGGGTGTACACATCAAGCTTTTGGGCGGCAAAGGCCTCCCGCAGTTGCATCACATGGTCAAGGCTGCGGGCGTACAGGCGGAATCCGGGGTAGACGCGCTCGCCCTGAGGGCGGGGTTCGCCTGTCCAGCCGTTTTGCGCGCCCAGTTCGGGCACTGCGCGGCCATCGCGGTAGTCTTCCGTGGCTTCCATGAGGGGCAGGGGCACGTAGGCCACATCCTTCTGTTGGGCCGCCAGAGGCAGTACTGCCGCCACGCGCAGGGCAACGCGGGCAGTCTGCACCTTGCCCTGAAATCGCCGTTCAACCTTTCCATTAAGGGTGTCGCCCTGCTTGAGGTGCAGCTTTTCCGCTGCGGAGGAAGACAGGGTTACGCCAATGGCTTCTGTATCTGGCGATTGCGGCATGTTTGGCACCGCAGCGCCAAAGCGCAGCAACAGGGGGTCGCCCTCGGCTGTTGGCTCAAGCGAGGCCACCAGTACAGAGCGCGCATCGCCATTGCCCGCGCTCAGATCCATGGTGGCGGCAATGGAGCGCGTGCGCGGCAGCACAAAGGCCACATCCGGATGGGCGGCCAGTCTGGCGAGGTAGTCCGGCGTGTATACCTGCCGCTTATGACGGGTGAAATTTCAAGATTGCGGGGGTCGTTGCGCAGGCGCTCTGTGAGGGTTTGCACCACGCCGAATTTTACACCGTAGAGCACCAGCAGGGGAGTGAGCACAGCTGCCAGCCCAAGCACGGCGCAGGCAGAGAGCAGAAATTCGTGCCAGTAGTCCTTGCAGGCCAGCCGCAGCATGGTTGTCCAGGTATTCGCCGCCATGATCAGGCCGCCCTCCCTGTCCAGTGAAGGATGGACGCGCTGCCGCCCTTGTCCTGCTCCACCCGTACCGGCGCGAGCACAAATCCGGCCTGACGCGCCTGCTCAAGGTTGTGCGTGACCATGACCACCGTGATGCTCAACTGGCGCGCCAACTCCGCAAAAAGCCGCAGCACGTTGGCCGCATGGCCGGGATCAAGCGCGGCTGTGGGTTCGTCCGCCAGCACGACCGATGGCCCGTGCCCCAGCGCCGAGGCTATGGCGACCCGCTGGCGTTCGCCAACGGAGAGCGTTGCCGGGTAATGCCCCAGCAAGTGCCCGATGCCAAGCCGATCAACCACGGTTGTGATGGCCTCCTGACGTTTGGCAAGTGTGCCGAGGCTCTTGCTGCGAAGCACGATATTTTCCCGCGCGCTCAAAAAGGGCAGCAGGCCGCCTGTTTGCAGCACATAGCCAAGATGGTGCAGGCGCAGCAGGGCCAGAGCATCGGTGCCGCCACTTCGCCACGCGGCCAGAACATCAGTGGAGATCCCGGCCTGCGGGCTGAACTCAAAACTGGCGGCGGCACTGTCGGGATGGGGCAGATCGCCTTGCTTCGCCTCGGTGGGCTTGTGCGGCAGGGCAAAACCCTCGGGCGTCATATCCGGGCTGAGGGCGCATGCCAGCATATCCAGCGCAGTGCTTTTGCCGCAACCGCTGGGGCCAACCAGAGCCAGCAGGCTGCCACGCGGCACGTCAAGCTGCTCTATGCACAGGCGAAAGCCCTCGTCACCGGGCCGGGTTTTGCCAATGTTGCGCAGGCTGAAAACCATGTCGGACATTAAAACTCCCAGCATTGCAACGGGCCGCAGGATTTTGCCGTTGCCCGCTTCCTGAGCCGTTGCGTGCCCGTTTGGGGCAAGACCATGAAAAATCCAGTTCCCTGCCAGGGAAGGGAGTCTTTTATCAAGGGCGTGTACGCTGTTGCTACCCGACCTGAATAAAAAGGCGACCTCCCGCAGGCAGGGGACAAAAGAGCCATCGTGAACAGCCTGTTAGGGCAGCATGCTCAGCGGCACACGGTAAACCCAGTCGCCGGGGTTGGCCTGGCCGAAGCTTTCCCAGTTGGCGCGGTCGCGGTCATATTCCTCATAGCGGGCAAGCCGGGATTTGAGGCGGTTGATAAAGGCCGTCTGCTCACCCACGCTCATGCGGTACCAGTCTTCCTCGCGCAGCAGCATGACGTCGCTCTTGTAGGGCAGACCGTCCAGAAATTCGGAAAGCACGCCAAGTTCGGCCAGATTCTTGCCCTGCGTGGGCATGTTGGGATCGCGGGCCATGCGGGTGGAGGCGGAAAGCACACCCTGGAAAAAGTCGCGCGCGTCAGTCTTTTTTGTGCGCTCGGCATTGTCGATGATGGCCTTGAGCTGGGCGCTCAGATCGTTGAGCTGGTTCTTGGTCAGCAGCACGGCCACGTCAACGCAGGGCGTCTGTCTGCTCTTGGCAAGCTGGTTCAAATCCATGTCTGCAATCCATGAATTTACCACGGAAGGCGCGGCGTTTTCACGCGCCTTGCCAAGGTATTCAAGCTGCATGGCATAGCCGAGGGTCGCTGCCAGATTGGCGGCCTGATCCTCCGCCGAGGCAGTCTGCGGCTTCTCGTCCTTGGGCTTGGTCATGATCTTGCCTTCGGCGGTGTTCTTGACCATATCGAGCATGCCCGTTGCCAGAGTCTTGGTGATGGCGGCAAACTGCTCCGCACCCTTGGCGGGCGTGGGCGCAGACACAACCAGATAGTTGGAGCGGTTGCCCGAAAGCTTGCTCAGCGCGCGGTAGCTCTGCTCCGCATAGGCGTGGTTGGCGTTGCCGCCGGGGCTTTTGAGATGCAGGGCGGTAATCCAGATGCCCTTCTGGCGGGCAAAGTCGTTGACTTCGCTCGGGCCCATGGCCACAGAGGCGTACTTGTCGCCGCTCTTGAGCGGGCCAGCATCGGTGATCAGCAGGATAAGGCGCGAGGAATAATCGCCCCAGTTCAGGCCTTCCACGGCCTTGTACACGCCAGCCAGCGAATCCTCGTTGAAGTCGTGGCTGGAAACCTTGGCTTCCTGCACTTTTGAAAGCTTTTCCTCAAGGCTTTTACGGTCTTTTGCCGTGGCAAAATCGCTCACAACCTCAGTGGTGTATTCCAGACCGGGCGTTGCCTTGGTGCTGCTGCGAAAGGCCACAACGGCAAAGCCCACGTTGTCTGTCATGTGGTCTTTTTCAATCTTGTCGTATATCTGCCGAACCACGTTCAGGCTCTGGTCGATATAGGGCTTCATGGAAATGGTGGTGTCGATGACAAGGGCAATGCCGGTTTTGGGCGGGCCGTTCTTGCCGTCCTTGTTCTTGCCGTTGCCGGGGTCGATGGAGGCCACACGCAGAAACTTGACGCCGTCAAAGGGGTCTTTCATGTCCAGTATGGGCATGAGATAAAAGCGCTTTTCAGACACTGCGCCCTGCGCGTCCGCCGGTTCGCTGGCAAGGATGGGCATGGTTTCCGGCGCGGGCTGGTTGTTCTGGCGCAGGCTTGCGGCCTGAGCTTCAAGGGCATCGAGCCTTTTTTCCATGTCTGGCGCGGAACACAGTTCGTTCAGACCCGTTTCCGTCTTGAAAAACAGCACAGGATCGCGCCCGGTACGGGGCGTGAACAGCAGGGTGAGCGACTGGTTCCAGTCCGTAGCCTTGGCGGCTTCCATCCAGCCCTCGGGCTGCGCGGTGGAAGCGCCAACCTGAATGAACGCGTCCTTGCGGTCATAGACGTACATAACCGTAAAGGGCACCACACTTTTGCGCACCACTGCGCCATCGGCCTTTGGCTCGGCCAGCAGGGCCGCACCGGGATGGCTGACCACCCGCTGGAACAGCGTTTTTTTGCCCTGCTGCAACAGGGGCGCGGCAGAAGCGGTGGAAAAAGAGCCAGCAAGGCAGACGCCAAGGCCCAGCACCAGCAGGGCTACAAGGCAGCAACGGCGAAACAGGGGCATGCAGTGCATAGTGAACTCCTCGCGGAATGCAGCTCTAAAGCAGTAAACGAATGAAATGAGTTAACTGCGTTGCAAGTATTTTCAGGAAAATCCTTGCCACGAAATGCGAGCAGGCAGGCTTTGCCTGCCGTAAGCGAGCATTTCAAAGTGAAATGCTCTAGTAGATCAAGCTGCTCAGGGGCCGCATTTATTGCCAGTTTTGCAGCAGGGAGCGCGCTTCGGCGTCGCCCTTGGCCTCAAGGGCGCGGGCGTGCTCTTTCAGCGCGTCCAGTGCCGCCCTGGCCTGGGTCTGGCCATTTTGCAGGGCCTGATCGTACCAGCGCTTGGCCTGCGTGAGGTCGGCGGGGATGCTGCCGCGCGGCAGGGTGCTGGCCGGGTCGTAAAACTGGCCCACAAGGAACATGGCTTCGGCGTCGCCTTTCTGCGCAGCGTCTTCCAGCAGCAAGAATGCGGCGTCGCTTTCCTCCGGCTTGGCGTCGGCCTTACGCAAGGGCTTTGCCATGGCAAGGCTCACGTCGGGCAGTGCCTGCCCGCGCAACTGCTCACGCGCCGAGGCCAGGGGAGAAAGCGGCTGCCTGGCGGCATCCGCACCTTGCTGCCCGGCGTCTGCGGGCTTGGGCTGGGCCTGATCCGGGCTTTGGGGCTTGTCCGCATTCTGCGTCTGCTCAGGGGGTGTGGGCAGGGGGGCTTTTTCCGGCTCGCGCAGCAGGAACCACCACGCGGCCACACCAGCGGCAATGGCTGCAAGCACGAGCAGGAGCACAAGCCCGGCCTTGCCGCCGGATTTGCCTTCTTCCTTGCTTGCCATTTCAAGCGGGGCTTCCTGCTGCTGGGGTGCTTGCGGCTCCTCAAAAGCAAGAGGCGGCTCCGGCGATTCCAGTACAGGTTCCGGCTCCGGCTCGGGAGCGGGCGGTGCGACAGGCGGGGGAGTCAGCGGAGCGCCAGCGCCCATGCCATGCCCGCCCGCGATGTTGGAATATGCAAGTGATTTTACGGCAAGAGCGCAACTGCCCACGCCGCGCAGGCTGATACGGTAGGCATCGAGGTTGTCCACCTCGTCCACCACCGCAGGGCCAACGGCCAGCCGCAGGCTGCCGCCGTCATTATCCCAGGCATCTGGGGTGAGCAGGGTTTCGCTCTCCTGCCAGCCACGGGGGCCAAGGCATTTGCCGTCAGAGGCCCGCAGCAGGGTAAAACCGGGTTCGCTCACATCGCCTGCGTCAAAAATCTCGATGATTCCGTTGCCGGGGCCGCGCCCGGTATCGGCTGAAATGCTGGCGCGCATGGGTTATCCTTTGAAGGCCTGCAAAAGTTCGCGCAGGCGGTTGTTCTGTTCAGGGTTGACGCTCTGCTGGCCGTCAAAATCCACATTGGCCATGACGCTGTAGGCCATGGCGCGCAGCCAGTCGGTATACCACAGGCGGTCATAGGGCGATTCTTCCTCGCCGATGCGGGGTTCGCCCCTGATTTCCTGCGGCGGATTAAACAGTGCCACGCTTTTGCCGCCAAAAATAACGGTGCGCCGCGTCTGATCCTTAAAGCGGGGGTCAAAACCCCACCAGTCCACAAAGGCATTGATGGCGTCCGCAGCAAGGCTCACCTGCTTCCACATGAGGCGCTCGCGGGCCATGTTGCTGAATGCCGATGAGCGGCGCAGCTCCGCCTCCAGATTTTCGCGCAGCTTGCAGCGCGCTGCGGCCTGCACAAGCTCATGGCAGAACTGGTCAAGTTCCTTGGCGGGCAGGCCAAGCTGGCCCCTGACTTCCACATCGTTGCAAAGGTCGCGCAGCCGCCCTGTCCAGTGATCCATGACCATTCCGGCAAAGACCTGGGCGCTGTCCTTTGCTTCCGCATCGGCGGCGTCTGCCGCTGGCGCGGCCACGGGAGCGTCGTCGCCAAAGATGTCGCCCAGAATGTCGTTGGCGGAAACGCGCGCGCCCACAACCTGCGCAGGCGCTGCGTTCTGCCCTTCATCCGGGCTTTGGCGGGCGTTGAGACAGATTTCGTAGAGGTCAAAGTCGCGCACCTGAAGGCGGCGCAAAAATTCGCCGAAGAGCTGCTTTTCCGCAACCTTGGCCATCTGCGAAACCAGCAGGCGCGAGAGCTGCTCCTTCTGCCTGCGCAGTTCTTCCCTGTCGTCCGTGCGGTAGAAGGGGGCAAGCCCGGTGCGCAGGCGGTCGCATTTCTCGGCAAGGCTGCCGCTGATCTGCTGCCGCTTGAGTTCGGGGTTGCACAGGGGCCGCAGGCTCTGGCGCAGCAGGCCAACGCCCCCGTCGTTGAGCGTCATGGCTGCCTGCCATGCCCGTTCCGGATCAGCCACATGCTTCTGCACCAGGGGAGAATGCATGAAAGACTGACGCACTTCTTCCACAAAGGCCTGCTGTTCCTGCCGGATGCCGATTTCGCTCCTGTCGGCGTAATCAAAAATAGCCTCGCACAGAAAGTTGGGATTGCGCAGCAAAAAGACATTGTTGAAGGGGTGCTTGCCGTCCCAGTTTTGCGGCCAGTCGTGCACCTGACCGAAAAAGTTCACCAGCGAGGATTCCAGCCGGGTTGTCCAGCGGGTTTCCACTGAGGGCGATCCAGCCTTTTTTTCAAACTCCATGTCCATCTTGGTGAGCACAAAAAAGAGCGCTGGCGCTTTGCTGGCGCGCATTTCCGGCGTTTCGCCGTGGGTGGAGCATATCCATTCATACACGGCCTGCGGCAGATCCTGCACCTCCTGCGTGCTGGGTCCTATGCAGAGCAGCATGCTGGTGAGTTCTTTTTCTTCGCGGTAGCGCTCAAAAAGATAGGCCACCTTGCCGCGCAAAAAGAGTTCCTTGAGCATGTCCTTGCGGCTGTCCAGCGCGGCGCGCAGATCGCTGAATTTATAGCGCGCGCGGTAGCCGGGAAAGTCCAGCAGGTCGGTGTGGTCAAAGAAATCATCGGGCTTCTCACGCATGTAGATGGTGATTTCGGCCGTGAGGGCCGTCACCAGCGCGCGCGGCAGGTCAGCCTTGCGGCCCTCCGCGCCCACAAGGGTCAGCATGTCTGTGGGCGGTTCGTTGAGGCCCTGCAACCGCGCCACGTCAATAATGCTGTTGCTGCGGGGTATGAGCGCGTCAATGGCGCAGCATGCCTCGGCAGCGTTGCCAAGCTGGCGCAGGGCGGCGCCAAGCTGCACATACACCGCCTGAAATTCCGGCACGCTGTCCCAGATCAGGCCCACAAGGCGGGCGCGGTCTTCCAGCTCCAGTTTGGGGGCCAGTTCCATGGCCCGCACCCAGTAGCCGTTCTGGAGCATCTGCACTCTGGGGCGCGAAATGAAATTTTTGTTCACATAATCGCGCAGTTCTTCCACATCGTCCACGCTCATGCCGCCAGGTACGGGCGCAGACTGGGCGCGGCCCTGCAGGCTCTCCAGCTCCCTGGCGAGGGCCTCGGCATTGGGGGCGTCCTTGTGGTCGCAGTCCGCATAGTAGGTATTGGCAAGCACGCGGGCCACATCAGTTTCTGAAAGCAGACGCAGGCGGATGGGGTAGGCCTCGGTAACGCCCTCGGGCGGCGTGGTGGTAAAGCGCGTGACCAGCCCCGTGGATTCCTTGCCGCCCTCTGGGTTGATATCCTTGATAAAATTGAAGGTCTGACCGCAAAAATCGGCCAGAAGCACCTTATCCGCATCGCTGGCAAGGGCCGAGATAAGGTAGGACTTGCCCGACTGGCTGGGGCCAAACACGCCCACGCACATCTTGCGGCGGGCCGCCTGCTCGCATTTGCCGAAAAAGCGGGCCGCATGGCGCAGATCCTTTTGCAGGGCCGCGCGCTCGTTGCCCACAAGCTCGGCATTGTCCTGAAGCCATGCCCCTGCGGAACGCGAAGTTTCCGCCAGTTCGCGGCAGTGCCGCGCTAAATCCATATCCTGCTGCTGCATAACCATCCTCAATTATCCGGCGTCGGTGACAATGCCCGTATCCAGCCAGTAGCCTTCGTCCAGTTTCAGGGTTTGCAGGCGGATTTCAAGATCGCGGCGGTCAACGCTGCGCTCCTGGCAATCCACGATGGAATCAATGCGGAACTCGCCTTCGCTGCGGCGATCCTTGTCTGTCTCGCTGCGGATATCTTCCTCATCCAGGGCATCGGCAACGCTCAGGCTGACCTCAACCCGATAGGGCAGACGGCCCGAAGCGCGGGAGCGGGCTTCCTCCGTGGCAAAGGTCAGCAGATGGTAGCGGGTGGTGGGCCAGCGCTCGGCATCCAGCTGCCTGTAGCCGATGGAAAGCGGCCCGCTGAAGGCCACGGCCCGGGTTTTGTCCGTGCCGTCCTTGCTGTCCACATCCACGGTAAACCATACCTTGGGCCGCTTGAGCTGGCTGTTGATATCCATTTCGCCGATATAACGCGCGGTGGACGTAAGCTTGAGCGCGCCGGAATCAAAGGAGAATCCTTCCAGATGCCCATCGGCCAGCGCACAGAGGATGGCCCCCACCACAACCGTGGTTTTGGGGTCGGTGATGCGGCCCTGCGCATCGGCAAAGGGATACCACGAGCCTGCGTGATAGCGCCGCATGGGAATGATCCTGTCTGGCGGCACGGGCAGCTTGGCAAGCACCGTGGCGATAACGCCGTTCCACGAACTGGGCCGCCCGGTGAGCAGCAGCACATCGCAATCGTACATGTGCACCACTTCGCACAGGGCGGAAAGCGTTGAGCCAAGCGTGCTGCGGATGGTTTCTTCCACTGCGGCCTGATTGACGCTGATGGGCACATCAAGAATGTTAAAGTTCTGGATGAAGGATGCGGAGCGTCGCACCATTGCCTTTACATCCCGCAGGGTTGCAGGCTGAGGCCGTGGCGCGAGTGCTGCCGGGCTGAAGCGGGGCGAATCCGCTGCGGGCTTTGCCGCAGATGGTGCGGCGTCCACCGCCGTATCTGCCGCAGTATCAGCTGTTTCGCCACTGCCCACCGGGTCAGGCTCAAAAAAGTCGCCCAGCGTGCAGTTAAAGACGCTGCCGCGCAGATCGGGATTTTCGCAGGTTGCCAGCAGCCCCAGAGCAACGGGCACGGCAATCTGCCGCACCAGCCGCACACGGGTATTGCGGTCTTCCTGCGACATACCGATGGAATCGCGCCCAAAAAGCTGCCCCAGAAGCGACCTCGGCTCTGCAAGCCCTTCGCGCGCCAGCGCCTGACCAATGGCCGGGATCACATGGTTGGCCACCACCTCGCGCAGCACTTCATCGCCCGCGATATTAAAGCCGTCCCTGAATTCCGTATGCGGCTTGATGCGCGCGGTGTCACCCTCGCCGCTGGCAAGCTCAAAGGTGGTGATGGAAAGGTCGGTTGTGCCGCCGCCAATATCAATGGAAGCCATACGGATGCAAGGATGGTTGCCGCAGGCCTCGCGCGGTTTGCCCATGAGGCGGAACAGGTGGTGCGCGTCGCCGTGCTGCTTGACCGCAAGCTCGTTGTAGAGCAGCACAAGCTGCGAGCAACTGGCTTCGTCCCAGTCGCAGCGCACTTGCGGGCTTTGGCGGTAATCGCCCGTGATGGTGCGGGTCTGTATCCGGGGCGCATACCACTGGTTCCAGCCAAGGGCATCCCACACTACGCGCACAGCCCACGTGACCCAGCGGCGGAAAATACGTTTTTCCGCAACTGGCATGGCCGTAGGCACCGTAAAAATGAGCCTTCTGAGCCTGCGGGGCAGGTTGGGCAGCTCACGGCGGGCGCGTGTGGCAGGCGAATTGATGGTCACAAGGGCCTGAGTCAGGATTTCGCCCAGCATGAAGAGCATGAGCGACGAACGCGTGAACAGTGATTCAAAAATCGGCTCCGGTTGCTGCTTTTGCAGCGCGGGACTCTTTTTGAACATGGGGTCGTCAAAGCACGAAAGCGGCGTGCCCTGCGGGTTCAACTGACGCGGAAACAAACCACGGCTTACCATGGGTTCTGACTTGCCGCCAGTGTTGTAGCGCCAGCTCTGCTGCCAGGGGCGCTCATCCCACAGATAGCGCTTGGGGCTGGACATGCCTGTCGTGCCCTCTGCGCATACGGCCTGCGTGGCAAGGCGGGCGGCTTCCGGCCCAATGCGCACGGCAGAAGGCCAGGCAAAGGCCGGAGTCTGGCGGCCCGAGCGGCGCGAAAGGGCATCGTTGCCAAAGGCCGCGTCCACAAATTCCACTCGCGTTTCAAAAGGGTCGGAATAGATGTGCTCCGGCTGGCTCAGATCGCGCAGTTCAAGCAGATAACTGTCGTTGAGGTTGGTGATACGCTGGGGCAGGGTTTCCACCAGGATGCCCGTGGTGCGCGAATTGCCGATATCAAGCACCAGATCCACATCCACAGGGGTGTCGCGGTCAGGATTGATGACCTGAGCCGCCAGATCGTTGAGCGCAAGGCGCACCACGTCAAGCCATGTGAGGTAGGAGGCCAGATGCTCCAGCACGTAGGGGTAGCCATCATACCAAGCGCCGCGCCCACGGTGCTGCGACTGCTTCCACGCGTCATAGAGGCCACGGAGCCATTCATCCACCCAGGCCGCGTTGAGAAACCACGAATTGTCACGCACAAGGTGGGCCAGCATAAAGTGCCCGTGGGCCGTCACATCCTGCGGGGAAAGCGCATGGTACTGCTCGCCCTGTGCGGGGCGGTCTTCCACATTGGTGTCAAACATGAGCACAACGCGGAGCTGGCCGGGGTGCCTCTCTGACCGCATGACCCGCGCCCGCGCCCAGTTGGAGGGGCCGCATTCAAAACGCTTGCCGCCGTCGGGCCAGGGCTGGTCGAGCGTACGCAAAAAGGGGATGGGCAGCCAGTGGCCTTCCCAGGCATCCAGTGCGCGGCGGGCCTCAATGCTGTAGTCCTCATCGCAGGGCAGGCCGCTCAACTGGTCGATAAAGCCGTTTTCCGTTTCTGTCAGGCAGCGCAGATAGTGGGTGTAGCGCGTCTGCTCGTCGGATTCTTTCTTTTTTTCTTCGCGAAAATACCGCCGCAGTCTTTTGACGGCATCTTCGGGCATGGAGAAATCAAGAAACTGCGGACAGCCGCCGGGAATAATGCTGACCGGCGAAAGGTAACGGGGTATGACATCCATCATTATTTCCTTTTGAAACGGGCATCCCACTTGAGATTGGCCCCGCCAAGCTCTCTGCCCTTGCACTGGGTGGTGTTTTCCTGTCCGGTACATTCAACCTTTTGCGGAACATAGGTGCCGCCACGCGGGCAACGGGCCTGACTGGAATCAAACTGCAACTGGTTGCCCTGAAAGCGCGCCGAGGCCGAGCCGCTGCACACCTGACCGTTGCGCTCACGCACGAGGCGGCGGCCCTTGCCGCTCTTGTCAAAGCAGTATTCTGCAATGATCGGCTCGTTGGAGGGGTGCGAATACAGGCCGGTTTCGCTTGTCCAGCAGCCCTCAAGGAAGCTCAGGTCGTTCTTTTTGGCCGCGTCTTCAGGAATGGCAAGGTTGTCATTCTTCTTGGGCGCGGGCTTGGGCGGCTCCTGCTGCTTGGGTTCTTCCTTGGGCAGGGGCTTTGGCTCCTGTTTTGGTTCAGGCTTCGGCTTGGGCTTGGGAGCTTCCGCCACCTTGGGCGGCTCCACAGGCGTTTCGCCAAGGAAGGGTTCCACCACTTCCGGGTCGGGCTTGGGTTCTTCCTTCTTTTCCTCAACCTTGGGAGGCGTTGGCGTTACCGGAGGTGCAACAGGCTTGCACAGGGCCGCACGTTCCTGCAACTGACGCCACAGGAGGGCCAGCTGATCTTCGTTGGCGGCGGCTTTCTGCTTTTCAGCCTCCAGAGCGTTGCGGTCAACAGGCATGCAGCCCGACGGCAGGGGAGAAGGCAAAAGCCCCAGCGCCGCGCCCAAAAGCCAGAGCAGAAGCAGCAAGAGCAGGAGCGGCAGCAGCCACGGCAGACACCCGCTGCGCGGCGGCACCGCCACAGGGACAGCGGCTACGGGCGCAGGCGGCGGGGGAGGCGGCAGCACACCGCCAAGCCGGGTGAGGTCCTGCGGTTGCGCGCCAACGCTGCCGGGGGCAAAACCCCAGTTAATGAGCACAGGGCGGCCATCCACAGACCAGATGTCTTCGTCCGCCGGGTGTTGCAGGGCAAGCCGCAGCAACTGGCCCGAAAGGGCCTGACGAGCCTGCGCGTCTGCTGTGAGGTCGCTGGACAATCCTGCAATATCCGAGGCTAACGTGCCCGCACGGGCGCGCAGGGCCTGCGCATCCTGCTCCGAAAGTTCCGCAAGCGGGACCGCCGGGCCGTTGCCTTCGGCATACCAGTCAACGCTGTTGCCCTCGGCATTGTGCTGCGGTTCGGCAAGCAGGGCGGCATGATCCGGCCCGAGCTTTTGCAGCAGGATGGATTTCAGCTGTTCATAGCAGTCGGTGGCAAAGATGCCCTGGCTGGCAAGCGCGCGCATCTGGCCGCGCAAACTGACCGCAATGCGGGTACTCATGGCTTGCCTCCGGCGGATTCACTGCTCTGTGCCATAGTGACGGGAACGCCAGCCGAACGCAAAAACGCTGCCAGGCTCGTGCTGACAATGGCCAGGCTGGACTGCCTGTAGGAGGCATCGTCCAGTTTGATAAAGGTGTTGATGCCCACCACGTCGCCCTTGTCGTTGACAAGAGGCCCGCCGCTGTTGCCCTGCGAAACTGTGGCCGTGTGCACAATAAGCGGCGGCTTGCGCTCAAGAATAACGCTCACAACGCCCTCGGTGTACACCACTTCGGGTGCGGCGGCTTCATCGCCCTTGAGCAGGGCCGCAAATTTGGGATCGTCAGTGGTGACAGCGCCGGGGAAGCCCCAGGCGCTCACGCGTTCGGTGCGGCTCACGCCCGGTGCGAATTTGAGCGGCACAACGCCAGATGCGCCGTTAACGCCAAGCACGGCGAAATCCTGCCCGTTATCGTGGGTTACCTGACGCACCGTTGCCTCAAAGGGTCTGCCCAGGGCTTTGTTCACAACAACGGCCTGCGCGGCGTTCCCCACCACATGGGCATTGGTAACCACGTAGCCCGGGGCCACAAAAAAGCCGGAACCCATTGAAAGGCCTTCTTCCCGCATGGCAAGCACAAGCACTGTGCCCTGTTCCATCAGCTCGGAAACATTTTTGGGCGTCTGCTGCTGCATGGGCGTGGGCGGCACCTGGGTTTTGGCGTCCACCGTGGGCGGCAGGGCAGCTGCATCCGCGCGGGCAGAGTCTGGATTGGCAGCGCCAGAGCCTGAACCCAAAGGAGGCCACATGACGCCCGCAGGCGGGGTGATAAGCCCAAGCCCCTGCTTTACTTCGCAAGGATCCTTGGCAAGCAGCGCGCGCAATTGCTGCATGAACGTTTCAAGCGCCGCATTGTGCTCGCGCCACTGCTCCGTCTGAGCGGCAACAGCAGCCTTGGAAGCCTCGGCCTGCTGCCATTCTTTCCAGAACAGCCATGCGGCCAGGAGCAAAAGCCCCAGAAACAACAGCATGCCCCAGAAAAGAGGGCGGCGATACCAGGGCAGGGCAACCGCGCCAGCGGGCGCGGCACCTTCGGCAGGAGCGACGCTTGGCGGTGTTTCAGGCGGTACGGGGTGTTGGCTTTCGTTCATCTATGGCTCCGCGCGGTATAGCGGCGCAGTAAAAAGCCGCGCAACCGCCACAGAAGTAGCGGCTGCGCGGCAGCAGAGTTATCCCAGCAGGTTATTGACGGTTTCTTCGTAGCTGGACATGCGCGCGTTCACATCGCGGCGCGTGGTTTCAAGATCCTCGCGGGAGGATTTCCACTCGGCGGCCTGCGCGGCAACGTTGTTCTGCTCCGGCGTACGCGAGGCGCTGGCCGCAGGAGTGCTCTTGGGCTGTGCGGCTGCGCCCTTTTTGAACTTGGTAGCGCCAGAACTGGAAGACGAAGCCGCAGAAGTCGCGGGCTGCGCCGAAGTATAAGGTTCGGCCAGGGCCTGCTGGTATTCGCTGTCCTTCTTGGCCATCGTGGTGGCGGTATCATTCAGGATAAACGAGGTTTCTTCAAGGCCGCTGCGGATTTCGTTATATCTGTCCTGAAATTCCATGCGGGTGATCTGCCCGGCCTTGAACTGCCCGGCGGCAAGCTTGAACTGTTCATCGTAGCACTTGGCCGCAACCTTGGCGGCTGCGGTGGAACGGTTCATGCTGGCAGCCTCGCTGCCAAGCTGCTGGCTGTACTGGTGCAGGTACGCGGCATCGCGATCCTGAGCTTTGGACTTGCCGTAAATGTTGCCCGCCACAGCGCCCGCAGCGCCGCCAGCAACCGCGCCCGCCACAGCGCCGCTGGCCTTGCCCGTGGCAAGACCGCCAATAAGCGCGCCAAGCAGAGCGCCACCAACCGCGCCTGCGGCAGTGCTTTTACCCGTGCTGTTTTCGTCCTGCCGCAACTGGTTAACGGGCTGATAGCACTGAGGATAGTAATTGACCTTGGTTTTCTGGTCGCCATATTTACTGGTGCAGCCCGAGATCAACAATCCTGCAGCAAGAAAAAGGCACAAGGGTATGCTGGCAAGCCTTTGCATAAAAACCGTCTCCTCAATAAGGGTTGAGTCTACGAGCGCCACGGCATGTCTGCCAAGAGCTCCCGGCAATCCGTACAGAATACTGCAACGGATAGGACTGTTCACTCGCGATAATGTACCCTGAACATTTTGAATTTACTTCAAAGCGCTGTGGCTCGGCAAGCCCTATTGCCCTGCTGGAGCATCAAGCATGCAGAAGATTGCCATGCCGATGCGGTCCAGAGCGCAGAATGCATACATTTCCAATTGCTGGGCACACCAGCCGGGCAACAAAAGATGCAAAAAAGCCGCCGATCTTTACGACCGACGGCTCAACTATGTATTGCAATCAGGCTCTATGCCTTTATGGAGCGGGAAATGAACTCAAGAACATCTTCGTACAGGGTGGGCATCGCATAAGGAGTCAGCACTCGTGTACGGTTGGAACCAACCATGAGGGAAATGATCACCTGGGCGGTGCTTTTGCTGTCGACCTTCACAATGCTGCCGTCTTCCACGCCCTTGGCGATAACGCGCTCAAGCTCGTTGTGTACCTGCGAAAACATGGAATCCATAATATCGCGGTCGGTCTTGGTTTTCATGTCGCTGTAAGGCGAGCAACGCACAAGTACCAGCCAGTTGGAATCCTTGTCGATTGAAAAATCAAGGTATGCCTTGCAAAAACGCATGACACCATCGTAACCACAGGTGGCTTCGGCGGTTGCTGCGCGCAGCCTTACGAGAAAGCGTTCCAGAACATCAAGCCCTGAGGCAAGAAACAGCTTTTCCTTGTTGCCGTAGTGGTGGGTCAACAACCCAAGGGCAACACCTGCTTTGTCGGATATTTTTTTGAATGTGGTTTCCACATACCCGCATTCGCCAAAAAGTTCTTTGGCGGCCTGAAGCAACGCTTCTTTCTTGTTTTTGTTCATCACGGCTTTTGCTGGGTTAGAGTGAGGCATAAGGTTTTTCCTTGCGTTGACCCCATTACACATAAAACCCGTAAAGTCAAGGTATGCGTGAGGTTATTGCTTGTTCTCGTGAGCAGAAAGACAGCAAACTGTTTACCTGCTCAACATGGGTTTGTGTAAAAAAACCGCGCCACACTGTGCCATCACGGCAAGCTTGCGCTGCCTTTTGGCAAGTATATCAATATGAACATACTCCAGGGATAGCTTATGCCGCTGCCACGGACAGCGCAGAGTTATCCCTCTTTGGACTTTCTGGTACGGCGAAAGGCATTCTGCGCGTAATCGCCCAGACGCTCCAGCCTGCGGTCAACCATGTCGTAGAGGCTGTTTTTCGTAAATCCACCCTGTTTCAGTCTGCGACCGATTGAAAGACCAGTCAAGAGGGCGAGGGCTTCCTCGATGCGTCGCACAGGATAAATGGAGAACTGGCCTTTTTCTACAGCTTCAATAACATTGGGCGCGAGCATGAGGTGATCCACGTTGTCAAAGGGCATGATAACCCCCTTGCGTGCCCGTGAGGCCCTGGCTGGCGCAAACATTATAAAAGCCCTCGATCTTGCGGGTAACGCCGCCCACGGCCATGATCTGCCCCGTCTGGCTCACGGCCCCGGTAAAGGCCAGATCAAGACGCACCGGCACATCGGCAAGGGCCGAGAGCAGGGCGGCAAGTTCCGCGCCAGAGGCGCTGTCGCCTTCAATGCCCGCGTAGCTCTGCTCAAAATAGAGCGAACCGGAGAGCACCAGAGGCTTTTTGCGCGCAAAAAGATCCGTGAGGTAACTCTTCAGGATCATCATGGCCTTGGTGTGGATGGGGCCACCCAGTTCGGCCTCGCGTTCAAGGTCGATGATGCCCTCATGCCCCACGCCCACGGTACATGAAATCCTGTGGGGCAGACCGAATTCAAAGTCGCCGTGCCATGTGACGGAAAGACCGTTAACCTGACCAATGGCCTGACCCGAGGTCTGCACCTTGATCATGTTGCGGTCATATTCTTCCATATAAATTTCTTCCACCAGGTTGGCCCGGTAGATGCGTGCCGCGTGGGCTTCTTCCAGTACGGGCGCGGTGACCACATCCTGCTTGCGCATGCGGGCCAGGGCCGAAGCCTCGATCATCAGCTCGCGCAGTTCGGGGAAGCGCAGCGAAAGGCGACGCTGGTCTTCGCAGATGTGCGAGCCAAGGTCGATGAGCCACGCCAGAGCCGTGCGGTCAAAACAGGGAAGCTCCGTTTCCTTGATGATGGTGGCAATGTGCCCGAGATAGGCGCGCACATTGGCGGCATTGCGCTCCGTGGTATCGGCCATGTGGGCCTTGATGCGGAAGAGCTTTGAGAACCTGTCGTCATTGACGAGCAGCCCCTCGTACAGTTCTTCATCGCCGATCAGCACCACCTTGAGGTTCAGGGGCAGGGGCTCGGGATTGATGCCCTTGGTGCGGATTGGCGTATCCGGGGCTTCGCCGGAATCTTCAATGCGAACCACATTGGAGCGCAGGGCGCGCAGCAGACCTTCCCAGGCATTGGGATGTTGCAGAAGATCCTCAATGTGCAGCACCAGAAAACCACCGTTGGCCTTGTGGATGCTGCCCGCGCGGATAAGGGTGAAATCCGTGACCAGCGCGCCCATTTCAGATTCGCGCTCCACGCAGCCGAGCAGATTCACGGCGGTAGGGTGGTCTTCCACAATGATGGGTGCGCCATCAAGGCCGCTGTTGTCCACCAGCAGATTGACTTCGTAGCGGTAGAGCACAGCCTCCACCGGCGCGCCGTGCGGGTCGCCCAGGGGGCCGCCGTCCCTTTGCAGAAAGGCATCGGTATTTTTAAGGATGTCTTCGCGCAGGGCAGTAAAGTAGGCATCCAGCCCCTTGACCGGGCAGGCCTTGAGCATGCGCTGTTCAATGGGGTTGAAGAAGGTGGTCAGCACCTGGGTCATGGCTTCGCGTTCCAGGCCGCGCTCGTCGTCCTGAAAGCTTTCTTCAGCCTTGTTCAGCTGCCGCATGTAGCCCGACATGGCCTGCACGAGGTTGTCGCCCCGGCTTTTGAGGCTGAGGCGCAGGGTTGTGTCCAGCCTGTCGAACTCTTCCTCGCTCAGGCGCTTGCCTTCCACCAGCGGGTACAGGGTCAGGCCGCCGCTCTCGTCCATATCAAGGTTAAAGCCCTTGTCTACGGCAACGGAATTCATCTTGCGCAGCAGGCCCATGCGGGCGTTCTGGAAATTGTCCACAATCTTGGCGCGGCGCTTGACGTAGGTGCTGGCCTCAAAACGGCGCGGCAGCTCGTCGCGGATATGCTCGATCAGTTCCTTAAGGTGCTGCTTTAACTTTTTCCCCATGCCTGTGGGCAGGGCAAAAAGGCAGGGCCGGTCAGGATCGGCAAAATTATGCACGTATACCAGATCGTCAGGCGTCTGGGCCTTTTTGGCCTGAGGGCCAAGGTAGCTCAGCAGCATGTGGCTGCGGCCAAGGTCAGCTTCGCCAGACAGGTAGACGTTGTAGCCCTGATTATTGATTTGCAGGGCAAGGTCCAGCGCCTGCATGGCACGGGGCTGGAATGGATTCTGGCGTCCGTTGCGCTGCAGCGGAATGTCCTTGCTCGTTTCCCAGGGGATGCGGGCGGGATCTAACGTGGCGTGCAGGCGGGACGCGGGCAGGGGAGCGATAGTTGGCATAGGAAATCGTTATTGTTGGTAAAGTTTTTCCAGAATGGCGCGGCCGCCTCTGGCAAGAAGTGTTTCTGCAAGCTCAAGCCCCACCTGGCGGGCCTTGGAGGTATGGCCCCGCTGCGCCTCGCGCAGAATCTGGCTGCCGTCAACCTCTGCCACCAGGCCTTCAAGCACGAAGGTTTCGTCATTTTCAAGGCGGGCATGCCCGGCAATGGGCACCTGACACCCGCCCTCAAGCCCGGCAAGAAAGCCCCGTTCGGCTTCCACGCATACGCGGGTGGGGGTGTCTTCAATCTCTGCGAGCAGGGTAAAAAGATCATAATCGTCTTCGCGGCATTCAATGCCGATGGCGCCCTGGCCCACAGCGGGCAAAAAAGTCTGCGGATCAAGTGCGTGCATGAAGGGCGCGCTCAGGCCGAGTCGGTTCATGCCTGCGGATGCGAGAATAATGGCATCATACACGCCTTCGCGCAGTTTGCGCAGGCGCGTGTCCACATTGCCGCGCAGGCTTTCAATGCGCAGATCCGGGCGCAGGGCCAGCAACTGGGCCTGACGCCGCAGGCTGCTGGTGCCTACGCATGCGCCCTGGGGCAGGGCCGCAAGGTCGGCGTACTTGCACGAAAGCATGCAGTCTGTGGGCGCTTCACGCTTGGGTATGCAGCCCAGAATGAGCCCGTCGGGCAGCTCCATGGGCACGTCCTTGATGCTGTGCACGGCGAGGTCAGCCCGGTTATCAAGCAGGGCTTCTTCAATTTCTTTTACAAAAAGGCCCTTGCCGCCCACCTGGGCCAGGGGAACATCCTGAATGATGTCGCCCTTGGTCTTGATGATGACAAGGTCGACAGCCAGATCGGGGGCCAATGCCTGCAAACGGCTTTTGACGTGTTCCGCCTGCCAGAGGGCCAGCTGACTGCCGCGAGTGGCGATAACTAAGGATTTACGCATGCCTGCCGCCTAGTGTCCACAGCTTGCGCAGTTGCCGCCAGAACATCCGGCGCAGCCGCCGCCACCGCCGGTTGAAGCAGCGTAATCGCCGCCTTCTGCGCCGTTTCTGCGCCGGGCGCAGCAGGACATGAGCTTCTGGGTATCGTTGGAGCCGCAATACGGGCAAGTGGGCGGGGTTTCGTCAAACACCAGTTCTTCAAAATCCCGACCGCATTTCTGGCAAGAATACTCGTAGATGGGCATGGTCAAACCTCGGTTGTGTGTCGCCCTTGCAAATAGGGGGTCAGTGCGACAGCATTTTCAAAAAGATAATAATCCGTCAGCCGGCAAAACATGTGCCCGGCTGCAAGGTGCAGTTCCTGAACAAGCGCGGGTTCAGCCTGCGGCGCTTCAAGAACCATGTCGCTATACAGGGCCAAGTCGCTGCTGTGCCCGCACAGGCACACGGCAAACAGCCCGCCGCGACGTGCCGCCTCAAGAGCGGCGATGATATTGGCGGTGCTGCCGGTGGAAAAAATTGTCACCAGCATGTCGCCTGGCCGCCCCAGAGCTTCGATCTGGCGCGAAAAAATCTGGCTGAAATCAAGGTCGCTGCCAATGGACGTAAGCGAAGTCGCATCGGCAGACAGGGCCAGAGCGGGCAGGGCGGGCCTGTCCATAAAAAACCTGTTCACAAATTCGGCTGCCATGTGCTGGGCCAGTGCAGCACTGCCGCCATTGCCGCAGAGCAGTATTTTGACGCCGCCCGCAAGGCACGCGGCTGCACGCAATGCCGCCTGACGAAGAGAATCCGCCTGCGTGCGAAAAAAATCCTCGCGCAGACGTGCGCCTTCGCAGGCGTGCTGTTCAATAATATCAAGGGCTGTATCGTGCATGGCGCTCACAATTGCCGAAACGTGACGTGGAAGCCTTTACTTAAGGCAAAGCCCTGCAACTGACAAGCGCCCTCAGGCTTGCGATAACAGACTTGATAACGTAACTTGCGCAGGTATGCAAAACGCAACAAGCCGACACATACTTCTGGTTTACAAGGCCCGGCACGAGAGGGCTGCGGCTCTTGCCCAAGAAGCCGCCCAGTGGCTGCGCCAAAAAGGGCATGACGTTACGGGTGTGACCTGCGCTGGCACGGACACCCCTGCCTACGCTGCAACTCCCCTTGATTTCGTGGTTGTTTTTGGCGGCGATGGCACCATGCTCGGCGTGGCCCGCCGCCTTGTGGGCCGCAATGTGCCTGTGCTGGGCATCAATTTTGGCCGGATCGGTTTTTTAACCGATGCCCAGCCGGAGCAGTGGCGCGAAAAACTCGAAGAATCCCTCACCGGCATGGAGCCCGTGCGCTCCTGTATGGCCTTGCAGTGGACGCTCGACCGCAAGGGCGAGCAGATTGCCAGCGGCTGCGCGGTCAACGATGTTGTTCTGAGCCGGGGGTCTTTGTCGCGGCTTGTACTGTTTGATGTCTATATTGCCGGCGAGCGCCTTGGCTCATTGCGCGGCGATGGAATGATCATTGCCACGCCCGTGGGCAGCTCAGGCTACAGCGTTTCCGCTGGCGGCTCGCTGTTGCATCCTTCTATGGAGGCCGTGGCCATCACCCCCATATGCCCTTTCCTCAATACAATTTCGCCCATGGTGTTCCCCGGCGATACCGAGTGCCGATTCCAGATTTTGCAGGGTTCCACAGACTGTTATCTTACTGTCGATGGTCAGGAAGGGCAACAGCTGGAACTGGGCGATACCGTGACCGTCAACGGTCTGCCCGATGCCGTGCATTTTCTTGGCAAGGGGACAACATTTTTTGAGCGCTTGCGTTCGCGCGGCTTTGCCCTGCAAGGCACTGAATGCATCAGGTGCGGGGAAAACGCATGAGCAACGCGATTTCTGTGGATTCTGTCCGGGAGTTTCATTTTGGGGAGAATGTCCGCTTTGACGCATGGCTTTACAGCATGCTGATGGACAATAACATAGCCTACGGCATGAACCCCGATATCGTGGCCAGCCAGGAACAGATGGCCTTTATGGTCAGCCTTGCGCGCGATCAGGTGTATTTGCCCTGTTCTGACGATACGTTCAAACTGCTGTGCCAGCAGACCGCTCCCGAAGAACTTCGCCGCCAGTATAACCGCTCGTGGCGCATCATCATGCGCCTTGTGAGGTCCTTTACGCCCGAGGGCCAGAAACGCAGGCGTATTTTGCAGTTCTGCCGGTTCCGTTTCAAGCAGTATGTTGCCCAGCATACCCTGATACCTTCGCGGCTGGTCAAGCGCATGACCGATCTTGTGCTCGCGCAGGGCAACCAGCTGGACGATCCCTGGCGGCACTTGCGCAAAATTTCAACCAAACGCCAGCTTGAAATGCTGGATGAAGCCCCGGTGCGCGAAAATCTCGCCGCAGTGCCTGCGGATGCCGTGGCGGCCGATTCCATCGCTTCTGTCAGGCGCAAGCTCAACTACGTGGAGCTGTCGCGTCTGCTGTGCCTTTCGGCCATGTCCCGCCCATGGGTGGACACGCCGCCAGACGCCGAGACCGTGCGGCAGACCATGGACACCGCGCGTGAGACCTGCGCCCACTTGCGGCACTATTTTGAGGCCAGCGCGGTAAGATCCGGCACAGTGCTCTTTTTGTGCGACGCAGACGGCGGCGTTGTGTTTGATCTGGCTGTTGCCAACAGCCTCATTCGCATGGGGCATAAGGTCATTTTTGCGGTCAAATCAGGTTTTTTCTTTTATTCGCCCACGCTGGAAGACATGGAGATTGACCCCTCCATCCGGCAGATGATCGGCGGCGGCACAGTGCAGCACGAGCCGCGTATGAGCAAGAACGAACTATTGCGCCACCTGCGTGAATACCGACTTATGGTTATTGGCGATGGCACGAGGGAGCGGCTCAACCTGTACAGGGTTTCGGTGACGTTCTCCCGCGCGTGGAAGGAGGCCGACCTTATTCTGGGCAAGGGCTGGCGCGTGGCCGAGGTGCTCATGGGCAGCAGCCACCAGTATACGCGGGATGTTGTCTGCTACTGGCAAGACGGGCAGGGCTTTCACATCAAGCTGCGCCAGCATGCAGAGAGCGCCCATAAATTCAGCGAGAGCGACATTGCCGCCCAGTCGGCAAGCATCATCGCAGGCATGCGCGAGGCACGCATGCAGGGGCGCACGGTCATGTTCTACAGCTGCGTGATCGGCAGCATCCCCGGCGAGACAGGCACCGCAATTGAGATCGTGCGCGCTTTTGTAGACAATCTGCGTAAAAAAATGGATAATATCCTGATAATTAATCCTGCCGAGCATTTTATTGAAGGCATGGACGGCGACGATCTCATGTATATGTGGGAGCAGGTGCAGCGCAGCGGATTTATTGATGTATGGCGGTTTCAGACCGTTGAAGACATCGAAGAAAGCTTTGCCTTGCTTGGTCGCAAGGTGCCGCCGCAGTGGTCGGGCAAGGATTCCACCTTTTCCACCGGCTGCACCAAGGAAATGCGTATCGCCCTGGACGTGCAGGCCAAAAACCGGGAAATGCAGATCATCGGCCCCGACCCGCAGCGGTTTTTCCGCAGGGGAGAGTACGGTGTGGGCAAATATTTCGACGCCAGCATCCCCCATTGATGCTTTTGCGTCAAAAAAGGCGGCGCGAGCTGCCGGATGCCAGGTTTAGCGGGCGCTTATGCGCAAAGCGGCGCTTTTGCCGCGCAACTACGGGGTGAACCCGCTGAGGGAGTAATCTGATCTATGGCCGCCTATGAAGCCGTGATTGGCCTTGAAGTCCATGTGCAACTTGCCACGGCCTCCAAACTGTTCTGTTCCTGCCCCACGACCTTTGGGCAGCCTGCCAACGCCAATGTGTGCGAAGTGTGCTCCGGCATGCCGGGCGCTTTGCCCGTGCCCAATCGTCAGGCTGTTCACTTTGCCGCTCTGGTTGGCCTTGCCACCAATTGCGCCATCAATACACGTTCCATTTTTGCCCGCAAAAACTATTTTTATCCTGACCTGCCCTCCGGGTATCAGATTTCGCAGTTCGAGCTGCCCATCTGCGAACACGGGCATCTTGAAGTGGACGTGGACGGGCGGCGCAAGCACGTGGGCATTACGCGCATCCACATGGAAAACGATGCTGGCAAAAACATTCACGCCCAGGGCGAAAACCTGAGCTATGTGGACCTCAACCGCGCGGGCACGCCGCTGGTTGAAATAGTTTCCGAGCCGGATATGCGCTCCGCCGCCGAGGCTGTGGCCTATCTCAAGGCCCTGTACAATATTGTGACCTATCTTGGCGTGTGCGACGGCAACATGGAAGAGGGCAGCTTCAGGTGCGATGCCAACGTCTCGTTGCGCCCGGTGGGAACCGAACCCTTCGGCACGCGCACCGAGCTGAAGAACCTCAACTCCTTCCGCAATGTGCAACGCGCCATTGAGTACGAAATTGCCCGCCAGCAGGATGTGCTGGACGACGGCGACAAGGTCGTGCAGGAAACCCGCCTGTATGATGCCGTCAAGAATACCACTGCCTCCATGCGCAGCAAGGAAGAAGCGCACGATTACCGCTACTTCCCCGATCCCGATCTGCTGCCGCTGGACATTACGGAAGATGAAATGGCCCGCTGGCGCGCCGAAATGCCCGAGCTGCCCCAGCAGCGCCTTGCCCGCTTTGTGGGCATGGCCGGTCTGCCCGAGGCGGAAGCCGAAGTGCTGGTGCAGAGCAGAGGGCTGGCCGACTTTTTTGAGGCTGCCGCCGCCAAGGCCGACCCCAAGAAGGTCGCCAACTTTGTGCTTGGCCCGCTGCTGCGCGAGTGCAACGCCCGTGGGCTTTCCGCCGCTGACCCTACGGCCTGGGCCATGAAGCCCGAGGCCCTGGCCGAACTGGTGCGCCTGGTTGACGGCGGCACCATCAGCGCCAAGATCGCCAACGATATTTTTGGCGACATCTTTGAATTGGGCGTCATGCCCGAAGCCTATGTGAAGGAAAAAGGCCTCGTGCAGATTTCCGACACTTCGGCGCTCGAAGCCGCCGTGGATGAAGTCATTGCGGCCAATCCCGCCGAGGTTGAGGCCTATCGCGGCGGAAAAACCAAGCTTATCAGCTTCTTTGTGGGGCAGATCATGCGCGCCACCAAGGGCAAGGCCAATCCTGCCCTGGTCAACGAACTGCTTGCCAAAAAGCTGTAAACTCCCGTCAGTAAATAAACGCCCAAGCGGGGATTTCGGTCATGCCGGAATCCCCGCTTTTTTAATGCGGCTGAGAATCTGCCGTAACGCCCCCCTTTAAAGAGGAACAGGCCAAAAGCCTTGCAGATAAGCACGTCAGTCTTTTTTATTGAAATATAAAGTCATTTTCAATAAGTTTGAGCAATTACTTTTTATTTGAGGCTGTCATGAAATTTGCTGTTGTTTTTACGCCCCTCGTTTCTCTGGTTTTGCCTGGTAGCGGGCAGATACTCTCGGGCTTTTTCATTCCCGGCGTGATCTTTTTTGCCCTGTGGCTTGCTTCTGTTCACACGCCGGTTGCTTTGGGCAGCAGTCTTGATGCGGATGGCAGGCATGCGGCTTATTTTGCGGCCCTTGCCTGTGAAGTCTTGCTTCGACTTGGTTCGGCAATCGATGCAGTCTTACGCCAACGTTCTCGGGTCAGATCGCAAAGCGTCCGCCAGCGGAGCATGGTTGTCAGGGGGCTTGCCTTCAGCGTCCTTGTGCTGGCCTTGATGGCACTGCCCACGCCGGAACCCGCCCTTAAGGCATATTCCATGAACGGCACCCGCACTCTGCTTCCCCTGATCTCGCCGGATTCCCGCCTGCTTGTGGACAAACAGGCTTATCATACGGCCAAGCCGGAAAAGGGCGATATTGTCGTTATTTCTACCCGGCACATTGCAGAAGGGAATGGGGGAGGGGCACACATAATAAGCCGCGTTGCAGGTATTGCTGGCGAACGCGTGCGCGTGCCTGTTCCAGCAGGGCAGCAAAATCCAGGCGGGGAAGGGCAGGGATATCGAGAATGTTTGGTGGGCGAAGGAAATATCTATCTGGTGGGCATTAACCCTGCGAGTCAGATGGTATTTTTTGCCCCTCTTACCAGTGTTGTCGGGCGTGCGGAATATGTTTACTGGCCTCCCTCGCGGGCAGGGAGAATACCGGGAGTGCCGGGCATTGCTGACTGACAACAATTACTGGACGATTTTGGATTACATATGGATGCGAGCCGTTGGTGAAGCGGCGGTACGGCAACATCCATCCGCTTTGTTCTTGACATAGATCAATTAGTGTTGAATTATTAATATATGAAAACGCAAGAAGCAGCCAAACTTTTTGAAGCATTGTCCTCCGATGTTCGTCTGGATATTTTCCGCCTGCTGGTGAAACACGCACCGGAAGGTCTTGTGGCCGGTGAAATCGCCAGGCAGCTTGATCTGCCCTCAACGAACCTGTCATTTCACCTCAAAGCCATTGTCCATACCGGGCTGGTCAGCCTGGAAAAAGAAGGGCGGTTTTCGCGCTACCGGGCGAATATCCCTCTCATGCTTGATGTGATTACCTACTTGACGGCGGAGTGCTGTGCCGCTCACCCTGAGCATTGTCAAAGTTTTCGGGATGCCTCGGCTGTTCCTTGTGGCGTGCTGCCGCAGATTTCCAATGCTGGCAAGAGCTGACCTGCGGCCCTATTTTTTTACGCCAATATGTCAATACTATTACTTCATTTGAATAATTGGAGCAAATATGAAAAATGAAAAGGAATCAGGCCCATGTGATGTTCGGGAAACCGTTCGCGCCGGGTACGCGGAAATCGCCACGGGGAAACGCGCCTGCTGTTGCGGGAGCCCGCGCAGCAGTCAGGCCGACCCTGCCCGCCTCGCGGCCGCTATAGGTTATGATGCGGAAAGCCTCGCCAATCTGCCGGAAGGCGCGGATCTGGGGCTTTCCTGCGGCAACCCCGTAGCCATTGCAGCCCTGCGGGAAGGCCAGACCGTGCTTGACCTCGGAAGTGGCGGCGGCTTTGACGTGTTCCAGGCAGGCGAAAAGGTGAAAGCCTCCGGGCGGGTTATCGGCGTGGACATGACGCCGGAAATGCTTACCAAGGCCCGCAAGAACATTGAATACTACCGGCAGCGCACCGGCCTGGACAACGTGGAATTCCGCCTTGGCGAGATTGAATATCTGCCTATGGCCGACAACAGCGTCGATGTGGTGCTTTCCAACTGCGTCATCAATCTTTCACCGGACAAGCCGCAGGTCTGGCGTGAAGTCTTCCGCGTTCTGAAACCGGGCGGCAAGATTTCCGTTTCGGACCTGGCCTTGTTGAAACCCCTTCCCGAAAACATCCGGGAAATGGCCTCGGCTCTGGTGGGTTGCGTGGCCGGGGCCGTGCTGGTGGACGAAACCAGGGCCATGCTGGAAAAGACCGGCTTCACGTCCATCGTCCTGACGCCCAAGCCTGACTATGTGCGGAACATGCAGGATTGGAACGACCCTTTGTACAGGCACATCGCTGAATCCCTGCCCAAAGGCGAGGAACTGGCGAATTACGTTGTCAGTCTGTCCATTGAAGCCCGCAAATAGAGCCGCTTGTGAGAGATACAGCCCGCCGCCGTCCGGGTGTTTTTGTGCCTTACATTACGGCCAACACGCATAAGGGGCCTTGCGGCCCCTCAGAGCGCTGACAGCATCAGCGCGGCATATGCGTAAAAGCTAGACGCTCAGGTTCAGGCCCGAAAGCATGGAAAGACTGCCGCTGGAATAACTGCCGAACGAACTGGTGCTGTTGTCAGAGCCGGACCACCATGCAGCCATGGATTCCACTTCTATGCGCTTGCGCAGGTCGGAAGGCGAAACCTGCAGTGACTTGCGCGCGTC
Organism: Desulfovibrio sp.; assembly: GCA_047602655.1. Classification (GTDB taxonomy): domain Bacteria; phylum Desulfobacterota; class Desulfovibrionia; order Desulfovibrionales; family Desulfovibrionaceae; genus Desulfovibrio. The sequence goes on along the minus strand of JASGGT010000003.1, from coordinate 28,881 downwards.
ATCAAGGCCGGAGAGTGCCTGTATCTGGCCGAATTTTTTGACCAGTGACGGATTGTTGTCAAAAAACTTCTGCACGGCAGCCTTGGTGGCGGCATCGCTGCTTTCAACCACTATACTGCCATCAGACTTGGTTTGCAGGGTAAATTTTGCATCGCTGCTCACAGCAAGGTTGCTCATGCCAGTGTTCAGCGTCTGACCGAGCTTGGAATTGTCGAGCACAGCCTGAATGGCGGCCTTGCTGGAGCTGTCGGTGCTGCTGGCCGCGGTCAGCTTGCCGGTGCTGTCAACAGTCATGGCAACAGAAGTGCTGGGGCTGACGCCAGCGGCGGTGAGGGCAGTGCGCAGATCCTTGCCTACAGTCGCATTGTTTTTCAGCCATGCCTGCACGTTGGCCTGGTCAGTGGCGTTGGTGCTGGAGGCGGTGAGCGAACCGTCAGCAGCCAGGGTGAAGGTAACGCTTGAAGGATCGCTGACCCCCAGCTTGGCCAAGCCCTCTTTGACGGCGGTATTGAACTCTGTATTCAGCTGGTCGCGATACTTGGTGATCTGGCTGAATGTCACACGACTGTCGCTGTCCAGGCCCATGGCGTCCATGGCGTACTTTGTCAGATCAACCATGCTGGAAAGCTGGCTGGATATGCTGCTGCCACTGAGCATCTGGCTCAACGAACTTGAAGAACTTTTGGAACCCGAAGAAGATGAGCTGCCGGAGGTAGAGGTACTCAGCTTCTGGTTCTGCCACTGGTACAGCCCGCTGGTATAGCTGTTTACGCCCGATACGTTGCTCATGATCGCTCCTCGGCAGTTTTTGCCCGTTTTGGGGGCTTGGGGGTGCCGTATTCTTCACTTATGCATATTCCAGGCCAGCTTTGTTTATTCGGGAAAGGATCCGGCGTGGTCGGCACTCCCATTAAAAATATACAGGTTCCGAATCCAGCAATGGACAGGCCAACTGAAATAGGCTAGAGAGCGGCTATGGCAGTACATTCCTCCATGCTTGAGACCGTCGAATTCGACGATCCCGCCTTAGCCAATCAGCTATTTGGCCCTCACAATGCGCATCTTGAGCTGTTGGCCGCAGCCAGCGGAGCCTCCATAGGCAGCCGTGGCGCCAGCATTCTTATTGAAAGCCCAGACATGAACACGCGGCAGGTGCTGTGCAATGTTTTTGTGCAGTTGTACGAGCTGCTGCGCGGCGGATTGTCGCTGAGCCAGCAGGATATCGCCCGCAGCTACGAGATGCTGCGCGCGGATCCCGGCCTGAATCTGGAAAAAATTTTCAAGGATGCCGTTTTTGTCAACACCCCGCGCAAAACGGTCACAGCCCGCAATGTTGCCCAGCGCACCTACCTTGACCTGCTGCGGCGCAATGAGCTTGTTTTTGCGGTTGGGCCCGCCGGTACTGGCAAAACCTATCTCGCTGTCGCCATGGCGCTGTCCATGTTTCAGCAGCACAGGGTCAAGCGTATTGTGCTGACGCGCCCGGCGGTGGAAGCGGGTGAACGCCTTGGCTTTCTGCCAGGCGATCTGGCCGACAAGGTCAACCCCTACCTGCGCCCCCTTTATGACGCCCTGCACGACATGATGCCCCAGCCCAAGGTGGCGTCCATGCTTGAAGTAGGCTCCATTGAAGTTGCGCCCTTGGCCTTCATGCGCGGGCGCACCCTTAACGATGCCTTTATCATTCTTGACGAAGCGCAGAACACCACGCAGGAACAGATGAAGATGTTCCTTACCCGTATGGGCTTTGGCTCGCGCATGGTTGTAACGGGCGACACCACCCAGATCGACCTGCCCTTGCAGCCCGGCGGTCAGCGCCCTCGCTCGGGCCTTATCCACGCGCTGAATATTCTTGCCAAAGTTCCAACCATCGCAGTGCATCACTTCACCAAGGCCGACGTAGTGCGGCATCCCTTGGTGGGAGCAATCGTAAACGCCTATGATAATGCAGAAAAAAGCGGTTCGTCCAGCTAGCATCCTTGCACTCTTTCGCATGTTGCGGGCCCGCCACCATTGTGGTCTGGGGCTTTCTGTGCTTGTGCTTACCCTGCTTTTCATCAGCCTGCTGGCAGGGGCCAATTTTGAGGCTGTGCCCCGCGTATACGTTGCCGGGCAGGTGGCGGATTCTGACGTCATTGCCGACCGCGACATCCTGGTTGAAGACGTGCAGGCCACCAAGGCCCGGCGCAAACAGGTGCAGCTGCTGCAACCGCCTGTCTACGATCTGAGTCTTGAGCCCTTTACGGCCTTTCAGAACCGTATTGTGGAGATAATGCGCAGCCTGAACAATGGCATTGATTACCATGTTGGGGTCGAAGGCCCGCTGCACAGGCTGGTGGATGAACTGACACCCACCGTTGCTGACGAAATTTTGCCGGAACTCGCTCAGCCCGAGGCGCAGACATATCTGCTCAAGGTGCTGCTGCCCCAGATTCGCGACCATATGGCAGAAGGCCTCGTGGGCGACATCCGCTCGGCAAGGGTTGACCGTTCTGGCGTTATTGTGCGCAATCTGGATACAAATACGGAAATACTGCGTCCTGACGTGGTCAATCTGCCCGATGTGCAATCGTATCTGGCGGAAATTTCTGCCCAGATCCGGCAGGTTTCCACGCTGAACCCGCAGTCGCGCCGCGCCATCAACATTCTGCTTTCCGCAACCATGCCTTCCTCGCTGACGCTGAACCGGGAATCTACCCAAAAGCGCAGCTCTGCCGTCATGTCCATGGTTGAGCCCGTGTATTATCAGATACAGAAGGGCGAAATCGTGTTGCGCAAGGGCGAGCGGGTCAGCCGGGAGCAGCAGATCAAACTGCAAACGCTCTATAAATCCGCTTCGGACCCCATGCACTGGGATATAGCCGCTGGCGCCTTTTTGTGCTCGCTGGTGCTTTCCATCGGTTTTTTTGTCGCCCCCAGCGGCAAACCCGGCACCCCTTTGCGCTGCAAGGATATGTCTCATTTCTTTGCTCTGCTGCTGTTCAGCGCCGGGGCAAAGGCCGTGTATGTGCTGGGCACGTATTGACAGCCATTCGTTCATCAATACGCTGGCCGTGGGCTACCCGTGGCCGGGGCCGTGGGGCTGGTCGCCATGGTTTTTGCGGCCCGGCGCTATTGCACCATGGCCCTGCTGATCTCGTTCTTCACCATGCTCATGTTTCAGGCGCAGTTTTCGCTGTTCCTGCTCCATTTTCTCGGCGGCATGCTGGCCACCTGGCTTGTAACCAACGCCCAGAGCCGACAGGACGTGGTGTGGAGCATTGTGCCGCTGACCATCGGCCAGTCCATCATCTGGTTTGGCGCAACCCTGCTGGCTCAAAGCGCCCCAGGCGTCATGCCCACCCAATTGCTGGCCGTGTTTATCAACAGCGTGCTCTCGCTCATTCTGCTCTTTGCAGTGAGCCCTGTGCTTGAAATAAGCTTTGGGTACAGCACGCGCTTCCGCCTCATGGAACTTATGAGTCTTGAGCAACCCCTCATGCAGGAGCTCATGGTAACTGTGCCCGGCACCTACCATCACTCCCTTGTGGTCGCCAACATGGTTGAAGCCGGGGCCAAGGCCATTGGCGCCAACAGCCTGCTGTGCAAGGTGGCGGCCCTGTATCATGACGTGGGCAAGCTCTCGTATCCCGAATATTTCATTGAAAACCAGTTTGGCGGTCCCAACAAGCACGACAAGCTGGCCCCGTCCATGAGTGCGCTCATCCTGCTTTCGCATGTCAAAAAAGGCACGGAACTAGCCGAACGGTACAAGCTCGGACAGGATATTGCCGACATTATCAGTCAGCACCATGGCACACGGCTCATACGCTTTTTCTATCAGAAGGCCCTGAACCAGGGCGAAAAGCCGCGTGAATCCGATTTCAGCTATATTGGGCCGCGCCCGCAAACCAAGGAAGCTGCAATTCTCATGCTGGCCGACTCTGTTGAGGCCTCCAGCCGCACGCTTAACGATCCTACGCCCGCGCGCATCAAGACGCACATTGACACCATCATCAAGGGCATCTTCTCGGAAGGGCAGCTGGACGAATCCGAGCTGACCTTTAAGGATCTGCACTTCCTGAGTGAAAACTTCCAGCGTATTCTGACGGGTATTTTCCATCAGCGCATTGCCTATCCTGACGCCAGAATCAATGATGCCACCAGGGCGGAAAACAAGCCCAACGGCAAAAACGGCGCTGCCCCTGCAACACATGGTGCAACGGCCCTTACCCCCACCGGGCAGGGCAAACCGTGCGGCGACAAGCCTTGCAACGGTGACAAGTCCGCTGCTGCCCATACGCCAGAAGTGAAAGCCCTGACGAGCCAGCCCGAGAGCGCAAGGCAGGCTGGCATACCTGCCATCCCGGACGATAAGGGGCAGGCGTAGAAATCATGGGCGCAGTCAGGGGCAGGCAGCCGCAGGCAACCGCGCGCATTTTTTGCCGCTATGCGGCCACCGCATGGATTCTGCCGCTTGACCGCAGACAGCTTCGCGCTGCTCTTTCGGCCATGCTTGCCGCCGCAGAGCAGGCCAATGTGCCTGTTGCGCCCCCGGCTGTTGAACTGCATCTGGTCGACGATGCCGCCATGAGCGCAGCCAACAGGCGCTGCATGGGCTGTCAGGGCCCTACCAACGTGCTTTCCTTCCCCGGCGGCTGCGACAGCCCCGGCACACTTCTGTTTTCACTGGATACACTGCGCAGGGAATGCCTGCTGTACGGGCAGGAGCCGGGCGAGCATGCCTTGCGGCTGCTGGCCCACGGAATGGCCCACTTGTGCGGGCTTGACCATAGCGCGCAGATGGATGCGGTGAGCGACTATTTTATGATAGTCGCCGCCGAAGCAGTGGCTTGATTCGCAGAATTCGCGGTCTGATTGTACAAGATTGGCTAGGCAGCCCGCTTTCTGCTCAGCGCCGCCAGGGCCATGCATTGCATTTCCCGCAGCTTGCGGGCTGATTCTTCGCCCCGGTTGTGCCATTCTTCGGGCAGGCGCACAGCGGTTATGGCTTTCAGGCTCGGGTAGGCCAGGCTGCTCACAGGTGAACTGCTGTCGGCATCCGCCAGCTTCCAGAACGGACGCGAAAGCCCGAGCTGGTTGACGCGCCACAACAGGTCGCGGCGCGTGCCGGTGCGCAGGGTGGCAAACATGCCTGCCTTCATGTGTTCTTCAGCAGCAAGCGCCCCGGCCCTGGCATAGACTGCCGGCAGCCGCAGCCTTTTGGCAAGGGCCAGTGCAAGCGGTACGCCACGTGCCTCATGCCCGTAATGATGGGGCAGCAGGGCAGGGTCGGTACCGATTTTTCCGAGGTCATGGCACAAGGCCATCCATACAGCCATGGCATCGCCCGCGAGTTCGTCCATCAGCCGCAGGCTGTGGCCCAGCACGCTGTTGGCATGCCACCTTGCGGGGCCGGCGGGGATGTGACGCGCGCGCTCGTGCTCCACAAACCAGGGCGACAGGCAGTCCCCTTGCGCCAGAACACGAAAAAATCGCGCCGGGCGGGGCAAGGCCAGTGCCTTGAGCATTTCCCTGGCCACTCGTTCCGCTGGAATGCCCGCCAGCAAAGCCTTGGGCGTGGCGCGCATCTGCTCAAAAGCCTCGCTGGCTATGCGCCAGTCGGGCCAACGGGAGGCAAAGCGCGCCAGACGAAAAATTCTTGTGGGGTCATCGGCAAAGGCCGTGGGCGAAGCCGGACGCATCATTTTGTTGTGCAGGTCGTCAACCGCCCTGGGATGCATGTACAGCCGCCCCGCGCTGTCAAGCGCAAGAGCATTGATGGTGAGATCCCGCGCTGCAAGGTCAGACACCAGGGTGCCGCCCCGGAGGGGCATGCACTCGCGCCCGCGCCACAGGCAGACATTGACGCTTTTGCCCACGCAGACCGCATCAGGGTGCGCTGCCAAAAAGTCGTCCATGCTTCCTGAAAAGGAAAAGTCCAGCTCCGTGGGCGTACGCCCAAGCAAAAGGTCGCGCATTGCGCCGCCGACGAGGTAGAGTTCCATGCCCCCAGTATGTCACAGCCAACCGTTTGAGGGAAGCTCCCCCACTGGCGCAGACAAAAATTTTATTCCGCGTGTCTGGCGCTTTGGCGAGGTAGGCTCCTGCCTTGATACCGCTGCCAATCTTGCGGCGCGGGGTTGGCTTGCCCCGTGGGACAGTGTTCAGGTTGTCAGCCAGACAGCAGGGCGTGGACAGTTGCGGCGTCAGTGGCACTCGCCAGCTGGCAATCTGTATGCGGCCCTGCGCCTGCCGCTTGTGCCCCCCTTTGACGGCACGGCGGCGGCCCCGGCAATGGGCGCCCTGCTGGCTGAAGCACTGGCAGTGGACGGTTGGCAGGTGCGTCTGAAATGGCCCAACGACCTTGTGCTGTGCGCATCGGAAGCCGAACCCAAAAAACTGGCGGGCATACTGCTGGAGGAGCGGGGCGGCGTGCTGCTGGCGGGCATTGGCATAAATGTGCGCTGGTCGCCCCGGCGGAGCAGATGCGGGCGGACGCCGCTCTGGAGGCAACAAGCCTTGCCGCCAACCATAAATCCTACACTTTTGCGCCTCCAATGGCCGAAGCCTTGTGGCAAACCCTTGTAAAGCGCATGTTTTCAGCTTATATTAACTGCCACTCTTTTCCCGAGGGGTGGAGAGCCCGTGCGGAGTCTCTTTTGCTCTGGCGCGGCGAGAACGTGGAGCTGCGTGACGATGACCGCATCGTACGCGGCTGGCTGGCGGGCCTAGGAACGTCAGGCGGCCTGTGTCTTAACATCAACGGACGGCTTGAGGAATTCATTTGCGGTAGTCTCCGGCTGAGCCCTGCGCGGGAATGACGCGGGATTATGGTCATTCCGGCATGGTTGGGCCTGGGGGCATCGCCGCCCAATGCGAAGCACGTAAGCGTGTTTTCGCCGTCTAACGCCGGTGCGTGGGCAGAAATGCGCCGGTAGAAAAGGGCTGAAAGGCATGGCCAACAAGACATTCTCGGAAGTTCAGGATTTTTTGAAGGGCAAGGTAATACTGGTTGCTAACCGCGGTATTCCGGCCCGTCGCATTTGTCGTTCCATCCGCGAACGTTTTGACGCGGTAGCGGCAATGACTGCGACTGATGTGGACAAAACGGCCCCTGCGGCCTCAACGGCGCAGGAACTGATGCTGCTCGGGACAGACCCCCGCGCGTATCTGGATATTGACCGCATTATCGACAAAGCCAAACAACGTGGCGTAGTCGGCATTCACCCCGGCTGGGGGTTTGCTTCCGAGGACACGCGCTTTCCGCAGCGCTGCAAAGAGGCGGGCATCACCTTTATCGGCGCGACAGCCGAGGCCATGAACCTGTTGGGCAACAAGGTTCAGGCTCGAGAAGTGGCTCGCAAATTGGGCATTCCTGTTGTGCCCGGCTCTGAAGGAGCCGTGGATATTCCTACCGCCCGCCAGCTTATCAACGAGATCGGGCTGCCCATCATGCTCAAGGCAGAAGGGGGCGGCGGCGGACGTGGTATTTTTGCCATCCATAACGAGGCTGACCTGGAAGACGCCTTTTTCAAGGCTTCCACCATGGCTCAGGCTTCGTTTGGCAATCCGCGCCTGTTTGTGGAAAAATTCCTCGCCGATGTGCGCCACATTGAGATTCAGGTCATTGCCGACATGTACGGCAACGTGTTTGCCTTTGACGAACGCGATTGCACCGTGCAGCGCAACCACCAGAAGCTCATTGAAATCACGCCTTCGCCCTGGCCGGGCATGACCAAGAACCTGCGCGACAGGCTCAAGGATTATTCCCGCCGCCTGGTGCGCGCCGTGGGCTACCATTCGCTTGCCACGGTTGAATTCCTCGTTACGCCTGACGGTACGCCGTACCTTATTGAAGTTAACACCCGTTTGCAGGTTGAGCACGGCATCACCGAATGCCGCTACGGCATTGACCTTGTGGAAGAGCAGATCGCCGTGGCCTTTGGCGCGGAACTGCGCTACCGCGAAGAAAGCCAGCGTCCTTCGTACTGGGCCATGCAGGTGCGTATCAACTGCGAAAACCCGCAGGACAACTTCGCCCCCAATTCCGGCCTCATTTCCCGCTACGTGTCGCCCGGCGGCCCCGGCGTGCGCCTTGATTCCAATATCAGCGCAGGCTACGAATTCCCTGCCAACTACGACTCCGCTGGCGCGCTGCTCATTTCGTACGCCACCGACTGGGAAAAGGTGCTCGGCATCACGGAACGCGCCCTGAGCGAATATGTGATCGGCGGCATCAAGACCACCATTCCTTTCTTCCGTCAGGTCATCAAGCATCCCCTGTTCAAGCAGGGCAGCATCAATACCAACTTCATCGCCACGCATCCCGAGCTCATGGTCTACACCGACCTTGCGCCCGAAGGCGAGCGCCTTGCCAAGCTGGTGGCCGAAATTTCGGCCAAGGGATTCAACCCCTACGTGCAGCTTGGTGAATACCGTTCAAGCTCCACGCCCTGTCTTGGACCCTTTGAACCTGTGCTGCCGCCCATAAGCACGGCAGCGCGCCGTCAGCCTTCGCCCTATCCGCAGGGCGACCGCATGGCCACGCTGGACTACATCCGTGATTCCGGGCTGGTGCATTTTACCGACACCACAACCCGCGACCTCACGCAGTCCAACTCCGGCAACCGCCTGCGCCTTGCCGAAGACAGGCTCATGGGCCCCTACCTTGACAATGCGGGCTTTTTCTCGCTCGAAAACGGCGGCGGGGCGCACTTCCATGTGGCCATGCTGGCCAACATGACCTACCCCTTCACCGAAGCCAAGGAATGGAACCGCTTTGCGCCCAAAACCCTCAAGCAGCTGCTGGTGCGCTCCACCAACGTGCTCGGGTATACGCCGCAGCCGCGCAACCTCATGCTCAAAACGGGCGAAATGATTTGCGACCACTATCAGGTCGTACGTTGCTTCGACTTTTTGAACCATGTGGAAAACATGCGCCCCATTGCCGAAGTGGTCATGGACCGCAAGGACGTTATCTTCCAGCCCGCCATTTCCATGTCGTGGGCCAAGGGTTTTGACGTCAAGCACTACCTGGGCGTTACCGAAGCCATGCTGCGCATGGTGGGCGACATCATGGGCGCAAGCCCCAAGGAAGCCTCGCGCCACATCATTCTGGGCCTCAAGGACATGGCCGGCGTTTGCCCGCCGCGCTTCATGGACGAGCTGGTCAAAGCCCTGCGCAAAGCCTGGCCCGAACTTGTGCTGCACTACCACAGGCACTATACCGACGGCCTGTTCGTGCCCTCTTGCGGTGCCGCGGCCAAGGCCGGTGCGCACATCATCGATGTGGGCCTCGGTTCTTCGGTGCGTTCGTATGGTCAGGGCGACGTGCTCGCCACCATGGCCTATATTGAGGATGAACTGGGCCTCAAGTGCAACCTTGATAAAAACGCCATCCGCGACGCCAACTTCGTCTGCAAGCAGATCATGCCCTATTATGACCGCTACTGCGCGCCGTACTTCCAGGGCATCGACTATGACGTAACGCGCCACGGCATGCCCGGCGGGGCCACTTCCTCCTCGCAGGAAGGCGCCATGAAGCAGGGGTACATTCACCTGCTGCCCTACATGCTCAAGTTCCTTGAAGGCACCCGCCAGATCGTGCGCTATCACGATGTTACACCCGGCTCGCAGATCACCTGGAACACGGCGTTTCTGGCCGTTACAGGCGCATGGAAGCGGGGCGGCGAAGATGAAGTGCGCTACCTGCTGGAAGTGCTGGGGCAGGTCACCCGCACGCCTGAAAAAGAACTTACGGACGAAATGCGCCGCGCGCGCCTGAACATCTATCAGGACTGCAACGACGCCTTCCGCAACCTGCTTCAGGGCAAGTTCGGCAAACTGCCGCTCGGCTTCCCGGCTGACTGGGTCTATCAGAGCGCCTTTGGTTCTGACTGGAAGAGCGCCATGGCGGCCCGCACCGAAACTTCGCCCCTTGAGTCGCTGGCAGAAGTGAACCTTGCAGCCGAAGAAAAGGCCTGCGCCGAAATTCTGAAGCGCAAGCCCAACGATGAAGAGTTCGTGCTGTACCTTAACCATCCGGCAGACGCGCTCAAGACCATCCAGTTCAAGTCCAAGTTCGGCGATCCGAACAACCTGCCTTTGCACGTATGGTTTGAGGGGCTGAAAGTCGGCCAGGATCTGTACTTCAACGACAGCAGCGGCAAGCCCCATCATCTCTTGCTGCTCAGCATCTCCAACCCCAATGATGCGGGCATCTCCATCTGCCGTTACGTGCTCGACTCCGAATTCATGAGCTGCGAGGTTCAGGTTCGGCAGCCTTCGGGCAACGGCGCAAAGAGCACGCTCATGGCCGACACGGCCAACAAGTATCACGTGGCCGCGCCGAGCAACGGCGATTTGTGGGTCATGTATGTGCATCCCGGCGATGTGGTCAAAGCGGGCGAAGAGCTCTTTAACGTTTCCATCATGAAGCAGGAAAAGGCCGTTCTGGCCCCCATTGACGGCATGGTGAAGCGTGTGCTCAAAACCGCCGACTTCAAAGAAAACAAGCAAATGGTTTCGGTCAGAGAAGGTGAGCTTATTGTGGAGCTGGGGCCTGTGCCGCGCGTGTGCGGCAATGAGGCCTGCGGCCAGCCCATTCCTATGGATAACATCGCATTCTGCCCTTATTGCGGTGTGCGCGTAAGTTAATTACTACGCTCACTACTGGAATTTGTGGACAGATCATCCATGGCGATATACAATTTCCAAGGTTGTTAAGCTTCTGTTTCCCAAACCGGAGGAAGACATGGCTAAGATTCCCGCCGCCAAACCTGCGCAGAACAAACCCAAGGGCGCCGCGCCCGAGGCAGTTCAGAAAAAATTGGTGCTTGATGGCGCCGAAATTGTGCAGATTGGTCCCGAAGCGGAGTTGCTTGTTGGTGGTAAGAACTACAACACTGCCCTGATCAGTCAGATCCAGGGCATTCAGGCGCCCCATTTTCGCGCCATCTCATCCATTGCCTTTCATCATCTGCTTGATGAAACAAAGGTCAATGGGCGTGTGGTACGCAGCGTGGTGGACCGTGAATACGGGCGCATTGACTGGAACGACCCCGAAATCAACCAGGATCCGGACTTCTTGCAGAAGTTCGTGCGTCAGCTCGGCAAGCAGATTCATCAGGCCGCGCTGGCGGAAGGCGAGCAGACCAATACCAAGCTGCGCACCTTTATCAATAATATAGTCGAAGGTTTCGCCACCTCCCCCGAGGGCATCGACCAGCTGCGCAAGCGCTCGGTCATGGTGCAGGCGGCCATTTTGTCTGTTGAAGTGCCCAATGAAGTTGCGGAAGCCGTGCGCGGCGCATACCGCGACATCTGCCGCGAAAATGAAGACGACATGACCCCGTGGCCGTGCGTTCTTCCGCCGCTGGCGAAGACTCGCGCAAGAAGGCCTTTGCCGGTCTGCAGGACACCTATCTGAACATGGTGGGTGAAGACAGAGTAGTGGAAGCCTACCATTGGGACTGCTCCTCCGCCTACAATCTGCGCTCCATGACCTACCGTCGCGAGGCCATCCTTGACGCTCTTGCCAAGGCCGAAGAAACCGGCGACGAGAGCATTGCTGAAAACGCCAAGCTTGAGTGGGCCATTGAGCACACCTCGCTTTCTGTCTGCATGATGCAGATGATCAATCCCGTGATTTCCGGTACGGCCTTTTCTGCCGATACCGCCACGGGCTGCCGCGGCACAGACCGCCGCGAACTGGTCAGCATTGATGCCAGCTACGGCCTCGGCGAGGCCGTGGTGGGCGGCAAGGTGACGCCTGACAAGCTTTATGTCTTCCAGCGCGACGATGGCGGCGAAGTTGTGATCCGCCAGATGGGCTGCAAGGACATGAAGATCGTCTATGACGAACGTGGCGGCACCCGCGAAGTGGAAGTGTCCGAGCTTGAGGCTCTGCGCTGGGCGCTTTCGCTCAGCCAGGCCGAACGCGTGGCCCAGGGCGTGCGCGCCGTCAGCAAGGCTTACGGCGGCATCATCATGGACACGGAATTCTGCATCGACGCCAATGACAAGCTCTGGTTCGTCCAGGCGCGGCCCGAAACCCGCTGGAACGACGACCTTGAACAGCACCCGCATACCATATTCATGCGCCGCCGCGAGGTGGACGCCAAAGCCGCCGCCGAAGCCGAAGTGCTGGTGGAAGGCAACGGCGCTTCGCGCGGCGCGGGGCAGGGCACGGTGCGCTTTTTGCGCTCCGCCCTTGAACTGAACAAAATCGCCAAGGGCGACGTGCTTGCCGCCGAACGCACCGACCCGGACATGGTGCCGGGCATGCGCGTGGCCTCGGCCATCATGGCCGATGTGGGCGGCGACACGAGCCACGCGGCCATTACCTCGCGCGAGCTTGGCATTGCCGCGGTTATCGGCATTCAGCGGCTCGACATCCTGCGTGCGCTCGACGGCGCGGAAGTGACCGTTGACGGCACGCGCGGCAAGGTCTATCGCGGCCTTTTGCCCCTGCACCTTGTGGGCGGCGAAATGGATCTCTCCAAACTGCCTCTTACCAAAACCAAGGTCGGCCTTGTGCTGGCCGACGTGGGTCAGGCGCTGTTTCTCTCCCGTCTGCGCAACTTCCCCCAGTTTGAAGTGGGCCTGCTGCGCGCGGAATTCATGCTTGGCAACATCAGCATTCATCCGCAGGCGCTGGAAGCCTTTGACAGCGGCGAGCTTGAAAATGTGGTCCACAGCAAGCTGAAAGAGCTTGAAAACCGCCTTTCCAAGGTGCTGCGCGAGCAGATGGCCGCCGGGCTCATCGTGTTCAACTTCAACCTGCGTGAATATGTGGGCGAAGTGACCGGTCTTGCCGCTGAGGTGGAAGCCTTTGCCGAGGCCAACAAGAGCCTGAATGCGGAAGAAGTGCTGATGCAGCACCGCAAGATGCGCGAACTGGATCACAAGGTTGACCAGCACATGGAAATGGCCTCGCGCCGTATTGAAGTGCTCAAGACCTCCAACGATCTGGCCGACCATGTGCGCATCATTATGGGTTACGATGACGCTCTGGCCCTGCTGAACCCGGCTGACCCCGAATCCGCCAAGCGCGTTGCCGAAATCGAAGCCACGGTTGAAGAACATGTACGCCGCATCAAGGATCTGCCCGCAGTTACCAAGTTGATGGACAACATCAACCATCTGCGTGAAGAAGTGAGCCTGCGTTCCGGCCTGAAAAAGGAAATGGACGACCTGCGCAACCTGACGGACAAAATTCGCGGCATCATCAAGGCCCGCGGTTTCCGTACCGGCAAGGAGCACTACGTTCAGACCCTGGCCCAGAACCTCGCCCTCTTTGCCATGGCCTTCTACGGCAAGCCCATCACGTACCGCACAACAGACTTCAAGAGCAACGAATACCGCAACCTGCTTGGCGGCAGCCTCTTTGAACATACCGAAGACAACCCCATGCTTGGCTATCGCGGCGTTTCGCGCAATATCCATGACTGGGAAATTGAAGCCTTCAAGCTGGCCCGCGGCGTATACGGCGGCTCCAACCTGCGCATGATGCTGCCCTTTGTGCGCACGCTGGAAGAAGCCCGCTCCATGCGCAGCTACCTTGAGCAGGTTCACAAGCTCAAGAGTGGTCAGGACGGCCTGAAGATCATTCTCATGTCCGAGCTGCCTTCCAACGCCATTCTGGCCAAGCAGTTCATCACGGAGTTTGACGGCTTCTCCATCGGCTCCAACGACATGACCCAGATGGTGCTGGCGACAGACCGCGACAACTCGCGCCTGTCCCACATCTATGACGAGGAAGATCCGGCGGTTGTCTGGGCCATCCTTGTCAGCATCTTCACCGGCCAGAAGTACGCCAAAAAGGTTGGCTTCTGCGGTCAGGGCGTGTCCAACAGCATCATCCTGCGCGGCCTGGTTGCCATCGCTGGCATCACCTCTGCCTCTGTGGTGCCGGATACTTACTACCAGACCGTGTTCGACATCGCCTCTGTGGAAGGGGAAAACCATTCTGCCGCCGACCTTGGCAAATGGCTTGCCGCCCAGCACCACAAGCGCCTTGCCGACCTGATGGAAAAGACCGGCTACGGTCACATCCTCAAGAAGTACAAGGAACCGCAGGATATTCAGGAATGGTACGAGGGCGAGTTGCAGCGTCGGCACGAACAGTTCCGCGATCACCTCGACACGCCCAAGGAAGCCTTCTACCGCGCAGAGTTGCAGAGCTTCCGCTCCACCTTCCACAAGCCCGTGATCTACGCCACCTGGAACTGGGACGAAACGGTTGAGGATGCCCTGCATCACTCCGGCTTCCAGAACTTCGAGGAGCAGGCCAAGGCTCTGGAATACTCCCGCACGGTCAACGACTAGCGCAAGCCGGTCATTACCAACTGATACAGCAAGGCCCGGATCCTCAGGATTCGGGCCTTGTGCGTTCAGGGGAGGATGGCGTGAGGAGAACACACCAACTGTGGAATTGAAGGTATTCTGTTTTATCTACAGCAGTCGCAAAACCATATGTTCGTGCTGGGCGGAAAAACCTACTTTTTCATATAAAGGCAGTCCAGCTTCCGTGGTAACCAGAATAACTTTTTCAACTCCCCGATCCTTCAGTGCATCAAGCAGTAACCGCAGCAATTTTTCGGCATGTCCCTGCCGCCGGTACATGGGAACCGTATAAACATTCAGCAGTTCCGCGCAACGCCGGAAGGACAACTGGGCAATGGGGTAGTTGAAACAAACAAGCCATGCATGATGAAACAATCATACCATCTTTAATTGCAATAACTAGTAAAAGATTATCACCATCAATGTTGTTGCGCAGATATATTTGTGTTTTTTCTGAATAAATCAAGATTTTCAATTGTTCTTATTGATTTCACAAAATCCATTCTGTGATCGACAAACGCTTCAATGTCACATGATTGTGCCATTCTATATTTCATAGTGGCTACCGTCTCCTGTTGTGCATGTAACGCTCTTTTTGAGACTGAAAAAGCCGGGCCTGGAAATCCAGACCCGGCTTTGTATTTTCAGGCAGGGCAGAACCCTAGAACATTTTCGCATTGAGAATATCCATTCTCAATGCCTTAAAGACGTCCGCTTCGGCGCGTAACCGCGCAAATAAATAGCAGTGCTGTCTTCATTCGTAAGCCCTGCGGGCAACGACTGAGCTGCGCTTGCGCCTCTGCGGCGGGCGTCTGCTCCCGCATCCGCCAGAGCAGTTTCAAAGGAAATGCTCTAGCTCTTGATGCTGAAGTTGAGCTTGCTCTGCATGTTCTGCACGCTCTTGCTCAATGTGACCATGGCGTCGTCAAATTCCTTTTGCAGGCTGTCCATGAGTTCATGCACCGAAATAATCTTGTTCACGCGGGCCACATTGGCGCCGCAAAAGGCAAAGCCGCGTTCAAGATTGCCCTTCATCGCGTTGATAAGCGCCTGGGCGATGCAATAGGGCGTTTTTTCCTGTTCGCAGGTGTGCACGCAGTGGAACACGCACTTGAAAGGCTTTTTCTTGCCCTCGCGCGATGCAGTGATGAACTCATTGCCAAGAGCGCGGCCAGGCATGCCCACCGGGCTTTTGATAATTGTGATGTCTTCATCGCGCGCGGAAAGGTAGCTCTGCTTGAAGCGGTCATCGGCATCGCATTCGTGTGTAGCCACAAAGCGGGTACCCATCTGCACGCCGGAAGCGCCAAGCTCGAGGAACTTCATGATGTCCGCCCCGGAATACACGCCGCCAGCGGCAATAACAGGCACGGCGCGGCCGCACTTGTCTTCCATAGCCTTGGCGGCATCCACCACCTGAGGCACCAGGACTTCAAGCGAGTGACCGGGATCCTGCAACTCTTCAGCCTTGAAACCGAGGTGGCCGCCAGCCTTGGGGCCTTCAACCACAAAGGCGTCAGGCGTGTAACCAAAGCGAGAGGCCCATTTTTTGGCGATTACCGTGGCCGCCCGGGCCGAGGAAACAATGGGAACCAGCTTGGTTTTGAATTCTTCCTTCTTTTCTTCGCACACCTGCAACAGGTGATGCGGCATGTCGAGAGGAAGGCCAGCACCGGAAAAGATGATGTCCACCTTGTTTTCAACGGCGGTTCGCACCATCTGGCTGAACGTGGTAAGCGCCACCATCAGGTTGACGCCGATGATTCCGTTGCTGAGTTCGCGTGCTTTCAATATTTCATTGCGCAGGGCGCGCAGATTTGCTGTAAGAGGATCCTTGGCCACATCAGGTTCTTTCATGCCGATCATGGCCCCGGCGATAACGCCGATACCCCCCTGATTGGCAACAGCCGACGCAAGCCCGGAAAGAGAAATACCCACGCCCATGCCACCCTGAACTACAGGGATTTTAGCCGTGAGATCACCTATCTTGAGTGCGGGAAAAGACATTGCAAGACCTCCGTCCTGTCCGTAAGCAGCATGCCATTGTGCATCATTTCGATTTCAAACGGCATGCCTATGTTTGCCAGGAAGCATAGCTGGTAATTTCACAAGACGCAACAATCATCTTTATTATATCTATTTCGGCATGTTATCCTGCGCATAGTGAAACATAGGGGCACCAGTCGCAATGGTGCTCCGGGCGTGCCGTAAAGGACGGCGCATGGCGCATGTGCAGCAATACAAGAGAAAGCGCCGCGTGGCAGTACCCAATGGCCTCCGCCAGGTCTTCATCCACCAGCCCGCCAAAAAGAGGATACTCCCTGCCAGCATTGCGCAGCTCAACCAGAGCGGCATCGCCAACCGGGCCAAGGCCGCTGCCCACAGCCATGCTCACATAGCAGGGCAGTTGCAGGCTGGGCAGCCGGGGCCGCAACTCTTCAAACAGGGCCTCCATATCTTCAAGCATCTGGGCGTCAGGCTCGTACACCCCGCCAGTTTGCGTCTGGCGCAGGGCCTCAAAAAGGTTTTCAATACGCCTGAAATAAAGAATGTCTCCCCACAGGCTTCCATCATGTAATTTAAGGCTGCCGGTCTTGTAGTCAAGAATGTGCAGCAGGTCATCCCGCCGGTCAATGCGATCCATTATACCTGTAAAGGAATACTCGCCGCCAGCCAGCGACAGCGTGGCCTTGAGTTCTTCCTCCAGCGCCACAATGATTGTGCTGTCGGGCTGATTGTCCAAAAAGCGCTTCAAACGCACAGGGGCGGCTTCTTCCAGCATAAGGCAACTGTCCGGCGGCAAAGTGCGGCGCAGGTCGGCCTTTTCAAGCTCTTCATGAAAACGCGCAAGCATGGTCTCGCGGCTGATGTCGCCCCGGCGCACCTCTTTATTGAGATACGGTTCATACAGCGCGTGCAGCGTATCGTGAATGCAGGTGCCAACGGCTGCGGGATCGTCCCCTTCGTTGACCTCCTGCGGCGGTTGCAGCTTGCAGAGATATTGCCAGGCAAAGCGCAGAGGGCACTGCTGGTAAACATCCAGCCTTGTGGGCGAAAGCGGTTTTTGCAGCAGGGCCAGCATGGCCTCGTGCAGCGCCTCGGTGCGGGGCAGGCTTTTTGGAGCGGCGGGGCTGCTGCGCACCACGCAACGGGCCATGCCCAACGGCCCCTGACCGGGCACAAGCAGTTCGCCACGGCGCTGTTCTTCTTCCCACAGCAGTTGCTCCACAAAGCGGCTGCGGCTTTTTTTGCCGTCAAAGAGCGCAGAGCGGCTGATGCCCTCCTGCCAGAAAAAGCGTACCTCCTGCGCCCCGGCGCAAAGCCTGTACAGCGTGTGGGCAGTGGCGCGCTCGCGCCTGCGGGCATCTGGCAGGCCAAGCACCTGCCGTAGCGAATCGGGCAGCAGGGGATCCTGCGCAGGGTTGCCGGGCAGTTTGTCGTCCGTGGCATCCACAATAAGCACCCTGTCAAAGTGCAGCAGACGCGTTTCAAGCATGCCGAGCACCTGCAAGCCCGTGAGCGGCTCCGCCTCAAAAGGCACGCGCTCCTGTTGCAGCACTTCGCGCACTATGCCGTGCAACACGCTGGTGGGAAAGGGCGTCTGCGCAAGGCAGTTTTGCCGCAACACAGGGGCAGCATGGCGGGCAAGCCGGTACATGGCCTCTGCATCCAGCGGAAAATGCCGCCACATGTCGCCGCCGTTGCGCAGCAAAAAATCGCAGATGTTTTGCAGGCACAGGGCCATACCTTCGGTGGTGTCCACCTGCCCCGGCTGGCGCACCAGCACATTGAGCGTGGCTTCAAAAAGCTCAAAAAGCGCAGGGTGCATGCCCGGGGCGCACTCCCGCGCAACCGCGTCCATATTCACAAACCGCGCCCCGCCACGAATCATGCCCTCAATGCGCCGCAAGACCTCGCGCAAATAAAGGGGCGTCGCGCTGCCATCATCCACGCGCAGCAGATTCAGGTAGGGGTGCCGCAGGCACTGGAGCAGATTGCGCCAGTAGTAGCGGCCATCTTCCGTCCTGTTTTCCTGCAATTGCAGCAAAGCCTCAAGCAGGCGGTTAAGGGGCGAGCGCTCCAGCGGGTAGCCCATGGACACGTTGACGTCCTTGTTGGGCAGATGGTGCAGCACGGGCATGAGCAGGGCGCTGTCCGTGAGCACAACAGCCGTGGAAGGCCCGTCCGGAGCGGATATGCCGCTGCTGGCCTCACTTGCGGCCCCCTTGGCGTCACTGTGGGGCGCGGCCAGTTCTTCATGCAGTGCTTTAAGCTGCGAATGGCAATCGTACCCGGCAAAAAACGATATGCGCGGCTTGTGCGCGACCTCGGCGTCCGTGGGCTCCACAGCAAGACGCACGGTGGCCTTCCAGCGGCGCAACCACGCGGCCTGAGCCTCGCACGCCCAGTGCGGGGCGGTTCCCTGGGCCAGCGCCGGGTCTGCATGCAGGCAAATCTGCCCGCCCGCCTGCCAGAGCCTGTGCAGCAGGGCTTCCTCACTGCCTGTGAGCAGTGAAAATCCGGCCATCACAACGGGGCGGTCATCTGCGGGCGTAAAAAAGCGGGGCAGGGCAAGGCCGTCTTCGCTGACAGTAAAGGCGTCCAATCCCGGCGTCGTCCAGCGGCGGGCCTCCAGCGCGGCTACATAGGCCTTGCCTATGCGCCCCAAAGCGCCCAGCAGGGCAGCCGCAGGGCCGGAAACCTCCTGCTCCACATGACTGAGATCCACAGCAGCCACACGCTGTCCCAGCATTTCTTCCAGCAGGTTTGAAAGCCGCAATCCCCAGGGCAGAAAATGCGCCATGTCCATGCGTGCAAAACGCGCGGCAAGGCCCTCGTCATCCTGCGCGAGGCCCATAACGCACTCATGCAGCAGGGCGACCCTGTCCAGCACGTTAGCCGTGTGCAGAGGGTCTGCGCTGGTTTGCGAGCGCCAGGCCGATATAACGTCCGCCAGGGTCATGACCTTGGGCAGCAGGCCCTGATAGCCTTCTTCCGCATAGAGCTTGGTGAGGTAACGCCAGGGCCGGTTGTGGGGCACGATCAGCAGGGTTGCGCCCGCCCGCCCATTGTCGATGCTGGTCAGAAAGGCTTTGAGGTCGGGCAAAAAGGGCCGCTGCCAGGGAAAAACAAGAATCGGCGATGCGCTCATGCCTGAGCCTCCGTGGCGGGCAAAAGATCGCTGCAACGCTCGGCAAGGGCCGAAACTCCGTGCGCTTCCACAAGCTGAAACCGCCGCAAATCAAGGTACACCAGCAAGCCGCGCGCGCTGCCGGGGGCGCAGTCGTTCCCGGCTTCCAGGCAGGCAAGGTAGGTCTGTAGCTGCTCCACATGGTCGGCTTCGGGCTGGCCGCTTTTATAATCAAGCACCAGCGGCCCCCACGGCTCATGCACCAGCAAATCCATGCGCAGCAAGCGCCCCTCGGCATCCATGAGCGAATGTTCGGGCCAGCCCGTTTGCAGCCAGCGCGCTGCCTGCGGTTGCGAGGCAAACCATTGCAGCGCCGCAGCGGCATTTTCCCGCAATGCTGCTTCGTCCGGCACTGGCAGAGAAAAATGTCCAAGGCCGAAGTTCAGCGCTGCCTGTGCATCCGCCTGCGGATTGCCCGTTATGTGCAGATGTTCAAGGCACAGGTGCAGAAAGCTCCCCCTGTCTTCCGCACGAAAACTGAAACCCGCCAGAGGATTACGAAAAATCTTGAGGCGCGGCAGCCACTGCATGGGCCGCCATGCGGGGTCGGCAAAACCAGCGGAATCAGTGGAATCCGCAGCATCCGTGGTTTGGGCAATGCTCCGGGCGGCACCCGCAGAAGCAACGTTTTCCTCGCCTTCCAGGCTTTTCGCAATCTCCGGCTTGCTACCCCAGGGAGCCGCGGCAGAAGCCTTAACGGCAGTTGCAGCCGGGGCGGCATCGTGCGCGGCTGGCTCCTCGCCCACGGTGTAGGGGGCTGTGAACCCGGCCTCTTCCATGAGCATGTCCAACACTTCGGTGGTGGAACCGCGTCCATTCACGGTACTGGTGCGCAACACATAGAGCGCATCACGCGCACGGGTAAAGGCCACGTAAAGCAAGTGGACGTTTTCCCGGCACTGGCGGGCAAGCTCCTGATGATAGGGCGCACCCAGATGCTTTCTGTTGCCCACGGCAAGGCGCAGGCCCTCGCGCTCGACCATCACGGTTTCATTGCCCATGCGGGCGCGCAGGTCTGTCCACGGCACAATGACCACCGGGGCTTCCAGGCCCTTGGATTTGTGGATGGTCATGACGCGCACGGCATCCATGTTTTCGGGCATGGGCACCTTTTCTTCGCCGCTTTTGGCGCGCCAGTGCTCCAGAAATGTGGGCAGGGTGGCAAGGCCCTTTTCTTCCGCGCTGTGCAGCACTTCCATAAACCGGCGCAAAAAGGTCTCCGCCTCGGGGTAGCGCCGCTCCACATCCAGCCGGGCAAACCATTCAAGCGTCATGTCATAGGGAGTCATGAGGCCGGACTGACTGTGGAACGGGGCAAGCAGCCGCTGCCAGATTTCGGGCCAGCGTCTTTTGAACCGCTGGAACAGCGGCCCGCCCTTGGATGCGGCGCACCAGCCCGCGATGTCCTCGTGCGCAAGGGCCGCAGCTTCGGGATGCTCCCTGAATATGCTGCCGCACACAAGGCTCATAAAGGCGATGTCGTCCTCAGGATTATCAAGAAAGGAGAGCAGGGACACGGCCTGCACCACCAGCGGATGCGCGGCAAGCCGCAGGCTGTTTTCTGTAATCACGGGGATATTTTCGCGGATCAGCCTGTCTGCCACAAGGGTGGCCTTGCCGTTGCTGCGCACCAGAATGAGCACATCGGCCCACGGGTGGTGTGGTTCAATATCCTCGTGCAGCAGGGCGCAGAGGCGTTCAAGCACGTCTTCGCCCAGGGCCTCGGCATCTACGGAATGGATGGTTTCAACACGCACCAGGCCGCCCTCGCGGGCGTGTTCGGGGCATTGCTGCTCCGTGCCCGCAAAGGCGCGCACCAGCCCCTGGGCCGCCTGCCCGCAGATTTCCGGCGGGGCGCCCGAGGGCAAAAGGGCGGCCATGACCTTTGCGGCCATGTCCGGCCGCGCGAGAGGGCCGAAGATGCCGTTGTTGTGCCGTACAATTTCACGGCGGCTGCGCCAGTTGTAGGGCAGATTGTCGCGCTGGCCGTCAGGCGCGAGGGCTGTGAGGCCCGCATCGTCAAACACGCCGTCAAAAAGTTCCGGTTCTCCCCCACGCCAGCCGTAAATGGACTGCTTGACGTCGCCCACCCAGGTGAGGGAACCGCCGCGCGAAAGTGCTTCTTCCACAAGGAGGCGCAGGGCGTACCACTGCTCGCGGCTGGTATCCTGAAATTCATCCACCAGAAAATGCGTGAGGCGCGAACCCATGCGGCACAGGGCCTCGGGCACGCCGTTGTCGCTTTCTAGCACCTGCCGCGCCATATGCGGAATCAGCAGACCCGGCAGGCTGCCTTCCTGCCGCTGGTTTTGCACAAAGGCCTGCACAAGGGTGCGCGCCAGCAGGAGCACTGGGGCAAGCCCCACAGCCTGGCGCAGCAGAGGGGCGGTATCCACCAGCACACTAGCGGCGCGGGCAAAGGCCTCGTAGGCTTTTTGCACCTCGTCGCTGACCACGGGCTTTTTCAAAAACAGGTCAGAAGCGCTGGCCTTGCTCAGATATGCCGAAGTTTTGCACTGCCCGGCGGCAATGGCTTCCACAGCCGCGAGGGCGTTTTTGCTGAAATTGAGCCCGCTCCCCGCCGCAGCAGCCAGAAAGATATTGGCATGGGTAACGGCCATGCTTTCCACTTCGCTCAGCCGCTTGTGCAGGGTTTCCGTGGGCGAAATGTCCTCAAAGCGCCCCAGCAGCACGTCATCCAGCAGGCCGCGCAACTGGTTGAGCAGCTTTTCGCCCGCAAGAAAGCCCGTGCTGTTCTCCCGCCAGGCCATGGCCCGATAGACCTCGCGCAGCAGAGAGCGCATTGTTTCATCGCCCTGCCATGCGCGTTCAAGCAATACATCAAGGTAGGGAGTGAGCACTTCTTCCGTGGCAAAGACGGGCTGAAAATCTGGGTGCAGATCAAGTTCCAGCGCTGCCGCGCGCACAATGAGGTGCAGCAGGCTGTCGATGGTGCGGATGTTCAGCGCGCCCATATCGCGCATGATCACATCCACCCAGCGGGAGGCCTGCTCGGGCGATAGCGCAAGCCCGCCCATGGGTTGCCCTAGGGCCGCGCTCTTGAGCTGCCGGATAACGCGGTCGCGCATTTCGGTAGCAGCAGCGTTGGTAAAGGTAATGGCGAGTATGTCGCCCCAGCCGCAGCGGCCCCCCGGCAAAAGCGCGCATGCCGAGGAAGCGGACGCGCTCGCGGGCGGCCCGCTCTGCACCAGCCTTTGCAGAAAACAATGCGTCAATTCATAGGTCTTGCCGGAACCGGCAGAGGCCTTGACCTGTCTGAGATGCTTCATGCTGCCGGTTACGCCGGGGGCAGCATGCCATGCAGCATGCCCTGACCGGTGGATTCAAGTACAGCCCGCCACAGGTCTGAATAGATGTTGAGCTTGCGGCGCTTGCGGGTCACAAGCTCCAGCGGCAGGTGGACGTACCGATCCTGAATCTTGCCCACCACCATGTCTGTGCGCCCGGCCATGGCGGCATGCACAGCGTACTGGCCCAAAAATCCGCAATAGACCTTGTCGTTGGCGTTGGCCGGGATGGAACGGATGATGTAGCTCGGATCAATATATTTCAGCGAGTGCTCAATGCCGCGCGTACCAAGATACGAGCTGATATTCTTGCGCAGCAGGTCAGACACATCGCCAAGCACGGGGTTGCCCGACACATCCTTGGTGGCATGACTTTCCATAAGATGCTGACCAGCGCCCTCGGCTGCCACAATCACGGCATGCCCGCGCGAGCGCAGACGCTCTTCCAGCGCGGGCAACAGCCCGCCCTCGCCCTCAAGAGCAAAAGGAGCCTCGGGAATCAGCACAAAGTTCACTTCTTTCAGGGCCAGTGCCGCACGCGCGGCGATAAAGCCCGACTCGCGCCCCATGAGCTTGACCAGCCCGATGCCGTTGGGCACGCCGCAGGCCTCGGTATGGGCGCATTCAATGGCCTCCGTAGCCTTGAAGGCGGCTGTTTCAAAGCCGAACGACTGGGGAATGAAGTTGATGTCGTTATCAATGGTCTTGGGGATGCCGATGACGGATATCTTGAGCCCGCGCGCCTGCACCTCGCTGCTGATGGCAAGGGCGGCCTTCATGGTGCCGTCGCCGCCGATGACAAAGAGGGCGTTGACGTTGCTGCGTTCAAGGGTGTCCACAATTTCTTCGGCAGACTGCGGCCCACGCGAAGAGCCAAGCATGGTGCCGCCAAAACGGTGAATGTCCGCCACGCTTGAAGGCGTAAGCTCAAAAGGAACGTGCCCGTACTTGGGAATAAAACCCTCAAGCCCGTAGGCGATGCCCAGGATGGAGGGCACGTTGTAGGCGTGGAAGGCCTCCATCACAATGGCGCGGATGACATCGTTGATGCCGGGGCAAAGCCCGCCGCAGGTCACGATGGCGCACTTGGCGCGGGTGGTGTCAAAATAGAGCTTTTTGCGCGGGCCAGCGGCCTCAAGGCATACGCTGAAGGGCGCGTTCACTTCTTCCGACAGTTCTTCATCCACAACAATCTGCACGGTCTTGTTGTCTGCCCAGGTACGGTAGGGCAGCACAGAGTCAAGCTTGCAGGGGCCAAGCGTGCGGATTTCCGTTTGCAGCGAACATTCTTGCATGGTGCAGCCTCGGCTGTTTTGGAGCTATTTGCTTAAACCAAGTTCCGCCGCATGGGCGCACATGGCTTCGATGGACAGAGCCAGAAAAGCATCAAGCTCAAGCCCGGCCTCGGCGCACTGGCGGATGTTGTCGCGGCACACGCTGGCCGCAAAGGCTTTATCCTTCATTTTTTTCTTTATGCTTTTAACTTCCATGCCTTCCATGCCCGTGGGGCGCATGAGAGCAGCCGCAGAGATAAGCCCGGTGACGGTTTCACCGCAGCGCAGGGCGTAATCAAAGCGCGAGGCAGGGCCAGCCGCGCCGTTCATTTCCGCATTATGGGCGCGAATGGCCGTGAGGGCTTCGTCCGGCAACTGGCCAGCCAGCATTTCTGCGGTGTCCAGCCCGTGCCGGGCGGCGTTTTCCACAGTGGCGGGGTAGTCGAGATCGTGCAAAAGGCCTGTAAGGCCCCAAAGGTCTTCATTTTCGCCAAAATGTTGGGCAAGGGCGCGCATTATGGCCTCGGAGGCCAGGGCATGCTGCAACAGGGAAGGCGGTGTTTTTTTCTCGGCCAGCAGGGCAAGGGCCGATTGACGTTCTATCATGGCAAGTACTCCCTTATGTTTAAAAATGTAAATCAGGCAACCCGGCTTTGCAAGCCGCGCCAGGTAATATGCGGATGCGCAACCGTGGCCCGAGACCCGGCCCAGTTGACAGCACGCCATTAATGACGGAAAAGAACCTTTTCGGAATACATATTCCACTACCTTTGCCGAAGCGACAATTTATGCCCATATACGGTCTCCGTTTCAGAACGCTTGGACAAACAAGCTACTATACCGGCCCCTCCGGCTTCAAACGGGGGGATCATGTACTTATTGAGGCAGAGCAGGGCCAGACCCTCGCCGAAATAGTATCCGGCCCCGCAGAGCATTTGCCCGGACAGATGGAGCAGGAACTGCCCTCCATTCTGCGCCATGCCGGTTCAGAAGACATCCACCGTGGCGAAGCCAACGAGCAGATGGCGCGCGAAGCGCAGCAATTCTGCCGCCAGTGCATCCGCGACCGCAACCTTGATATGAAGCTTGTGGATGTGGAGGTCTTTTTTGACCGCAGCAAGCTCATCTTTTACTTCACCGCGCCTTCCCGCATTGATTTTCGCGATCTGGTCAAAGACCTTGTGCGCGAATACCGCGCGCGCATCGAGCTGCGCCAGATAGGCGTGCGCCACGAAACGCAGATGGTGGGCGCTGTGGGCAACTGCGGCATGGTCTGCTGCTGCCGCAGGTATCTGCGCAAATTCGCGCCCGTGACCATCCGCATGGCAAAAGAGCAGAACCTCTTTCTGAATCCTGCCAAAATTTCTGGCATTTGCGGTCGTTTGCTCTGTTGCCTTTCTTACGAGCAGGACAACTACGACCACTTCCACCGCATGTGCCCGCGCCTCGGCAAGAAATACCAGACGGACAAAGGCCCCATGAAGGTTCTGCGGGCCAATATGTTCCGCAATTCCCTTTCTGTGCTGACGGAAAATAATGAAGAAGTCGAACTGAGCCTGGACGACTGGCAGGCGCTTTCGCCCCACAGGCCGGAGGCCCCCCAGGGCGCGCAGCCAAAGCAGCCGCCCAAAGGCCCCATAAACGACAACAGCCTGCTTGTAGTTTCCGCCACGCCGGATACTCTTGACTCTCTTGATTTTATGGATGAATTCCGTCAGGACGAGCGCGATACCCAGGCCGAGGAATCCGCCCCCGCCGAATCCGGCGAGCGCGCCCCCGGTGGGGAGGCTCAGGCCGAACCGGGCAAGAATCGCCGCAAACGCCGCCGCAACAAGTCGCAGCGGCCCGACCACGATTAGCAATTAAGCTTACGGAGCCTTGAGTGAACAGCTTTTTCATCACAACGCCCATCTATTACGTCAATGCCAAGCCCCATCTGGGGCATGCCTATACCACTGTGGTTGCCGACGCCATGGCCCGCTACCACAAGCTGATTGGCGAGGACACCATGTTCCTCACCGGTACGGACGAACACGGCGACAAGATTGTTCAGGCGGCGGAAAAACAAGGCCAGACTCCCAAGGAGTTTGTGGACGACATCAGCGCCCGTTTCCGCGCCCTGTGGCCCAAGCTTGACGTTGCCAACGACCGCTTTGTGCGCACCACCGATCCCGAGCACATCAGCGCCGTGCAGGCCTTTTTGCAAAAGGTTTATGACGCGGGCGACATCTATTTTGGCGAGTTCGGCGGGCATTACTGCTACGGCTGCGAGCGGTTCTATACTGAAAAAGAGCTGGAAAACGGCCTCTGCCCCCAGCACCTGACCAAGCCGGAATTTATCAGCGAGAAGAACTACTTCTTCCGCATGTCAAAGTATCTGCCCTGGCTCAAGGAGCACATCGAGGCGAATCCTTCGTTTATCCGGCCCGAGCGCTACCGCAGCGAAGTGCTGGCCATGCTCGAATCCGGCGCGCTGGAAGACCTGTGCATCTCGCGCCCCAAATCGCGCCTGACCTGGGGCATCGAACTGCCCTTTGACAAGGATTACGTCTGCTACGTGTGGTTTGACGCGCTGCTCAACTACATCAGCGCGCTGAACTGGCCCGAAGGCGAAGATTTTAAAAAATTCTGGCCCGGCGAACATCTGGTTGCCAAGGATATCCTCAAGCCCCACGCCGTATTCTGGCCCACCATGCTCAAATCTGCGGGCCTGCCGCTCTATGAGCATCTGAACGTTCACGGCTACTGGCTTGTGCGCGACACCAAGATGTCAAAATCGCTTGGCAATGTTGTGGAACCGAGCGACATGGCCCAGCGTTTCGGGCCGGACGCCTTCCGCTATTTTCTGCTGCGCGAAATGCACTTTGGCTCTGATGCCAGCTTTAGCGAAGACGCCCTTGTTGGCCGCATCAACGCCGACCTTGCCAACGACCTCGGCAACCTGTTCAGCCGCGTGCTTTCCATGACGGCCAAATATTTCGGCAGCCATGTGCCCATGCCCAAGGCGCTCCAGGAGGACGACAAGGCCATTGCCGACCTGTGCGCCAACTCCATGCGCAACTTTGTGCAGCTTTTTGGCAACGTGCAGTTTGCCCAGGGGCTTGAATCCCTGTGGGAACTCGTGCGCGCCCTGAACAAATACGTGGACACCCAGGCCCCCTGGACGCTCTACAAGCAGGGCAACATGGAGCGCCTCGCAACTGTCATGTACGTCATGCTGGCGGCCATGCGCAAAACCGCGCTCTGCCTCTGGCCCGTCATGCCTGTGGCCTGCGGCAAGATGCTGGCCCAACTCGGGCAGCCGGTGCGGGAAGCCCTGCCCCCTGTGCCCAATATTGAAGACGAAATTGCCCATTTTGAAGGCCTTGAACCCGGCATTCAGGTGGCGGAAGGCTCCAACCTGTTCCCGCGCATTGAAATGAAAAAAGAAGGCGCGGACAGCAAGGAAGCCAAGGCCCAGAAAAAAGGGCAGGACAAACAGGCGGAAAAATCGCAGGAAAAAGCCGCCAGGCCCAATGTGGAATTTGACCAGTTCAAGGCTCTGGATCTGCGCGTAGGCACCGTGAAAGTGGCGGAAAAGCATCCCAATGCCGACCGCATTCTGCGACTTGAAATTGACTTTGGCGAAGGCGAGCTGCGTCAGATTCTTTCTGGTCTGGCGGAGCACTATGCGCCCGAAGATCTGGTGGGCAAGCGCGTGTGCGCAGTGCTTAACCTTGCCCCGCGCAAGATACACGGGCTGGTTTCGCACGGCATGGTGCTTACGGCAGGCACAGACAGCGCGCTCGGTCTGCTTGCTGTGGACCGCGACGTGCCTGACGGCAGCGAAATAGCATAATTCAGGTGTGGTGAGCGGCGTCGCACCCCTTGCTCAAATGGGCGCGACGTCTGCAACCACCATCAGTAAACCCGCAATGCGGGTATTGACGGGCGGGGTCAGTGGGCCTTGGCTTCTTCACGAAACAGGCGCTCAAGGGCGGCGGCATCAAGCGGCGTAAGGTTGAAGCGCATACCCGCTTCGTCCAGGAGGGCAGACAGGCTCTTGCCAGTATGCAGGGCGCGCTGTTCCGCCAGATAGGCCGCAGCCTTACGCACAAGTTCGCCTTGCGGCATAATGGTAGTCATGGAGATATCCTTTTTTATTCACCCATAGCCGTTGTGCCGTCTTTTGGCAATGCTCTGCCCGCAGGGCGACACATCCCACACTAGGCGACAGGACTTCGCGCCAGAGGGTTTTTATGGATAATCTGTTTACTGCGGTTATTTTGAGCATTGTCGAGGGGCTGACGGAATTTCTGCCTGTTTCCTCATCCGGCCACCTTATTCTGGTCGGCGATCTGCTCAACTTCATGGGCGAAAAGGCCGCCACCTTTGAGGTGGTTATTCAGCTTGGCGCCATCATGGCTGTGGTGGTGCTGTACTGGAAGCGCTTCTGGGGCCTTGTGCGTCCCCAGCCCTATGTGCGCTTTGCGGGCATGCGCGGCATCATGCTGCTTATCCTTACATCGCTGCCCGCCAGCGTACTCGGACTTTTGCTGCACTCGACCATCAAGACCTATCTGTTCCGTCCCTTGACCGTGCTCATTGCGCTGGTTGTGGGCGCTGTGATGATGATAGTGGTTGAGCGGCGCAAATTCAAACCCTCATATATTACGCTGGACGACATGACGCCCAAGCTGGCCCTTGGCATTGGCTGCTTTCAGTGCCTTGCCCTGTGGCCCGGCTTTTCGCGCTCGGCCTCGACCATCATGGGCGGCATGCTGCTTGGCGGCAAGCGCTC
>JASGGT010000200.1:0-3138 GCA_047602655.1 Desulfovibrio sp. | reverse complement strand
TCGCAGGCCAGAATCAGCACGCGGGGGCCATCGGCTTTGAGGTCCTTGGGCACCTGCACTTCGCGGATCATGGAGCCGATCTGGTCGATATTGTAGTTGGCGAAGGAGATAACGCGTTCCGGGCAAGCGCCAAAGCAGGTGCCGCAGCGGCGGCAACGTGCCGGATTGGGCTTGGGCGTTCCCTTTTCGTCGTCGTCCAGAGCGCCGAAGGGGCATTCTTCCGTGCAGCGCTTGCACTGGGTGCAACGCACAAAGTTGAACACGGGGTAGGAAAGGTCACCCGAACGGGGATGCACAGCCACGCCGTGACTGGCAGCTTCAATGCACTGCATGGCCTTGAGCACCGCGCCCTTGGCGTCTTCTTCACAGGCATCCATGGTCAGGGGCTGACGCACGCAACCCGCTGCGTACACGCCGGTGCGGCGCGTTTCGTAGGGGAAGCAGATGTAGTTGGAATCCGCAAAGCCATCGAAGAGGTTCAGATCCGGGAAGTCCGGGCCCTGGCGATAGTCAAAGCAGACGGTCACGTCTTTGGCAGTGGTGGGCACGAGGCCCGTGGGCAGCACGACCAGATCCACATCCAGATCGAAATCCATACCCAGCAGGGTATTTTTGCAACTCACAACCATGTGGTCGCCAGCTTCGCGGATGTCGGTCACGTCGGCCTTGGTCATCATGACGCCCAGGCGATCCTGCATCTTCTTGTAGAAGCGTTCAAGAATGCCGGGAACGGTCATGTCCTTATAAAGGATGAAGGTCTGACAGGCGTCGGCGGTCTTTTCGCAGACCGTATTGGCAAGGCGGAGCATGCCCACACTGTTGACCGCGTTGGAATACGCAACATGGCGGAAGCTTTCGAGGTTGGCTTTTACAAAGCCTTTTTCTTCTTCACCTTCCGCAGGCTTGGCAGCTTCGGCGGCTTCAGGAGCGGCTTCGGCTTCTTCAGCGGCCTTGCGCACTGCCTCTTCAGCAATTGTGGTATCAAGCACAAAGGCGACGCGGCGGGCGTTCACCTGATCGGCTACCAGCATTTTGCCAAAGGTGGCGGCGTCCACAACCTTGGTGCTCTGCCCAAGGCCCATGGGAGCAAGGAACTTCTGATCCAGCGGCACCCAGCCGGTAGCCAGCACCACAGCGCCCACTTCGATGGTCTGCGAGCCTGAGGGCGTGGCAAAGGTGGCCTTGAACTCGCCGGGCTGGCCTTCCAGCTTTTCCATGCGGGTGTTCATGTGCACGGTAATCTTGCTATTGCCAAGCACCTTGCTGATCTTGTCGGCCACGTTGGTGGGCTGCTTGTCCGTCCACGGGGAGGCCAAAGGCGAACCCATGGGGATGTTGTTGGCAGCGCCGCCGAGCTTTTCGGCTTTTTCAACGAGCACAACTTCATAGCCGGTTTCAGCAGCCTCAGCAGCTGCGGTAAGACCCGTCCAGCCGCCGCCGATCACGAGCACCCTCGGCACGCCGGTGATGGCGGCAGAATCGGGCACTTCGCTCTTTTGCAGCTTGACTACACCCATGTTCACATAGTCGCGGGCCATGAGCGCCAGCAGTTCGGGCGCGCCGTTGGCCGTGTCCACGGGGGTGTGGTCAGGATTTTTATAGGCCTGCACGCACTGTTCGCGCAGGTTTACGTGTTCCACCTGCACGGGCAGGCGGTAGATGTCCGCATCCACGCGGGGGGAAGCGCCGCACAGCAGCACGCCGTCCAGCCCCTGCGCTTCGATGTCGGCCTTGATTTCGCTCACGGCCAGGGCCAGCACGGGAACGACCTTGACTACGGGAACAAGACTGCCCCACTTCTGGCTCGTCTGTTCGGCCAGAGCGGTCAGATCAAGCCCGCCGCCAATGTTCTGCTGGTCAAAATAGACGCCAATTTTACCCGACATGCCGCCTACCTCCCTTTCACCGTTTGTACCGCCTTCAGGGCGGCGGCTGTGCCGGACTGCGCCGAGCGCATCACATCAAGGGGCATGCGCGCGCAACCAGCGGCGAAAATGCCGGCCTCTTCTCCGCCCGCGATAAAGCCGTCTTCGTCCAGCGGCAGGGGCAGGGGCGCATTTTCGCCAGCCAGCGAGGGCTGCATGCCAGTGGCCAGCACAACAAGATCATAATCAAGGGTCATCTTTTCACCGCGCACGGCGTCTTCAGCCGTGATGCGCACCCTGTTGCCCTCAGCCTGCACGGCGTCGGCAACCTTGCCCTTGACGAACTTCACGTTGGGCAGCGCCTTGACCTTTTCCAGCACCTTCACATAGCGGCCCGGAGCGCGCAGGTCGATGTAGTACACCGTGATCTGCGTATCGGGATTCTGCTCTGCAATGTACAGGCACTGCTTGAGCGTGGCCATACAGCAGATATAGGAGCAGTAGTTCAGGTGGTTCTGGTCGCGGGAACCAGCGCACTGCACAAAGGCAACCTGGTGGGGAGCACGGCCGTCGGAAGGACGGACAATGCGGCCACCGGTGGGGCCAAAGGGCGAAGCAAGGCGTTCAAGCTGCATGTTGGATACGCAGTTTTTCACGTTGCCCGCACCAAGATTGGTCAGCTGGGTAACATCA
This sequence comes from Desulfovibrio sp., assembly GCA_047602655.1. Taxonomy (GTDB): domain Bacteria; phylum Desulfobacterota; class Desulfovibrionia; order Desulfovibrionales; family Desulfovibrionaceae; genus Desulfovibrio. Next base: position 580 of record JASGGT010000200.1, on the reverse strand, counting down.
TAGGGCTTCCAGCCTGTGGCAACGACCACCGCGCCGACATTGAGATCAATATCGCGCTGCGGTTCGTTCACATCAAGGAATTTGGCCCCGGCAACCCGTGCGCTGTCAGACTTGGAAAGCGCATCAAGGTCGAGCGTGTAGCGGCTGGGGAAGGCGAAAGGCATATCCTTGTGCAGGGCCTTGCGCGTGGCAAGACCAAGCTCGAATTCGCTTTCCACTTCGCCGGTCAGGCTGGAGGCCAACAGGCTGAAATCGATGTTGTGCGGGGCGGTGTGACGGGGGCTGATGCGCACCTTCACTTTGTAATCGCCCTTTACGCCCATAAACCCGACCACTTCGGCCTGGGTGAAAAATTTGATGCGCGGGTTGTTCCTGATGCGCTGGAACTGAATTTCCAAGCCGCAGGAGGGGGGACAAAGTTTGGGAAAATACTTATTGAGCTGAGCCACGCGCCCACCAAGCCAGGGCGACTTTTCGACGATAAAGACGTCGTGGCCCAGTTCCGCCGCTTCAATGGCGGCTGTGAGGCCTGCAAAGCCGCCGCCCACGACGAGAATGGCATTGGACATCCTGGATATCC
>JASGGT010000199.1:0-3139 GCA_047602655.1 Desulfovibrio sp. | reverse complement strand
GATGCCCTGCAAAAGGCGTACGATTCCCTGCGTGGGACCGATGACCGTGCGGATGCTCTGATCCAGAAGTCACTTTTTGAGCGGGAATAATCCTGCGCCAAATTCTCTGGTAATCATTTTGCTTTGACCCAAAGCCCCGCCGGAAAAACCTGCGGGGCTTTATTTTGCGTTGTAATCGCTCTTGGCAATGCTGCATGCGGCTGAGGCGACCTTGTTGCGGCCGCTGTTTTTAGCGGCGTACAGGGCTTTGTCTGCAACTCTGATGAGTTCTTTGCAGGCAGTGTGCCCGGACAGGGCGCTGGCTGCATCAATCGCCGCAACGCCGATGCTGATGGTCACATGCCCGAGGGCGCTCTGACAGTGGGGGATGTGCAGAGCGCTGATGGCTTCGCGCACGCGCTCGGCAACCATTGTGGCGTTTTCCTTGCCCGTATGGGGCATGATGATGGCGAATTCTTCGCCGCCATAGCGGAACAGTTCGTCACCGGGCCTGAAAAGCGCGGCGCTCATGGCCTTTGCCGCACGGGCAAGGCAGTCGTCCCCGGCAAGGTGCCCATAGGCATCATTGTATAGCTTGAATTTGTCCACATCGACCATGCCAACGCACATTTCCCCGCCTTCCCGCGCAAGGCGCGCCACTTCCCTTTGCAGGGATTCATCAAAATGGCGGCGGTTGAACACGCCAGTCAGATAATCCTTGAGATTCATCTCTTCCAGCTGGCGGTTGGCGGCCTCCAGTCGGCGCTCCAGCCCCTTGCGCAGGCTTATGTCGCGCAGAGAAACGCAGATGGAGTGGATCTGGCCGCAGGCATCGGGCAGGCCGTACATGGCCATAACGTAGTCCTTGCCGCCCCAGATGATCTCCTGTTCGGGAAGGGGTTTGCCTGAAGGGAGGATGCTGAACGCCCTCTCCACATCATCAACTGAGGGAATGCCCGCTTCAAGAATGTGGGCGCGCACCAGCGCATTGGCTGGTTTGTTCGCAAGAATGGCGTACTGCTCGTTGACCGCCAGCAGTTGCCCATCCCTGTTGACGATGCAGAGCGCCATAAAATCGTGTGCAAACACCTCTTCAAAAATGGGCGTGATATCTCCGCGCATGTCTACAGAGCCGATGTTGCGTTCTTCGCCTTCAAAGCCGAGAAGCGTGCCGCAGGCGCTGCGCAGAGGGCGCAAGTTCAGGCTGGTAACCGTGTGGGTACCTTTGGGGCACACATAGCGCACGGTGCAGCCTGTGAGCGCCTTGGGCTTGGCAGAAGCAAGGGTACGGCGGAGCATGGCGGCATCATCCGGGTGCATGCACTGAAACAAGGATTTACCAGCGAGGAATCCCGCTGGTAATTCCAACAGCCACTCTTTTTCAGTGTCCACATGGCTGTAGATCATATCCGGATCAACAGCCCAGCAAAAGGATTCTCTGGTATTTTGGAGCATCGACATGGTTCCCCCTCCTTTGCCGCCCTGACTGGTTCAGGGGCATTGCCCCTGCTGCGCAGAACTGCGGCAAAGACTCTGTCGATTTCAAATCCAGAATATACATAAGGGAAAACTTTCGCCAGAGATTTCGGACAGAAAGACGAGCACTAAAGAAATATCGAAGATGCCAAATGGCTGGCGGGTACAAAGCTTGTGATTATGGGTACAAAAAAGGGGGCATGAGCAAAAAAATATGAAAACCATAATTTTTGGGCATGGAAACTTGACCGTGAAATGTGATCGGATCACATTAAGGCGAGGCGGCACAAACGCGGAAGTCCCATTTGGAATATGATGAAATCCAGACAGGCAGGGCAAAAATCGATAAATCAATGGCCGGAATAATCCAGAACATTGTTCAGCGGCGCGCTGTGGCTTTCAATGCGCCCGTTACTGAAGGTATGGCGGAAAAGCCGCCAACCCTCCATATCAAGCACATCGAGCTTTCCCTGTTGTTCCGGGCAAAGATGCTCCCCAAGCACAGCCAGCACGTCATCCACGGGAAAGTACATGCCTTCAAAGGAAATGCGGGCCATGTCGCCGTCACGTTCTAGAACAGGCACGTCATCTTCATCCGGCATGGCATCGGCGCAGGCCTGCTCCAGAGCCGCGTAAAAATCATCGTTTACAGGGTACACATGCCCGTAAACCTTAAGCAGAGGGGATCGGCTCATGGCTTGGCCGCCGTGTCGTCAGCCTTGGCGGGTATTGGGGGAGTGACGGCATCGTCAGTGGCAGTGGCGCCCTCATGCCTTGAAGACGTGAGGCACATCTGCTGCACTCGGGCGGCGGCAAGGCCCTCGCAGTCTCCCAGAGCGCAGGCGGCTGCAAGATCATCGCACATGCCGGGTTCGTTGCTGCGCAGCATGCGCAACGCGCCGCGCGCCCGCAAAAGCCGGACTTTATCCGAAGTGTGGGGAAAAGCATCCGTTGTGATCTCCAGCGCCGCGCTCAGGTCATCCTCAGCAAGAGCCAGCTGCTGCAAGCGCCAGTGGGCCAGCGCGCGGATGTATCGCGCGCGGACAAGGTCAGGGGCAAGCTCCAGCGCGGCCGTGCAGGAAGCAACGCTGCGCTGCGGCATGCCCGACTGCAAAAGAGCCTCACCCAGAAGGAGCTTGGTGGCGGCGCTTTGCGGCAGATTGACGGCAGATTTTTCAAGGACTGACAGAGATTCTGCCGAGGTCAGCCAGCCCTCGGGCGAAAGACGCAAGGTATCCTGAGCCGTAATGGCGGCGGCAAGAGTATCTGCCAGTGCGTCAGCTTTCTGCCTCGCCTGCTGCTGCGCGGCCTCCCTCGCCATGCCCTCGGGGGTCGGCATTGGTGGATGCTGGGTCAACTGCCCTGGCGGCGACACCTTGGCAATGTACCACGTACCGCCAGAGCCGGGGGAAGCATCACCTGTGCCGCCTGCGCCAGGCAGGGCATCGGCGGCGGCAACCACCTGAGCGACATGTTGGGCGTTTGCCGTTGCGGCCACCAGATCGGCCAGCAGCAAGCGCCGTACTTTCAGGGCATCAGGGTTGCGCAGCAGCCGCAGCAGTGTTTCCGCCGCATCGGGTCGGGCCAGCAAGGTAATGGTGATGCTCTGCGTGCCGGAATCCCCGCCAGCGGCAGCATGGTCAACCTCTGTCAGCGGAGTATACAGTTCTGCGGCCAGTGCCGT
>JASGGT010000198.1:0-3191 GCA_047602655.1 Desulfovibrio sp. | reverse complement strand
GCAGGCGCGGCGGAATCCAGTCACCGGAAAGCAACGCCAGCCGGGGCATATGCTCTACAGCCGCACCGTGTTCCACAAACATCTGCCACAACATCGGCACAGAATTCCACAGGGTTGCCGGATGGCGGGCAAGACGGCGCACCCAGGCGGAAGGGTCACGTATTTCACGTTCATCAGGCAGTACAAGATGCCCACCAGCTGAAAGCAGACCAAAAATATCATAGACCGAAAGATCAAATGACAGGGCGGAGATGGCGAATACGCTGTCGTTTGACGAAACCCCGAATCTTGAATTGATATCGCGAATGGTGTTCTGCACCGCACGGTGCGTCATCATGACGCCCTTGGGCGTGCCTGTTGTTCCAGAGGTAAAGATGACGTAGGCCAGCCTGTCCGGCGAGGTTTGCCGGGCGGCAACAAGAGCATCAGCCGCAGCGTCTGCCGTCGCATCTACCGAGACGTCCTCCGGCCTGACGACCGCCAGCGGCAGATCATCCCAGTCATGGGCGGCTGCGCCTTGCGCCGCAACCACAGCCATGACTCCCTGTTGCAGTATGGCCGAGCGCCGCGCACGGGGCCACGTGGGGTCAATCGGTACATACGCCGCGCCCGTAAGCAGAATACCCATGACAGCCGCAATCTGTTCCCAGCCTTTGGGAAGTCCCACGGCCACAAGGACATTCTGCGTATTTTGCGGCAAAGCGCCCGTCAACTGCCGCGCCACGGCGTAAGCTGCCTGAAACAGCTCGCCAAACGTCAGCGTGCGATCGGGCGCAATAACGGCCTTTTTGTTGGGGAGCGCCAGCACATGCTCCAGAAATACCTGGTGCAACAAATGCCCATCGTCTTCAAAACAAGGGTCTGCATCGTGGCGTCGCGCCATCTGCTCTTCAGGCAATTCGGGCATGATTGGCCGCTGCCAGTCAGCGTCAGGCTTGCAGAGAGATTCAACCATGCTGCCATAGCAGCGGAAAATGGCATTCTGAAGAGCCTCGTCAAAAATCCCTTCAACCACGTCCCAGTTGAAAACCAGCCTGCCGTCTTCCTCAAGAACCTGATGGTCAAGCCATATCTGGGGAGTCTGGGTTATTGTGTAGGCGGGTTTTCCGAACACGCCGTTGTTGGTGTCCAGAATTTCTCCCACATCCCCGGCGCCCAGCGCACTGGTAAAAACAATGGGCATAAAAACCGGACGCCTTTGACGCTCGGAAATATCCTGAAGAACCTTTATGCCAGAGTATGCGCTGTGTTCCACGTCCTGCCAGAACCGGGCGTCCAGTTCTCTGGCGTAATCAACAAAGCTTTCCTGCGGACGCATCTTTCTGGCCGCTGAAAGCATGGTTGTGGTAAAATCGCCCACCACATGTTGAATGGCCGGATTTTCAGATTCTCTGTTAAAAACCGTTATGTTAAGGCAAAAATCCGGCCTGGCGGCCCACTGGCCCATCACGGCAGCAAAGACCGTGTACAATACCACCGAAGGAGTAAGGGCGTGCCGGTTGCACATGGCCTTGAACGCTGCCCATTGCTCCGGTTCCAGACCGGCCTTCAATCGTTTGAACCGCTGCACCTGCGGCTGTGCTTCCTGCGTGGGCAATTGCGGAGCAGAGGGAAAGTCCGCCAGCCTGTCCTGCCAGTATTTACGGCACTCAAGATAAAAACTGGTTTCTTCCTTACGCTTCTGCTCTTCCACATACTGACCGAAAGTCATGCCCGGAACGGGCATGTCACCCTGGGGATGCGTATAGAAAAAACTTAGCTCTCGCAGACAGTTGCCAATGCTGTACACGTCCGCCATGACAGCATCGCAACTCAGGTGCACGCGCACAAAGTCATCGGCGATAATGCTTGCGCCAAGGGTTATTACCGGCCAGACGGAAAGGTCGGGAACGCGGTGCGAAAGCTTCTTTCGCCGCGCTGCAAGGCGCTGTTCCTTTTCTGCGGCATCAAGCTGACGCAAATCCTCAATTTCCCAGCGCAGAGGCGGCACCTTCGGCAAGATGTGAAACATGCCCTCACGCGTTACCGTGGCGCGCAGCATGTCGTGACGGGCAATAACCCTGTCCCAGGCTTTTTGCAGACGTTCAACATCCAGGGCGCCGCAATCAAACTCCTGATATCCGTGGCTCCCAACGCCGCTCAGGTTGACGCCAGCTGTGCGTCCAATCCAGTAGGCGCGCTGCACGTCCGTCATGGGAAATTCTTGGGGCTCGCCCTCCTGCACTGGGCAAGGACTCTGGTCACGGATGGTGCTGTGCTCTACGCGGGCAAGCCCCTTTTTCCCTGCCAGCCGGGAAAAAAGCTGTAACTGTTCGGCGCTGAGACTCATGACAAGGCCTCCAGTGACGCAGAAACATCCTCTGGGCGCATGTGCTTTACAGATTCAAGCAGTTCTGCGAGGGCAAACAGCCTTTCCTTTTCCTCCTGCGATTCGGTCAGGTAGTCCGCAATGTTCGCCACAGTCCGCTGGCGGAATATCTGCGCTACGCTGAACGCAGAGAGGTCAAAAAGATCACGGATTTCTTTTGCCAAGGGCATGGCCATGAGGCTGTCGCCCCCAAGCTCCACATAGTCGTCATCAATACCTATGCCGCTCAAGCCAAGGCGTGACTCAAAAAGGTCGGCAAGAGCCCGGTCCAACGCATGACGTGCTCCGCGCCATTCCACCATCAGCGGGGGGCGCTGCCCAACGCTTCCTTCGGCCTTGAGGTCGGCCGACTCAAGAGCATCCGTTGCAAGCCCGCGCCTGGTGCGCGCCTCATCAAGCATGGCGGCAAGGCTGCGACCGCTGACAACAGGAAGCTCCACCATCATTCCGAGGCAAGCCCTAACCGCCGCAAGAGCTGCATCTGGAGCGATGCCCCCCTTCAGCTCCTCTCCGGAAAGCCGCGCATGCAACGAAGCCATCTTGTTGATCATGCCCACTTGACGCCATACGTCCCAGCGTATGCCCATGACGCGTGTTCCCGCGCGTTGCTGCCGTACGGCCCAGGTATCCAGCACTATGTTGGCTACAGTGTTATCCAGTTGCCCAACAGAACCGCACAATGCGCCTATGGATGTATTAAAAATAACAAAATCCACGTTACAAAACTGCATCACCTTTTCAATGCCAAGCAATGGAATAACCTTGGCGCTCCAGTTTTCCGTCTTATCTACGGCCAAACTTTGCGCCTGCATCAATCCACCGC
>JASGGT010000197.1:0-3205 GCA_047602655.1 Desulfovibrio sp. | reverse complement strand
TCTGGCGGCAAGCTGCTACCACATAGGTTCGCACGAAACCATCGGCAGCACCTACCGCAAGTTACAGCGCTGGTGCGCCTCCAACAACTATGTTTGCGACAATGGCTCTTACGAGCGCTACATTACCGACTTCTGGACAACCAACAACGATGCGCTCTTTGTTACAGAAGTGCTGGTCAAGGTAAGCCGCAGAGGGAGCGTTGTGCACACTCCAAAATTTCATTTCGATTCTGTCGACGATCTGTAATCACCCAAGTATGCGGGCCGCCTGCTGCGCCATCAGCTCGTGGCCCGCTTCGCTTGGGTGCAGGCCGTCAGTATAGAGTGCAGACAGCCTGTCAGGTGCATTATCATCCGCTGAGCCTGTCTGACCGTGCATGCCAGCAAATGCCTGCGAAAAATCCACGCATTGCAGAGAGAAATCCTCGGAGAGCACGCGTAACCACTGATGCAGGGCGGCGTAGTCCGCACAGGCGCGCGGCAGGTCAACGCTGCCCAGCAGTGGGAATGTAATGGGCGCATGCACTGGAATGGGCACCCCCACCACAGGGCGCACCCTTGCGCTGAAACTGTGCTGCACCAGCGCAAAAATATTGGCCTTTACTGTTCCAAGCCCTGTTCCCAGGGCCAGATCGTTGAACCCGCCCATAATCAGAACCGCGTCAGCGCCCGCCTGCACCACATGTGGATGAAAGCGGGCCAGCATGCCGCCCGTTGTATCGCCATTGATGCCGCAGTTGCGCACGTCAATGCCCGTGCGCCGCGCCAGCAGGGTTGTCCATACCTTGGGGCGTGGAATGCCGTAGCCGTAAGTGAGGCTGTCGCCCAGACAAGTAATAATCATGTTTGCAGCGTATTCCCTTGTGGATGATCGGGCAATGTTTGCAACAGGCGGCCCGCGCCAGCAGGGGCGTACCGGCAAGGGCCGCCTGCGCCCGCATCAGGCGGGCAAGCCCATTTGCAGGCGGATGTGGCGAATATCCGCCTCTTCAGGTTTGAAAGGATAGTTACGGATTCCCGGCCCGGGGCGCGAGTTGGCGTAGGGGCGGTTGCAGGCCACCTCGCCGTCGCGCCCTGTGCAGCCGCAGGTGCGGAACGGTTCGCCCGCATCAATGACTGCGTCCAGATCGGCCTTGGTCAGGCCGTATCCCGTGAGGGCGCGGCGGTCATTATAGGTAAAGAAGCGCTCGTGGGCGTGGTCGTTGTCGATGAGCCAGCGCGCCAGCTGAATGCGGCGGTACTGGTCAATGGGCGGCGGCAGGCGGTGCGCCAGAGGCGACCCCCCTTCGGGAAAAAACGAAAACAGATGCGTGTTGCCGCCCATGTCGTGCACTCGCTGCATGGCGCGGCACATGTCCTGCTCGGTTTCGCCCATGCCCACCATAAAGTGCGCCCCGGCCATTCCCTGACCAAAAATGTCCAGGCTTTCGCCCAGGCACTGCCAGTATCTTTTCCACGAATGCGGGCCGCCAACACCTGAACCCCGGTAGTGGTCAAACAGCTCGGGCGTGGCAAGGTCAATGGCCACGCCGATCTTGTCTGCCCCGGCATCGCGCAGTTCTTCAAGGTTTCTGCGGGTAAGGATGGTGGGCGAAACCAGCATGGAAACGGGTATATCAATGGCCTGACGCAAACGGCGGCATATCTCTGCGGCATCGCGCGGGGCGCGGCTGTTGGTGAGCATGGAAATGCAGATGCGTTTGACGCGCTCCTGACGCCGCACAATGCCCGCCACGATTTCATCAAGGGTAAATGCGGGCCAGGTCACGCGGATAAAGCTTTTGCTCGTGCTTTCCTTCTTTTCTTTCGCGCCAGAGAGGCCGCAATAGGCGCACTTGGCAGCGCAGCCAGAGCGGTAGGTCAGCAGCAGGTTGATGCACGAAAGGCAGGCATTGCGGTAGAAGGAACCGGGGGCGAAGTCGAGCGTCATGGCAGCGGCAAGGCTCATGCGCGCCACTTCCGGGCTTTGAGGCTGGGTTTGCTGCCAGCAGGGTGGGCATTGATTTTCAAGTTGGGTGGCTTGGCTCATATGTTGTCTCCAGCAAAAGTTATTGCGGCAGGCGTCGTTGCGAGTAATATTTCGGCAGGCTTGGCGGTGAGAGCTACCAGCCTTCTGTTCCCTCGCCCAGCAACACCGAACAGCATGTTTTGCGAAATTCCGCCTGTAATCCCATGCGGGCAGCCAGTGCTGCGGCCTCGTGCGAGGGCAGGGCCATGCGGTTGATGCCCGCCCGCAGCGAAAGAACTTCCAGCGCGCTTGCGTCCCGCCGCGGGCGTGCGCAGCCAAGGCTTATCTGGCTCTGCGGCATAAGTTCGCGCGCGCGGATCACAAGGCCGCACACGCCGCGAGGGTCTGGCTGGCGCACATTTTCCATCACGGTTCCTGCAAGGTTCATGTAGGCCACTATGACCAGCAGCTCGGGCGGGTGGCGCGCCAGGATTTCCAGCGCATGGTTTTCGCCTGCAAAGCGTCCGAAATGCAGCCCCGCCACAATATGCGGAACCACGGGCAGCTCTGCCGCTGCAAGTGCTTCAAGGCTTTGCTCGAGCAGTCGGGGGCCGTCCGGTAGATGGTAAACGCTGGCATAGGTTTTTTCGCTGCCGATAACATCAAGCAGGGCCTGATCCACTCCAGCCCTCCGCAGGGCCAGAGCCGCGCGGTCATCCACCATGCCGCAGTGCACGGAAATGTAGAGCCCGGTTTCCTGCTTTATGGCCGCGATGGTGTCGGTAAAATCCTGCCACGGCACCTGCCCGCGCCCGTTGCAGCCGCCGGAAAGCAAGACCCCCTGCGCACCCTGCGCCACCAGATCGCGGCATTTTTGCAGCAGCCGCAGGGGGGAGCTGACGTCAGGCATATTGAGCAGCAGCTTGCCGCCGCAGTGGGCGCATTGCTGGCGGCAGTTGGCCCCGGTGATGGAAAGCGCCGGGTACTGGCCCTGCACGCCGTCACGCACATACATGCCGGGCAGATAGAACAGTATTTTTTTGCCGTGGATTTTCCACGAAAGTTCACGCGCTTCATTAAGCCGCGCAGTATCCCAGCGCAGTTCGGGGGGGATATCTGTCGACCACGATGAATAGTAGCCGCCGTAGGTTCCCGTGGCGGAATTTCCGCAGGATTCATCAGCTTGCAGCATAATATTCCCTGAATCCTATCCAGAATCTGTTGATGGCTTTGTCGAGCGCGCCCGTATGCGCCTCC
>JASGGT010000196.1:0-3233 GCA_047602655.1 Desulfovibrio sp. | reverse complement strand
GTGGAGGCCGCGGCCCCCACTGCGCCGGCAAACACGGGTTTGTACCCGGCCTTTTTCATCATGGGGATGGTGAACGCGCCCGTGGCGTAAACATTGGCGGCAGCAGAGCCGGAAATGGTGCCGAAAAAAGCGCTGGTGATAACAGCAATCTTTGCAGGGCCGCCGCGATAATGGCCTGTCAGCGCGCGGCCAAGGTCCATGAGCACATCGCCCGCGCCGCACCTCTCAAGAAAGGTGCCAAAAACAATGAAGGCGGCAATATAGGTGGCTGAAACACCGATGGCGGACGAATACAGGCCCTCAAGCCCGAACCCCAGATAATCCACCACCTCGTTCCACGAAAACCCTTTGTGCGCGAGCATGCCGGGGATGTGGTTCCCCCACAACGCATAGGCCAGAAACAGCAGGCAAACCACCAGCAACGACATGCCCACAACGCGCTGAATTAGCACCAGAACCAGCACCAGGGCAGTAATGCCGCTGATGGTCTGGCCGAGGGTCAGATCGTCAACCATGACCAGACGTTCCGCAATCTGGTCCGCCTGAATGGCAGGCAGCGCAAAAGCCGCCAGTGCCACCAGCGCCAGTGCGAGATCAAGGGGGGCAGGCCCGCGCTTCTTGCTGGAAGGATACACCAGAAAGGCCAGCGATGCGGCAAACATGACGTGGATGGGCCGATGCACGTAGGCCACCGGCATGCCAAAAATCGTGGTGACGCAATGGTAGCCCGCAAAGAGCAGGCAGCCAAAAAATATAAGGTATTGCACAAGCCTGGCAAAACCCTGCTGACCCGCGACTTCGCCAAAATCATTGCTTGCCTCGCCGGCAAGCTCTTTTTCCACAGCGCTGCGGGCCAGGTTGACCTTGGTTGACGCGCCTGCGGCGTCCTTTTGTTCAGAAGAAGCCATTACTTCACCCAGCCCTTTTCCTTGTAATAACGCAGCGCACCGGGATGGATGTATTGCACGTCAATATGGTCAGCGCTTTTGCTGGGATCAAAGACAGAATAGGTCTGGTGCACATTGCGGATCATGTCGGGCTTTTCGCAAAGCGCCTTGGTCAGGGCATACACGGCATCGTCCGGCAGGTTCGCGCCCACGGGCAAAACCACGGTTTCGGCCATGTGCGGCGTATCCTTTGTGATAAAGTAATATTGTCCGGCCTTGATGGTGTAGGTCATGTAGCCATCGCTGCTCAGCTTGTCGAGAACCGCCTGGTCAATGGGCAGCATCTTCATTTTGACTGTGGTGATCAGCTCGTTGATGGACGAAACAATGGGCCCCACATAGGCGTCCGCGTGACCATCCTGAATGAGGGAGGAGGCTTCCGCGTAGGAAACGTAGCTCACGGAGCCGCCCCATTCCTTGATGTCTTCAAACGAAAAACCGTACTGCTTGAGCATGTTCTCGGAGGCAACAGCGGGCGAAGAACCTTTTTTGGAGGTCAGCAGGCGGATTTTAGGCTTGGTGCGGGCAATATCCGCAATGGAGGTGTAGGGGGAATCCTCGCGCACAAGAAAGAAGCTCATGGGCATGGGCGCCACATACATCATGATTTTTACATTCTGCACGGGCTTGCGGTTGGCAAACACGCCCTCGGCCTTGAGGCTTTCCTGATAGAGCTTGATCATGCTTGTGCCAAGATCAGCCTTGCCCGCATCAATCTTCAGCAGGTTTTCCACCGAGCCGCCAGTGTTGACGCTCACTGTAGTGCCGGGCATGACACCGCGTGCAGCTTCGCCAATCACGCCGCCAAGGGCGTAAAAATCGCCGCCAAGCGGGCCGGAGGTAATCGTAAACGTTTTCAGCTCCGCCGCCCTGGGCATCTGGATCAGCCCAGCAGCCAGCATGACCACGGCAACCAACAGCGAAATCAAACCCTTTTTCATAGAATACTCCTGTGTACGGTTTTTCCCGGCCTTTATTAAGGCGCGGCAGCGTCGCTGGCACTTGGCAATACTCTGGGGGGGGTATAACTGTTAGCACCCTATCAAATTTTATACCAAAATCCTATCCCCACTCCCAGACCTTGCGGCTCTAGCATTTAATGCCTTCACCCCACACCGGGGCAAGGATCTGCCAGATGCAAAATTGAAAACATCCTGAACAAACATAGTTAAATCAAATAGCATTTCAAGGTCTTATTTGTATTCTCAAATTTGGGAATATATTTCTCAAATATGAGAAAATCTTGCCTCTGCTGCATGCCAAGGATCCGAAAAGACGAGGCAGGATCTTTTTTTTGGGAGCTAATGCAGCAAATTGTATTCTTGCAATTTACGATACAATGTGGCGCTGCTGATGCCCAGACGTTGCGCCAGAAGCTTTTTTTGCTCCGTGCTGGCAGCTATGCCGATCAGGCGTTCCAAAAGCTGTTTTTCGTGCGCCGCGAGCATTTCCTTGAGCGTTGTTGCAGGCGCTGTTCCGGACTGTCTGGCAAAAAAATGCTGCGGTAAGTCATTGGCCCGTATCAGCGGCCCTTCAACAACATTAACGAGATATTCAATGATATTGCGTAATTCACGTACATTTCCCGGCCAGTCATGCCTCATGAACGCGTCAAAAGCCACTGGCTCAAGCCCGCGTATGTCGCGGCGCAGCTCGCGTCGGTAGCGGGCAAGAAAGCTCTCGATAAAAACGGGGATATCCTCACGCCGCTGCCGCAAGGGCGGTATATGGATGGGAATGACATTCAGGCGATAATACAGGTCGTTGCGAAAGGTTCCCTGAGCGACCATTTCCTGCAAATTGCGATTGCTGGCGCAGACAATGCGCACGTTCACCGGGATTGACGCAGAACCGCCCACCCGCTGCACGCATTTATCCTGAAGCACGCGCAGCAGTTTGGCCTGCACGGCCAAGGGCATTTCGCCCACTTCGTCCAGAAACAGTGTGCTTTCATGAGCCAGTTCAAACCTGCCCATGCTTCCGCCCTTTCTGGCGCCCGTAAATGCACCTTCTTCATAGCCGAACAGCTCGCTCTCCACCAGATTTTCAGGAATAGCCCCGCAGTTTACGGCCGTCATCAGCCGCTTGCCGCGCCCGCTCATGTTATGGATGGTGCGGGCCAGCACCTCCTTGCCGGTGCCGCTTTCGCCGCTGATAAGCACGGTGGAATCCGATGCGGCGATCTTCTGCACCAGAGCCAGAATATCGCGAATGGCAGCACTGTTGCCCAGCAGGGGGGTTTCTTCCAGCTGTTTGCGCTCACCGCTCACGACAGCATCAAGCAGG
>JASGGT010000195.1:0-3301 GCA_047602655.1 Desulfovibrio sp. | reverse complement strand
TGTGGCGGAACAGGCCGCCCCTGAAGATACCGATGACGGAGTGGAGCTTGAACTTAACGGCAACAGCTGGACCATTGAGAGCAGCCAGCGCTGCTCCGGCATCCTTGTGCTCACCCTTACAAGGCCGGGCATAACCCAGGGGCAGTGGTAATGGCTACATCGCTAACCGCACCAGTTGTCGTAAAGGTTGAAGGCCTTGGTATTCTTGAAGACATCAAGAACCAGTTCTTCATTGCCCCCAAAGGCATCGAAAAAGCCACCCAGCACGCGCTTAACCACGCCCTTAATGCAGTACGGGCAAAGGGCGTGCGCATAGCGCGCGAAAAGTACACGGCCAAAGCCAGGGTTATACGTGCCCGCATCAAGATTCGCCGTGTATCCCAACTGGCTACACGGGGTGAGGTTTTCTTCAATGGCAAAATTGGCACACCCGCCGGGGAATTCAATATCCGTCCCAGGCAGCTGCAAAAATGGAAAGGCATTAACCCCCGCAACCGCAAACCGGTTGAGGGTATACTTGCCAGATTTCTTAAGGATGGCCCTTTTTCAGCCATCAGGGGGCCTCATGGGGAAAAGTCGTTCTTGGCGCGCTATGGCAGTGATCTCATAGTCTGGTATCGCAGAACAAAAAACGGCGAGCGCGGCCTTGGCCTGCGCATGCTGTGGGGCCCCTCCCCCATTCAGGCCCTGTCGCCGGAAGAAGCCAGAAACAGCCTTGCAGAATACGGGCTGGATGATTTTCGCAAGCAGCTGGCCAATCAGGTCAGGCAGCTCTTTCGCAAGGGGGTGGCCTGATGCTCCCCGCCATGCGCCTGTGCCGCGCCATCGCCCACACTCTCAAGGCAGACCCGTTGTTTCAGAATGTTGCGCAACAGCACTATGGCCGCAACTGGAAAAGCCTTGTGGGCTTTGACGGCCAAAAAACGGATTGGGAAAAGCAAACTCCCTGCGTGGTTGTTGCGCCCTGGAAATCCGAGGGCGAAGGCGTCACGCGCACCTATTCCATATCGCTGACAGTTGCGGTTCTGGATGCCCATGTGACCGACGAGGACGGCGTGCGCCTGATGCACGGCTTGATGGTGCTTGATGAACAGGCATGGCCAGCAGCCTGGGCCGCCCTGCAAGATGCCCTGCCCGGGCTGGAACCGCTGGCAGCCTTGATGGAGCCATCGCTGGCAATCTCTCAGGAACATTTCCCGCTGCTAATGCTGCACGCGGGCCTAGGTATTGAGGTCAATCTCCCCGCAGGGGACAGGAGGCTATGATGCAGAAATTTCGGCAAGTATCCGGCGGCAACTGCCAGCTTGTGCTCTACAGGGAATCATTGCCAGGCGTGCCTGATGCCGCAGATAACGGCATTGTTCTGGCCAGCTACAGGGAAAGCCTGTCAACCGACCCCAACAAGCAGGCCAGCGCCGTTATTTCCAATGCGCGCGGACAGGGCAAGCCCATTCCAGGTACGCCCGACTACAGCGGCAGTATTGAAGTACCGCCTTACGCACCGCAGATGGGCCACATACTGCGGGCGCTTTGTGGCGCGCCTGTCACCAGCGCGGAAACTGCCGTAAGTCTTGCCGAGGCCGAGGTGGTTAACGAAGGCCGGGGCTATGTCGGGCTTGCCGTAGCTGCGCATCCGTGGGTGCAGGATACCGTAATCACCATCACCGGCACAGCCAACTATGATGGCGCATACCGCCTTGAATACGGCACCAGCAAAACCAAGCTGGTCATCAAGGCCCTGTACAAGGCAGAAACTATTTCGGCCGGGGCCAAAGCGCACCGTGGGCGTGGGGCATTTCTTAAAGGGGCTGCTACTGATGCGGGCGGCGGCAACGTGGCACTGCCTGTAGGCGGCTATGGCGTTGCCCTGCACGCAGGTGAAACTGTCGCCATTACTGGCACGGTTAATTACGATGGCCCCCATGTGCTGCAACCCGGCACATCCACACGCAGCCTTGTCATTCAGGCCTCGTTTGTGGCCGAAACCCTTGACGGCAAGCCATCGGCTATCCCCGCATTCTTCCGGCACGAATTTGCCCTGCCCAAAAAGCAGCCCACCTTTACCGTGCAGAAAAAGATGGATTACGACGCAGGGGCCAGCGTTAACCCCTACACGGTTGTTTCCAGCAACAAGCTCAACGGCATTTCATTCTCCTTTGGAGGAGAAACCGAAATCAAGATTTCTCTCGAACTCTCCGTTGGCGGCATGGAAAACGTGTCCACCCCTGTGAGCACTGCCTCCCCTGCCCTGCTGCCCAGCATTCCATTCTGGGACAAGGAGGTGGCGGTCTGGATTGACTCTGCCCGCGCTGGCGATGTGCAAAAGGGTTCTGTCAGTTTTGGTTATGGCATTGAAGGCCAGGTTGCCGAGGGCGACATGGGTAAACGCTCACGCCAGCCGGAGGGCGATCCTACCTATGAAGTCAATCTGACTGTCTTTTTGGAACATGACGAATACCAGCAGCTTTCCGACATGTCGGCAACATTGCCCTTTAGCCTGTCCATGAGCGGCGCCAATGGCGAGGAGATGTGGTTCACCCTGCCCGAAGCTGAGCTAAACGTTCCGCCCGCTCAAATATCCGGCAAAGGAGGCCTCACCTCTGAAGTAAAGGTGATTGGCTTTGTGGATCAGGCGGAAACCTCCAGCAAATATACCCTTATCAACCGCGTAAGCAGCTACGCCTAAGGAAAGACCATGTACGCCGAGCAAACTCTTAGCACTGGCAGAACCGTTGAAATTCGGCCCCTTGGCTGGGACGAATACTGGGACATACAGAAAAGCCACCTGCTCGCCCTCAAAGACTTGCAGGAAAAATCCAAGTCCATAAGCGATGTTGACTACACGCTTGCCCTCACTGACGCGCAAAGGGCCTCGCGTGAAGCCCCGCTCGCGCTATGCGTAAACGATTGGGCGACCCTGCATGCCGAACTTTCCATGCCTGAGGTGGTTGAGCTTAGCGAAATTATCAAATCAATCAGCAAAATGGGCATCATGTTGGGAAACTCCGTGCCTGCCGCCGCAGCCGATCAGGCGGCAGAATTGAACACTGCCGCCATTGCCTGACCCACTATGAGCGCAAACGGCAAGACCCACCCTGCGATGAATGCGAAAATGATCCAACCCCTTTGTTGCCAGAAAATATTCCCGTCTGGAACTTGTGGCTGCTCGTGCAGACGCAGTGGCGTGTAGGGGGCATTGCCCTGATTGGGCTGGATTATGCCGCAGTTTTTCGTGTTGCAGAGATGCACGGCCTGCAAATGACTCCGCAGGTATTCGAGGGCCTGCAATGTCTGGAATACG
>JASGGT010000194.1:0-3303 GCA_047602655.1 Desulfovibrio sp. | reverse complement strand
GCGCGCGCAGACTTGCGTCCAGCACCCGGTCACCCATTTTGAGCACCATACCCCCTAGTATGTCTTTGTCCACGGCAAAGGTCAGCTCAATATCGGTGCCCGCTTTCTGTTGCAAGGTATCCTTGAGCTTAGACTTTTTGTCTGCGGAAAGTTGTACTGCGGTTATGCATTGACCGCGGATGATACCCTTGGCCTCGTCCAGCAGTTTGCCGTACCACGCTGCAATTTCGCTCAAAAAGGCAAGCCTTTCCTTATCTGCAAGCAGAAAACAGAAATTGCGCATGGTTTCGTCAGCCTTGAGCTTGGTCAGCAGTTTATCGAGAACTGCCTTCTTTTCGCTTACGCCGATAACAGGGCTTTTCAGGGTAAGGTCAAGCCCAGGCGCGGCGGCAAGCATTTCACCAAGAGACGCCAGGCAATCGCCACGCGAGCTCAGGGCTGCATCCCCATCCTTTTTGCCAAGCGCAAAAATTGCGTTGGCATACCTGCGTGCAACCACGGTGTTAATCAATGGAGCACCACCTTGTTAAGGGAGTTGGCGATAAGCTTGTCGTGCTCAGCCGCATTGAGCTTGGAGCTCAGAGCTTTCTCGGCGGCGTTCACGATCTCATCGGCAATGGAGGCGCGCACTTCAGCAAAGATCGCGCGACCTTCATTTTCCGCCGTAAGGCGCGCCTGCTCCACAATCTGAGCGGCCTGGCGGTGAGCCTCTTCCACAATGCCCTGCTTGAGGGCTTCGGCCTGCTGGCGGCTCTCGGCCAAGATGGCCTCGCGTTCAGCATTAAGGTTCGCAATGCGGGTCTCTACCGAGGCCAGCTGCTCCTTGGCCGTCTTGCGACGTTCGTCAAGATCGTCCAGCGCATTCTTGATGCCTTCGCGGCGGTTCTTAAAGAAACGCTTGGCCAGCCCGCCAACGAAGTACCAGAGGATGCCGGCAAAAATTACGAAGTTGAGCACGCGCCAGCCGAAGTCGCCCCAACGCGGCGCTGCATGCCCTTCAGAAGCCATGGCTCCCGCAGGAATGACCACCAGCGCGGCAAAGGCAATAACGAGCGGCAGGATAAACCCCGCGTGTTTCCATCTGCTCAAAGCCCACCCCCTCTGTTCGATAATACCGATTCGAAAACAGTTCCCAATGAAGCCGCAACGCGAGCGTTGCGGAACGGCCCGCAAAGGCCTGAGTCAGCGCCGCTTGCTAGCCCTTGATGAGGCGGTCGGCCAGACGGGTGGAAAATTCACCCACCTGCTTGCGCAACGCAGCAAGGGTTTCCGCAGCCTGTGCCTGCAGCGAGGCGCGGGTTTCAGCCAGAATATCGCGGGCGCTTTGCTGAGCTTCGCCCACCAGTTTCTGCTGTTCTGCCGCGCCTGCGGCGCGGCCAGCCTCACGGTTGCTGCCTGCGTCCTGACGGGCGCGGGCCAGTTCGGCCTCATAGTTGGTGAGCCGTTCGCCAGCCTGGTACTCGAAAGAACCGGCTTCCTCGGCCATGTCATCCATGACGCCGTTGCGCTTTTTGATGATTTCGCGGATGGGGCGAATCAGGAGGATGTTAAGCACATAAATGGCGATAAAGAAGTTCGCCAGCTGAAAAAGAAGAGTGACGTTTAAGTCCAGCATGCCGCATCCTCCATGTGAATTGCGGATTGAAGGAGTTGAAAATACATAAAGCCCTTGCAAGATATCTGCTCAGCCCTGTTATGTCAAAGGGTATTGGTGACAAATTTCGCAAACTCCGCAATTTTTTTTTCACAAGCTTTGTGCTCGAAGCTGCTGGCCTTGTAAAACAGTCTTTATGACCTTTGTTCTTGTCTACTGCATCAACGCTGTGTTGCCTGTGCGTCAATATTGGCTGTTTAAACAAACAAATAAAGTGCTCGGCTGGTTGTGGCTAAGCGTGAAGCAGAGAATTGTGCAATAAAATATATTGTAGTTGCAGTATTGCAGTGAGGAGGGTGCGCTACGGAGTGAAAAGCGCTTGCGCAGAAAGACACAAACGAAAGCTAAACCAGATTTAACAAGTCTGCATTATTAAAAAAAGATACATCAAACAAGGAGCTGACACTGCTGCCCATACCCGGCCCGCATGAGCCACTGACCAGCCTCTTCCGCTGCGCCATGAGCGGTGAGGGCGTTGAGGATAAAGCAGTGCCCTGGCTTGGGCAGAGCACTGCGCCCCAGAACTGGAACGCCGTTTACGCTGTTGCCTATCTTTCTGGGGTCAATATCAATATATGCAGACGGTCTTGGACCCAGAGCCCACAGGGGGGCCAGCCGCTGGCGGGCCACCCTCCCGCCGCCGATTATCCAAACATATGGGTGAAAGGGATTATGCTTTTCAAGCCAGCGTGCCAGCCATAGTGCCCGCAGTCTGTCGCAGGCGGCGCGCGCGTATCTGTTGTCTGCCCGTGTGGCGCGGGTGGGTGCGTCATTCCACACAAGCATCTGGTGCGGCAGCTTTTCCATTATCGCCCCGTGGTGGAGCCAGCGCAGCCATATTTCCCAATCCTCGGCGAAGTCGCCATCACGGTACGCACCCCATTTGTCCACGCATTCTCTGCGAAACATGACCGATGGATGGCACAATGGCGTATCCCGAAAACGGGCGCGACCAATCTGCTCGTGAGTAAGAATGGTATTCTGCCAGTCCACAAAGTGGGCAAACCCGTGCGCTGTTGCGCGGTCTCCGCCAAAAGCAACGCAGGTTGCCGACACGCAGAGCTGCGAATTGCCAAAAAGATGTGCTGCCTGTGTGGCAATGCGCTGAGGATGCGCCGTATCATCCGCATCCATGCGCGCTACAAACGCGCCGCGCGATGCTGCAAGCCCGGCGTTAAGCGCTGCCACAATGCCGCCGTGGGGCAGGTGCAGCACCCGCAGCCTGTGTCCGCAACGGGCGGGGGTTGCCCAGTATTCCAGAAGACTGCGAGTGTCGTCAGTGGACCCGTCGTCTGCAACGATAATTTCAAATTCGGGCAGTGGCGCTCCGGGGGCGGGGCGCTGTCCGACCAGGCTTTGCAGGGTTGCGCCCAGCGTGTGGGCCGCATTCCACGCTGGCAACACCACAGAAACAAGAGGTGCTGGCAACCGGGATGAAATGAGATCCGTATCAGCCATTGAGGACGTGCAATGAGGGCAGGGTGAAGTGTGCGGTCATGCCTTGGCGTGATCAGGCGGCATCCGGTCATGCCAAAGTTGCGCTATGTGCTGGCAGACAGCAGCCATGGGCCGCGATGCATCAACTATGTGATGGGCGGTCATGCCTTGGCGTGATCAGGCGGCATCCGGTCATGCCAAAGTTGCGCTAT
>JASGGT010000193.1:0-3327 GCA_047602655.1 Desulfovibrio sp. | reverse complement strand
GAATTTTCCTCCAGCAAGGATGCGGCTTACATGCCTCTGGTGGAATTTTTGGGCCATCCTGTGATCGCCCTGTTCATTTCTGCCGTAGCTTCCCTGATCTTCCTCGGCGTGAAGCGGGGCTTCAGCTCCATTGAACTGAGCGGCTTCTGCGACAAATCCCTCCTGCCCATGGTTTCCATTCTGCTGGTTATTGGCGCTGCGGGCAGCTTCAACAAGGTCATCATGGATTCCGGCATGGGCAATGTGCTCAAGGACGTGCTGGTCACGCTCAACATGCACCCGGTCATCATGGCCTGGCTGATTGCTTCCATCATGCGCTTTGCACTGGGCAGCGCCACCGTCGCCATGATGACGGCTGCGGGCTTTATCAGCCCCGTGCTGGCCGTGCACCCTGTTGACCCTGCACTCATGTGCATTTCCATCGGCGCTGGCGCCATCGGCTGGTCGCACGTCACGGACTCCGGCTTCTGGTTCTTCCGCGAATTCCTGAACATGTCGGTCAAAGACATGTATATGTCCTTCACGTTGTCCGGCTGCATTGTGTCGATCATCACGGCGATATTCTGCTACCTGGCATCGTTTGTTATTTAACCGAGCTACACGGAGATCATGATGAAATATATAACGCCCACACTTACAGCGCTGAAAAGCAAAACAGAAATCGACGTGAAGTCGTGCCTCAAGCACTACGACTTTCTTATCAATGCCGGTATTGACGGTGTGGCCATATTTGGCAGTTCCGGTGAATTTCCGCATCTTTCTGTTGAAGAACGCAAGAGCCTGATTTCTGCGGCCATCAAGCACATCGACCGCCGCATGCAGGTGCTGATCGGCTCTGGCGACATGCGGGTTGAAGAATGCGTCGCCATGTCCAACTTTGCCATTGAGCAAGGCGCGGACGGCGTGATGGTGGTGGGGCCGTGGTATTTTGCCCTCACCGATGCGGACGTGATGAGCTACTTTGGCGCAGTGGCGGAGCAGGTGCGCGGCAAGATTTACATCTACAACTATCCCGACCGCACCGGATACACCATTTCGCCCAGCGTGGTGCTTGAACTTGCCCGCCGCTATCCCAACATTGTGGGCATCAAGGACACCATCCCCGACATGGCCCACACGGTGGAGCTTATCCAGACCGTCAAGGGCAACATCCCCACGTTTGAAGTGCTGAGCGGTTTTGATCATAACTTTGCGTCAAACATTCTGGCTGGCGGCGATGGCTGCATTGCGGCTGTGTCCAACGTGCGCCCCGACCTGTGCGTGGCCTGGCGCGATGCCATGAAGGCCCGCGATTTTGACGGCACAATGAAGTATCAGCAGCTGTTCAACCGCATTATGGGTGTGTACGGATTTTCCTCGCCCTTTATGGCAGCCATGAAGGGTCTGCTTGTGGATGCGGGCATTTTTGCCTCTGCCACGGTTGCGTCCCCTTATCAGGAGGCAACCTCTGCCCAGATGTTTGCCGTGCGGGAATTCATGCGCGGTTTTTAGGGGGTTTCCGGCGTGGAGTGCCCCAAAATGGAGCAATCGGCGCTGGTTACGCTGACGCTGGCACGGTTTCAGGGCCTTATAAGGATGCAAGGGGCGGCCATTCTCTGGCCGCCCGCTGAAACCGGCAACTTCTCAAAAAAGAGAGTATGCTATGTCCATTGCAGATATTTACGCCAATCCGCAGAACGATGTATATGATGTAAAGACCCACGCTTCCGGCCCCAAGGGTTCGCTGCCGCTCACTGGCGACATGCTGCGCGAACTGCCCTGCGGCGACATTTTCGGCATGACGCTGGATGCGGGCATGGGCTGGAAGCCCGAAGACATTCTTGGCCCCAACGTGCTGATCATCAGCACCCTTGGCGGCAAACGCAACGATGACGGCACCCCCGATGCCCTGGGCCTGCACGTGGGCCACTGGGAGCTGGGCTTGCAGATTTCCGCCGCCAGCAAGGAAATCAAACAGCAGAAGGGCGTGCCCTTTGCCTCGTATGTGACCGACCCCTGCGACGGACGTACTCAGGGCACCACGGGCATGTATGACTCCCTGCCGTTCCGTAACGATGCTGCCATGGTCTTCCGCAGGCAGATCCGTTCCCTGCCCACCGTTGGCGCTGTTATCGGCGTTGCCAGCTGCGACAAGGGCTTGCCCGCAACCATGATGGCTCTGGCCTCCATGCACGACCTGCCCTGCGTGCTCGTGCCCGGCGGTTCGACCCTGCCCCCCACCGACGGCGAAGACCTCGGCAAGGTGCAGACCATTGGCGCGCGTTATTCCAACAACGAACTGAGCCTTGAGGACGCGGCCCGTCTTGGCTGCCGCGCCTGCGGTTCCGCTGGCGGCGGCTGCCAGTTCCTCGGCACTGCCGGAACCTCGCAGGTTGTGGCCGAAGGCCTTGGCCTGGCCCTGCCGCATACTGCCCTTGCGCCTTCCGGCGAACCCGTGTGGGTGGAAGTGGGCCGTCAGTCGGCCAAGGCCGTCATGGGCCTGCTGAAAAAAGGCATCACCATCAAGGATATCATCACCGACAAGGCCATTGAAAACGCCATGATGGTGCATGCGGCCTTTGGCGGTTCCACCAACCTGCTGCTGCATCTGCCTGCCATTGCCCATGCTGGCGGTTGCCACCGCCCCACTGTGGAAGACTGGGCGCGTGTGAACAGCGTGGCTCCCCGCCTGGTCAGCGTGCTGCCCAACGGCCCCGTGTATCATCCCACTGTGCGCGCCTTCATGGCAGGCGGCGTGCCGGAAGTCATGCTGCACCTGCGCGACCTCGGCCTGCTGCATCTGGACGCCCTCACCGTTACCGGTCACACCGTGGGCGAAAACCTTGAATGGTGGGAAAAGAGCGAGCGCCGCGCCCACTTCCGCCGCATGCTCAAGGAGCTGGACAACGTGGAGCCGGACGATGTGATCATGTCGCCCGTTCGCGCCAAAGAACGCGGCCTGACCTCCACCATTACCTTCCCCGTGGGCAACATCGCGCCCGAGGGTTCGGTCATCAAGTCCACGGCCATTGACCCCACGGTTATCGATGCTGACGGCGTGTACCGTCACACGGCAGCCATCAAGGTTTTCACTGCCGAGCCTGACGCCATCAAGGCCATCAAGGCCGGAAAGATCGAAAAGGGCGATATGCTCGTGGTTATCGGCGGCGGCCCCTGCGGCACAGGCATGGAAGAAACCTATCAGCTCACCTCGGCGCTCAAGCACCTGTCATATGGCAAGTATGTGTGCCTGCTGACGGACGCGCGCTTCTCCGGCGGCTCGGTGGGCCTCGTCATCGGCCATGTCGGCCCGGAAGCCGCACTCGGCGGTGCCATCGGCCTGATCGA
>JASGGT010000192.1:0-3350 GCA_047602655.1 Desulfovibrio sp. | reverse complement strand
ATGGCGCGACCTTCGTCGGTCTTGTTGTCATACTTGAAGGACTTGCCGCGGCCAATGGCGGTCATGCGGCTGGTGGGGATGCCCTGCTTCACGAGGTAGTTCTTCACGGAGCTGGCGCGTTCCTGCGAAAGCTTCATGTTGTAGGCATCGGAACCCACAAAGTCGGTCCAGCCGGAGAGAACAACGCGCTTGTTGGGGTTGTTCTTGATCAGGGTGGCGGCTTCGTTCAGGATGCCCATGGCCTTGCCGTCAAGAGCATAGGAATTGAAAGCGAAGTGCACGCCGCGCAGCACGATGACGTCTTCGTCCTTGCAGAACACGGAAAGCACAAAGCGTTCAACAGCGGCGTCGCTGGTGGCCAGTTCTTCACCACGCACCACAACGGCGTTGGAGTTCAGGGCGCCAATCTTTTTGATGGTGGCTTCACCGTTGGGGGTGTCGGCCAGGGAGATCACATGCACAACCAGGTTACGCTGGCTGGCGTACATCTGGCTCACAACCTGCACGAGGTCGGTACCACGGTTGTTGTCGCCGTCGGTCACGAGGATCAGGGCGGCGTCGCGCTTCATGCTGGAGATGAAGGGTTCGTACGCCTGCAGGCCGTTGCCCATGCTGGTCATGCGGCCAAAAATATCAAAGTTGCTGCTCAGCTTCTTGAGGCCAGCGGCCATGGCGGCGCGATCCCAGGGGCCCTGGGCAATGATGGCGCCGTTGGGCGAAAGGGTGTGCAAGCCACCATTGTAGCTCAGAGCGGGAATAGCGGCGTTGATGCGCGTCAGCACATTTTTGGCCACAAGAATCTTGTCCTGCTTCAGCTTGTCGTTCTTCATCATCATGGAACCAGAATAGTCCACTACGAAGTCGAAGCTCTCAATTTTCTTGTTACAAGCCGGAGCGGCCGCAGCGGCCACGGCGTAGCTCAGAACAAGCGCTGCCGCAAGAGCAAGAAGACGAAACGATTTCATACTGCCTCCCAAACGTTGTTAGTGTCGTCGATTACCGTCAACAACAGTAAATCGCGGTGTGCCCGCCACGTTACCGGCTCACTCACAGCCATAGGCCTTGGAGACGGCAACTGCCTTTCACATACCCGCGTTTAGGAAAAACCGCAAGTTGTAAATAGGAAACACTCTTTCGCTTTTTCATCACAGTCCAACTGCAACGTAGATCCGATTTTTTCCGATCGTCAGCAAAAATCCGGCGAATACCCCGGCGCTGGACAGCCCGCCGGGGCTGAGGCATACTTTGACAAGAACCAAGGATTTTCCATGCCTGCACTGACTTTTTCCAAATGGAGCCCCGGGGGCAACACCACACTGCTTTTTCCCGACACCGGCCAGCGCCCGGCAGAACAGGCGCGCCTGGCATCTGTGGCGCTGGATTCTTCCATGCTTGGCGGCGAACAGGCGGGATTCGTGAACCTGCCGCAGCACAAGCTGCGCATGGCTGGCGGTGAATTTTGCGTCAATGCCAGCCGCGCCGTAGGTGCCCTGCTGGCATATACAGCCCAATATTCAGGCCCGGAACAGGGCTTGCTGGACGGGATCGCCCCGCGGATGGAACAAAAGCCGGAAGGCGCGGCACCTGCGGAACATCCTGTCCGCTTTGATGAAATCCAAGTTTCCGGCTGGCAGACCCCGGTACGCTTGCGCACCCGCGGCTCAGCCCCGGTCTGGCAGGTAGAGGCACTGCTGCGCCTCCCCGAATATTCCATTACGACTATAGAAAAAGGAGCGCATCTGGTGCGCCTGCCGGGCATCTGCCATCTGCTGCTTGGCGGTGCAACGCATCCCCTGCCAGATGACTGCCATGCTGTGGCTGCACAGTTGCGCCAGCAGCACGGCCTTGAAGCCGAACCTGCCGCAGGTGTCATCTGGTGGCGTGAATGCCAGGGCCTGCTGGACATGCTGCCCCTCGTGCATGTGCGCGACGCCGGAACGGCATCTTAAAACGCCTGCGGCTCGGGAGCGCTGGCGCTGGCTCTGTGCCTTGCGCGCGCGGGCACGCGCCGATCTTTTTCCATCATGCAGCCCGGCGGCTCGGCCCTCGACGTGCGGCTGTTCACTGAAGGCGGCCTTGATATGGCTGGCATAGACGGCCCGGTGTCGCTTGTGGCCCGTGGCAAGGCATGGCTGCCCGATCCTGACTCCCGCCCGACACTGGCGCAAAATCCGGCTTCCGACGCGGCCGCTGGCTTACCTTCTGGCCTGACCTCCGGTTTGTCCCCCAGTTTGAGCTGACGCATGGCCGAAAAGCTTCGGGAAGGGTTCACTACCGGCAGCGCCGCCACAGGGGCAGCGCTGGCTGCCCTGCAACTGTTGCGCACGGGAGTGGCGCCCGATGCAATCCGGGTGCCCCTGCCCCCTTTTGGCTCTGGTCCGGGCAGACACAATCCGTGCAACAGCGGCGGCCTGCCTGAGCCTCGGGGCTGGCTGCGCCTGCACATTGAATGCTGCGCCGCAGGCCCTGCGCCGGAACTGGCCGCCGCCTGGGCTGCCGCCGAAGCTGGCGCGTCAAATGGGCAGGCAGATCCCCCACCGCCGGATATCATTGCCATTGCCCACGCCAGCATAATCAAGGACGGCGGCGATGACCCCGACGCCACGTCTGGCGCGCGCATAACCGCCACGGTGGTGGAGAGCGCGATGCCCGCCATGGATATCTTCGCAAACGACGGCAAGGGTGCAGCCAGTCACGCCCCTGCCGATGAAGACAGGGGGGTATCCCCCCATGCGGCAGTTGCATACCCCGACCACATCATTATAAAGGGAGGGCCGGGGGTGGGGCGCGTCACCCTGCCGGGTTTGCCCGTGCCCATTGGGCAGGCGGCCGTCAACCCTGTGCCGCGCCAGCAGATAACCTGCGCGCTGCAAGCGCAGGAGCAGGAATACGCAGCCGCCCAAGGCCGCGCCCTGCTGACGGTATTTGTCAGTGTGCCTGACGGCGCACGGCTGGCGCACAAGACCTTCAACCCCAGATTGGGCATTGAAGGCGGCATTTCCATTTTGGGGACCCAGGGCACCGTGCGCCCGTTCAGCCACGATGCGTGGAAGGCCACAATAGAGCAAGGGCTTGCCGTGGCCCGCGCCACAGGCTGCCAGTGCGCATGCCTGACCACAGGAAGGCGCTCGGAACGCCTGCTTATGGAGCGCTGCCCCGACCTGCCGGAGCGATGCTTTGTGCAGGTGGCGGATTTTGCCCAATTCTCTCTGCAGGCTGCAGGACGCATGCAGTTTGAGCGCATTATCTGGGGCTGTTTTTTTGGCAAACTGGTCAAGCTGGCCCAAGGGCATACATACACCCATGCCAAGGATTCCACCCTGGACATGCAGGCCCTTGCGCAGCTTGCC
>JASGGT010000191.1:0-3451 GCA_047602655.1 Desulfovibrio sp. | reverse complement strand
AGTGCATGATTTCGTCATTGTTGAGGCCCCGGTCTTCCGGGCCAAAAACAAAGGAAACCTTCTCGCCCTTTGCAAGAACGGCAGCGGCCTCGTGCGCGGCCTGCTCCGGCGAGAGCAGAGCCTGACGCCAGCCGCCCACACGCGCGGTGGTGCCAAATACCAGTGCGCTTTGGGCCACGGCCTGCGCTACGTCTTCATGAACTTCCACGGCATCCAGAATATCCTGTCCCTTGGGCGTCGCCAGAGGGCGCGCCTTTTCCCTGTCCCACCGTTCCGGATCGACAAGGCGCAAGGTGGGGCAGCCCATGTTGACGCAGGCGCGGGCAGCCATGCCTATGTTTTCAGGAAAGCGCGTTTTGACCAATACAACTTCAAGACCTTGCAGCAGCATCATAACCTCAACACAGGCCCCGCAGCAGCGTCAGCAAGACCTGCGTGGGAGCTTCGGGAGAAAAAGCCGGGGAAAGCTCCGGCGGTAGCTTGGGCCAGATACGCCCGGCAGCCAGAGCCAGCATGGCCCCGCCTGCGCCGCACTTGCACACGGTGCCGAGGAATCGGCCCATCATGGCGCCAAAGGCCGCGTCCAGAGCTTCGCGCAGGGGGCGCCCTTTGAGGTGCTCCACAACAAAACAGCCTGTCCACGCCCCAGCCAGCGCGCCGATAAGCGCCCCAAGCCCAAAAAAGAGCGGCGCAAGCAGAATGGCCCCCGCTATGGCCCCAATCATCCCCGCAAACGTGCCGGAAGAACTGGAGCCATAGCGTTTGGCCTTGAGTATCTGCATGCCCATTTCCAGGGCTTCGCCCACAAGGGCTATGCCCACCATCATGATCCAGAACCAGACATCCATGGAAGTCGCGCCGGGATGCACCACCTTCCACAACGCCACAAGCCCCAGCAGCACCCAGTTGGCGGGCAGCCCAAAAATGTTGAGCAGCAGCACAAAGCACAGCAGCGTTATGAATGCCCCGGCAAGCAATGAAGCCAGGGGAAAAGGCAGAAAATCCATGCGGCCCTCCGGTCGCTGTTAGTTTTTGTTGCGCATATCCTGCAAACGCACGGCCTTGCCCTCGGTACGCGGCAGGCTGTTGCTTTCCACAAGCTCGACCCTGGGCGTGATGAGGATTTCATCACGCAGGCGGGCGGCAATGGCTTTTTGCAGGTTTTGCAGAACGCGCATGTCTTCGACAAAATGTTCGTCGCGGATTTCGATCTGCACGCGCATGACGTCGCCAAGACCATCGTTCTCAAGCAGGATCAGGTAGCTCTGGCCCACTTCGGCAAAGGTCATGATGACCTGCTCAATCTGCATGGGGTAGATATTGACGCCCTTGATGATGAACATGTCGTCCGCGCGGCCAAGAATGCGGTCTATGCGGCGGTGTTTGCGGCCGCAGGCGCACTCGCCCGGCAAAAAGCGGGTAAGGTCGCGGGTGCGGTAACGCAAAATGGGCATGCCCTGGCGGCACAGGCAGGTCATGACAAGTTCGCCCACTTCGCCCTCGGGCATGGGCTCGCCAGTTTCGGGATCAACGATTTCAGGAATATAGGCGTCTTCCCACAGGTGCATGCCCGCCTGATGCAGACATTCAAAGCCCACGCCGGGGCCGTTCATTTCTGAGAGTCCGTAGGAGTTGTAGGCCTTCATGTCAAAAAGGTCTTCGATGCGGCGGCGGAATTCCTCGGTGTACGGCTCCGCGCCCACAAGGGCGATGCGCAGGGGGAACTGACGCGGGTCTTCACCCATATTGCGCAGATGCTCACCCAGAATAAGGGCATACGAAGGCAGAATGTGGGCAACCGTGGTGCGGAAATCCTTGGCAAGCTTGATCTGGCGGCGCGAGTTGCCAGCCCCGGCGGGGATGGTCATGCAGCCCAGACGCTCCGCGCCAAAATGGATGCCAAGGCCGCCCGTGAACAGCCCGTAGCCGGACATGTTCTGAAAAACGTCGTCCCGGCGCACGCCAACCATGTGGATGCTGCGCGCCATGAGGTCGGCCCAGGAATTGATGTCGTTCTGCGTGTGGCAGATGGCCACGGGCGAACCGGTGGTACCGCTGGAGCAGTGCATGCGCACGATCTCGGACTGCGGCACGCACAAAAGTCCCGTGGGGTACTGAGAGCGCAGATCCTGCTTAGTGGTAAAGGGGATGCGCCGCAGATCATCGAGACTGCGGATGGAATCCGGTCCAACACCCGCTTCGTCCAGGCGCTGACGATAAAAGTCGCACTTGCGTGTCTGGGCCACTGTGCTTCTCAGCCGCGAAAGCTGGGTCTGCTCAATCTGATCCCTGCTCCAACACTCCGCCTCATCAAAGAATTCCATGCCGCCTCCTCAGCTTCATGCCGCAACGCCCCCGAGGCGCGCCAGCTTATATGCGTATTCACCCGCCGTGGCGGGAACAAAAAGCTACTCTCCGGCCCGGGTGTGCGCCCATCCCCAGATCAGGCCGAAACATCCGGCAATCATCATGTCGCCGTGCGGGGCAAGAAATCGCCCCTGCCCTTGCAGCAATGCGCGCTTTGGCCCGGTAATGTAGGTTGGTTCGTAGCCGCCAGCTTCTTCACAATATGGGCCAAAAGCAGTGCCGTGCCCGCCGGAAGCCTGAACTTCTTCTGTGGGCAGCCAGTGTTTGCGGAACTGCTCAAGATCGCCCAGCAGCTGCTCCAGCGTGCGCATGCCGGTGTGGTGCTCATAAACTCCGCGCACCTGTCCCTTATATACCAGAGCAGCCACGGTATGCCCGTTGCCCACGTTGATGACCGTGATGCCCTGCCGATAACTGCGGTCCATCACTTCCTTGTCGCACAATGCGCCAAGCAGCGCACTGGCTCCGGTGTCCGCAACCGGGCCGCCTGTTTTATCGTGCAGGGGCACAAGGCGCGTCAGCGATGGCGGCGGCGTTTCGTATATCCAGCGCCTGGGATCGGAAGATGCGCCCAGCAGTTCCGTCCATGCGCGCATGCGCGCCTGACGGTTGCCGTGGGTATGAAAGCCGTGATCCTGCGCAGCGGTCAGCACCAGATGCGGCAGGGGCAGCCCGGCATGACGCAACAAGCCTCCCCAGAATTCCGGCGAATAATCGGTGAGAAAAACCGGCACGCTGCTTTCGGGGCAGTTGGCACACACGTCTACACCGATGGCGCGCACAACTTCTTCATTATCATGAATACCACGCGTGGCCGCGGCAGTTGCACTGACGGAAAGGCCCGCCGCAAGGTGTTCCTTGATGGCCTGGGTAAAGCCGCCGCCCATGTTGGCGCCGTAAAGCCATATATTGCGCTTGAGCAGGGTCAGCTCGCGAATGCGCTGGGCCACCAGACGCGCCGGGGCTGGCAAAACAAAGCGCGGCCAGTTCTCGCACTCAAGGCCGGGGCGGGCCAAAAGGGCATCCTGCGTGCCGCTGCCTATATCCACGCACAGCACAGGCCCAGTGCCGCGCAAAAACTTTT
>JASGGT010000020.1:0-27031 GCA_047602655.1 Desulfovibrio sp. | reverse complement strand
ACCGTGTAATAACAGGCAGCGTCGTATCCATGGTAGACGCCCCACCGCAACTGATGGGCATGAGCGGGCCAAAATACTTTGCCAGCACGGGCGTGAGCAGCAACGTGATGAGCTCGCGGGCAATATTGCTGATAAGCGCAATGGTGCCCAGCTCCGGCCCCTTGTATTGGGAAATGAAGATGGACGACAGCGAATAATAGGCAAAGCCCGCGCCCACAGCCATGCACTCGCTCACGCTGTAGGCCAGAAACAGGCTCATGAGGGCCGTGCCCGCAAATGTGCCCACAGTGGTTGCCAGCGGCAGCAGCAAGACGCGCGGGCGCAGAGTGCGCAAAATCTCGCCCAGCCTGCGGTCCGAACCGATGGAAATGCCCACCAGCAGCATGAGCAGCCACAGGGCATAGACTGTGAAGTCGTGCTCCACCAGATAGGTAGGTATCAGCCCTGCGCGGGCCAGCAAAACCCCGGAGCAAAAGAAAAAGAGGATGATAAGGCTACCCTTCATGATTGGGGGCCTCAGCATCTGGCGCATTTTGTTGGGGGGAAATCCCCGTGGGTGTTGGCGTTTTGGTGAAGAACCGGCGGATCAGCGCCACGCAGGCAAAGGAACCCAGAATGCCCGCAGCCGTGAGGGCCAGGGCAGCGCCGCCAAGCCGTGGCAGGGACTGCATGAGCAGCTCGTTGCTGCCCACGGATATGCCCAGAGCAAAAAGCAACAGCATGATGGCAGGTGTGACGCAGCGTGTCAGC
Organism: Desulfovibrio sp.; assembly: GCA_047602655.1. Lineage (GTDB taxonomy): Bacteria > Desulfobacterota > Desulfovibrionia > Desulfovibrionales > Desulfovibrionaceae > Desulfovibrio. The sequence continues at coordinate 26,281 of JASGGT010000020.1, read as the reverse complement.
GAGGTGATCCATGGCTGGCCGCGCAACAGAAAGCCAAGGGCCATGCCAAGAAAAGTGAGTCCAAGCGCGATAAACATGGGAAAAAAAATCTCCTCTAGGTCGCCCGTGAGCGGCAATGAAGGGCAGGCCGAAGTGCGTTGGCGCGTTGCGTGTTTTCGGGTGCGGGGCTTAGCGCAAAATGTGGCGCAGGGCTTCGCGTAGCAGGGCCAGCATGGATGCATAGCGCTGGTCGAACTGGAGCAGATTGTCCACATCCCAGAGAACCCATACCAGCTTGCCCCGGTGACGTATCTGCTGCGGAGGTCGCAGCCCGCCGGGGAGCGCAACGGCGTTGGCAGCCGCCGAACCCATGACAACCACGCCTCTGGCGCGGAGTTGGGCAGCGCCAGACCAGAAGACGTCCGCATTGGCCGCAAAGCCATTGTCCGACATGGCTGGCACGGCTGGCGGCAATGCCGCAGGATCGGGCGGCAAACACGAAGGCCAGAAGGTATGCGTACCTGCGGGATGCCCCAGATCTTTCAGCAGGCGCTGCAAAAACTGACGGCGTTCCAGACGGCCAGGAGTCTGGGGGTCGCAGAGGTCGGGGCCAAGATTCCAGTATGTCCACAATATCGGGCCGGGGCGGGTCTGTTCCAGCCGGGCCTGCCATGGGGCGGGCCACACGTGGGGAGGCAGGGGCAGCCATGCGGCGGCTTTGCCCTGTTCTGCGGCAGAAGCGGCTTCGGCCTGGGGGGCTGTATCCGGCCCCGCGGGCATGTGCGGTCGCCTCTGGGGGGGCATTTCGCGGTTTGGCGCGGGGCTTGCCGGGCGTGGACTTTGCCGTTGGTTGCCTTGCTGCTGATCGCTTTGCTGCCAGGGCTGGCGCTCACGCGCAGGCTGGCCTGTGTGCGTCTGGCCTGTGCGCGCCTGACTGCGGGCGCTGACGGGCACAGTGCGAGACGCCTCCAGTTGCGGGGCGGCAAAGGCATCGTAGCCTTCGGGCATGAGCAGGGTGGTAAGCCCCCGGCGCTGCCAGAGCGCGCTGACGGGGTTTACGAGCGCAAAAGCCATGAACACAGTTCCCAGGCCACATCAGCCTTGCTCTGGTTGGGCCAGATTTCTTCATGCCCGGTTGCGTCTACAACCGCCATGGAATTGGTGGCAGCGCCAAAACCGCTATCTGTGGCGTTGACACGGTTGGCGGCCAGCACATCTGCCTTTTTGCCTTGCAGCTTGGCGTGGGCCAGAGGCAGCAGGGCCTGCATGTCTGCGGCGGTTTCTGCGGCAAAGCCCAGCACCCTCTGGCCGGGCCTGCGGCCCACGGAAAGGGTGCGCAGAATATCAGGGTTGGGTGTAAAGGCCACGGTGAGGCCGTCCGGCGCGTCCGCTTTCTTGAATTTGCGGGAGCCAAAGGGCTGAGGCGAAAAATCCGCCACCGCAGCGGTGAACATGCCCATATCCATGCCGGGCCAGATATCAGCGGCGGCCTGAAACATGTCGCGCGCGCTCACAACATCGTGCCGGGCGATTTCACGCGGCAAACGTGCGCGCACGCCGGGGCCGCAGACGGCAGTAACTTCTGCGCCCCGCAGCCATGCCGCCACTGCCAGCGCCGCGCCCATGAGGCCGCTGGAAGGATTGGACCAGAAACGCACGCCGTCCCAGGCCTCGCGCGTAGGGCCAAGCGTGACCATAACGCGCTTGCCAGCCATGTCCTGCGGTGAAAGCGCGCGCAGTGCAGCCAGAAAAATGTCGTGCAGGGGGGCAAGACGGCCCTCGCCCTGTTCGCCGCAGGCCGTGCCGCCGCATGCAGGGATTACAATGTGCGCCCCGCGTTGCCGCAAGATGTCAATGTTGGCCTGCGTGGCCGGGTTGGCCCACATGCGCGGGTTCATGGCCGGGGCGATCACCATTGGCCCGTCAAAGGCCAGTGCCTGCGCGGCCAGCATGTCCCCCGCCGCGCCGTGCGCCAGACGGAAGAGCGCGTCGGCCGATGCCGGAGCCACCACCAGAGCCTGTGCGTGTTGCCCCGGTTCAAGGTGCGAAAAAACATCCTGCCCTGCTGAAAACATGTCTTCATACACAGGGGCAGCGCCCAGCGATTCAAAGAGCAGGGGAGTCACAAAACGGCGCGCGCCAGGCGTGAGCGTGGCGGAAACATGCATGCCCATACCTGTCCATGCGCGCAAAAGATCGGCGGCCTTGTAGCAGGCCACGGAGCCGCATACGCCAAGGTGCAGGCGTTTGCGTTCGTAACGGGTGCTCTGGTCAAAGGGAGTGTTCAGACCACTTTTGCTTTCGCTCATAGGTTTCGCTCCTGCAGACCGCCCTTGTTGCCGCCCCAGCTTTCTGTAAAGCCGGGCTTGGGGGAGGAATTCATGCCGCCGCCACCGCCGGAGCTTTCACTGTAACCAGACGAGGAGCCGCTGCCGCTGTTGCCCCCGCCGTAGCCGCTGGTGCCTGTATTTTCCTGCATGGGCAGGGTTGCACCATCAGGCATGCGGTCGGCAACCCAGATGGCAAGTACGGTGCCCATGGTTTCCCGTTCAATTGTCAGCGTAGCCATCGTTGAGCCGCGCTCGTACACGTATACGCTGCGTATGCCCTTGCGCTGGGCCATGCGTAAATGCCAGCCCTGACCCTGCAAACCGGTGAACATGATTTGGGCTACAAAGCCCATGTCGGCATCACCGCGAAATATTTCAAGCCCTTGTGCGCCTCCGGCCCCGGCGGTCTGGTACCCGTGGGTGGGGAAACGCTGCATTCCGGCAGGTGTGGGAACCCCTAAAAGTTGGCTTGTGCCAGTATCAACACCGCCCGTAAGGGGGTCATTGGTAAAGGGATTGCTGATTTCCATTGTTGAACAGCCCGCCATCAGAGCGGCAAGCAGGGTGACTGCAAGGATGACAAGCGGGCGTCGCATGGCTATAATCTCCTCCTTCCGGCGTGAAATGCTCCGGAAGCAACCCAAGTACACTAGCCCCTCAGCCGCATGCTGACAAGCCCGCGGCACGAGAGGTTCATTAACGAGGCCCACGTATTATGCCCACTGCGGAAGCGGATTTTTTTCTCGAAAGTTATAATTTTGCATTGCCTGAAGCGCAGATAGCCCAGTTCCCGCCCGAAGAGCGCGGGAACTCGCGTCTGCTGGTCATGCCGCGCCAGGGCGCGCTTGAACTTGAGCACCACCAGTTCAGCGATCTGCCGGACTGCCTGCCCGAGGGCGCGTTGCTGGTAGCCAACAATTCCCGCGTACTGCAGGCGCGCCTGCTGGGAACACGCTCCACCGGCGGCAAGGTGGAGTTTCTGCTGCTCACGCCTCTGCCGCTGGTGCTTGATAGGGCGCGGCCCGACAAGCTTGGCGGCTTCAGCGCCGAGGTTGAGGGGCTCATACGCTCCGGCGGCAGCATTCGTGATGGTGAAAAGCTTGAATTTGGTGCGGGCATCAGCGTGACCGTGCTGGAATCGGGCGAATTCGGGCATCGGCGTGTGCGTCTGGCCTGGGACGGAGATCTTTCCAAGGCCTTTGCCGCCACAGGGCACATTCCCCTGCCGCCTTACATCAAGCGGACAGATGCGGAAGAAGATCTGAGCCGCTACCAGACCATCTATTCCCGCGAGGACAAGACGGGTTCTGTAGCCGCGCCCACGGCGGGGCTGCATTTTACCCCCGAGATGCGAGAAACCCTGAAGGCCAGAGGCTTTCAGTGGGCAGACGTAACCCTGTATGTGGGTTACGGCACCTTCAGCCCTGTGCGCAGCGCCGACATACGCGGCCACCGCATGCACAGGGAATATGTGGAAATGCCCGAGGCAACGGCGCTTGCCATTGCCGAGGCCAAGCGTGAAGGGCGGCCTGTGATTGCCGTTGGCACCACCAGCCTGCGCTCCATGGAGGGCGTGGCCGAATTGTGCGGCAGGGTGCAGCCCTTTACCGGCTGGACGGACATCTTTTTGTACCCCGGCAGGCCCTTTCGTGTGGTTGATGGCCTGCTGACAAACTTTCATCTGCCTGAGTCCTCCCTGATCATGCTGGTTTCTGCCCTGGCCGGGCGCGAGCGTGTGCTTGCCGCTTATGCCGAGGCTGTGAGCAGGGGGTATCGGTTCTTCTCATATGGCGATGCCATGCTTATTCGCTGATTGTTTCATGAAGCGGGCGTGGAATCCCAAGGAGCTGAAATGTCAAGAGTTGTATTTCTGGAAGAGCACTGCAAGGGCTGCCGCCTGTGTGTGGAAGTCTGCCCGGTGCACATCCTCCGGCCTTCGGGCCGTTTTAACCGTCACGGTTATGAAGTGATGGAAATGGAAGGCCAATGCACGGGCTGTGCCTCGTGCGCGGTCATGTGTCCCGATGTGGCCATACGCGTGTTCAAAAGCGCGAAAACCAAGGGGGGCAAGGCATGAGCGCTGCAACCGAACGTGTGCTCATCAAGGGCAACGAAGCCGTGGCCTTTGGTGCCATAGATGCGGGATGCCGCTGCTATTTCGGCTATCCCATCACCCCGCAGAATGAAGTGCCGGAATCCCTCTCCAGCCTGTTGCCCGAAGTTGGCGGCCAGTTTGTGCAGGCCGAAAGCGAAGTCGGGGCCATCAACATGGTGCTGGGTGCGGCAGCCAGCGGTATTCCTGCGCTGACGTCTTCCTCCAGCTGCGGCATTTCGCTCATGCAGGAAGGCATTTCCTACATGGCGGGCAGCCAGATCCCCGGCGTGATCGTCAACATGCAGCGCGGCGGGCCTGGGCTTGGCGATATCGGCCCCTCGCAGGGCGATTATTTTCAGGCCGTCAAGGGCGGCGGGCACGGCGATCACCGTAATCTGGTGCTGGCCCCCTCCACCGCTCAGGAATGCTATGATTTCATGTTCAGGGCCTTTGCCCTGGCATTCAAATACGCCAACCCGGTCATGGTGCTGGGCGACGCCATTGTGGGCCAGATCAAGGAACCCGTGCGCCGTGTGCCGCCCAAGGACGCAGTGCCCGCCGAGGACCTTGCCGCCCTTGCAGCGCCCTGGCGCATGGAAGGTTATGGCCGCCGTGGCCCCGGCGCGCAGCCGCGCCTGCTCAAGTCGGTCTATCTGGCCGAAGGGGCGCTGGCCGAGCGCAACCGCATGCTCATGCGCAAGTATGAATCCATGAAGGCCGACTGCGCCTTTGAGTGCGTTGATACTGACGATGCGGAACTGATCGTGGTGGCCTTTGGCTCCATTGCCCGTATTGCCCGCAGCGCCATCCGCCAGTTGCGCGCTCAGGGCCATAAAATCGGCCTGTTCCGGCCCATTACCCTGTTCCCCTTCCCGGATGAAGCCCTGCGCGCTCTTGCGCCCGGTCGGCGTTTTCTGGTTATGGAGCAGAATACGGGGCAGATGGTGGAAGATGTCCGCCTGGCCCTCTTTGGCCAGCCGGGTGTTGCGCCCGCATCCGTACTGTGGCACGGCGTCATGCCGGGGCTGTTCATCGGCGCCGATGCCCTGCGCGAACCCATGCTTCAGGCCCTCAAGGAGAACTAATCATGCAAGCTCAGGAACTGGACGCGTTGCGTCCCGCCGAGGGCGAAAGCCTGGTTTTTGATACCAATCCCGTGCTCAACGAGCGCCCCACGCACTATTGCCCCGGCTGCCACCACGGCATCGCCCACAGGCTGGTGAGCGAGGTGCTGCACGAACTGGGCGTGGCCGAGCGCACCATTCTGGTGGCTTCGGTGGGCTGCGCCACCTTTACCTATGATTACTTTAACGTGGATGGCCTCGAGGCTCCGCATGGCCGCGCCTGCGCCGTGGCCACCGGCGTGCGCCGCGCGCGCCCGGACGCTGTGGTATTCACCTATCAGGGCGACGGCGACATGGCGGCCATCGGCATGGCCGAATCCATGCACGCCGCCAACCGTGGCGAAAAGATCACCGGCATCTTCATCAACAATACAGTGTACGGCATGACTGGCGGGCAGATGGCCCCCACCACCCTGGTGGGACAAAAGACCACCACATCGCGGCAGGGACGCTCCATCAGCAACGAGGGCGGCCCCATCCGTATGGCCGAAATCATGGCCCAGCTGGACGGCGTGGCCTATTCCGCCCGCTGTTCTCTGGATTCGGTCAAAAATGTGCGCGCCTCCAAAAAAGCCATGCGCAAAGCCTTTGAAGTGCAGTTGCAAGGCCTTGGTTTTGGCTTCATCGAGCTGCTTTCCGGTTGCCCCACCAACTGGCATCTGGATCCCATTGCCGCCAACAAGCGGATTGCCGAGGCCATGATGCCCGTATTCCCCCTTGGGGTGTACAAGGACGTGACGGCCAGCGTGGAGGCGGATCATGCCTAATGCATATCAGGATGTGATTATTGCCGGTTTTGGCGGTCAGGGCGTTATGCTCATCGGCAACCTGCTGGCGCAGGCCGGCATGGAGCACGGGCTTGAAGTGAGCTTTATCCCCGTTTACGGGGCTGAAATGCGCGGCGGGACGGCCAACTGCACGGTGGTGCTTGACGAGCATCCCATCGGTTCGCCCCTGGTGCGCGAGCCCATGTCCACCATTATTCTCAACGAACCTTCGCTCTCCAAGTTCCAGCCCCGGCTGAGCGCGGACGGGGTGCAGATCGTCAATGCCTCGCTGGTGGCGGAGAATCTGCTCGAGAAAGCGAAGCGCACGGTCTACATTCCCGTGAACGACATGGCCCACGAACTGGGCAATGTGAAAATGGCCAACATGGTGGCCCTGGGCGCATGGCTCAAGGCAACGGGTGCACTGCCCCTCAATGTGGTGCAGGAAGCGCTGAATCGCGTGGTCAGCGCGCACTACGCCAAACTGATCTCCGCCAACGCCAAGGCGCTGGAGCAGGGCTACAACTTCGCATAGCATGCGGCCCGCCCCGAGCGGGACGCTTTGTAGAATAAAAAACATCCGGCAGGGAATCCCTGCCGGATGTTTGATTTTCGGGGCGCATGCAGGCAGCAAAGCTTATGCGCCTGCCAGGCCTTTGCCGATCATGGTTTCGGGCCGCACAATGCTGTCAAACTGTTCTTCGGTCACACTTCCCAGCTCCAGAGCCGCCTGCCTGAGGGTGAGCCCTTCCGCCGAGGCCTTTTCTGCAATTTTTGCAGCCTGCTGGTAGCCGATGACAGGCGAAAGCGCCGTGACCAGCATCAGGGAATTGTTGACGAACGAATCTATTCTTGCCCGGTTGAGCGTGGTGCCTTCAACGGAATGCTCCCGGAACTTACGGCAACCATCGCCCAGAATGTTGATGGATTGCAGCACGTTTTTGATGGCTACAGGACGCATGACATTGAGCTCGAAATTGCCCTGGCTGCCCGCAAGGGCTACGGCGCTGTCGTTGCCCATGACCTGAATGGCGATCATGATCAGGGCTTCGCACTGGGTGGGGTTGGTCTTGCCGGGCATGATGGACGAACCGGGTTCGTTTTCCGGCAGTTGCAGTTCACCAAGGCCGCAACGCGGGCCAGCCGCCAGCCAGCGCATGTCGTTGGCTATTTTGACAAGGGCCACGGCAAGGCCCCGCAGGGCGGCGCTGAAGCGCACTATGGCGTCCTGGGAGGCCAGGGCCATGAATTTGTTGGGCGCGGTGACAAAGGGCTTGCCCGTGATGCTTGCCAGTTCTTCCGCAACAGCCATGCTGAAGCCCGCTGGCGCGTTCAGCCCGGTACCCACGGCGGTTCCGCCCAGAGCCAGAGGGTAGAGTCCCTCGCGGGCGATCTGGATGTCCGCAATGCAGGCCCGCAGCTGGGCCGCATAGCCTGACCATTCCTGCCCCACGCTGAGGGGCACGGCATCCTGCAAGTGGGTGCGGCCAATCTTGACCACGTCCATCCATTGCACAGCCTTGCGCTCCACGGCTTCGGCAAGGGCTTCCACTTCCGGCAGCAGGCGAGCATCGCAGCTCTGCACGGCAGCCAGATGCATGGCCGTGGGAAAGGCGTCGTTGGACGACTGGCTCATGTTCACGTCATCATTGGGGCCAACGGGCTTCTGGCTGCCCATGACGCCGCCGAGCAGCTGGATTGCGCGGTTGGACAGCACCTCGTTCACATTCATGTTGGTCTGGGTGCCGGAACCTGTCTGCCACACGTAGAGCGGAAAATGTTCGTCCAGCAGGCCGTCCATGCCTTCCTGCGCGGCGCGGTCAATGGCCTGCGCCTTCCAGACGGGCAACCTCCCCATGCGGGCGTTGACCTGTGCGCTGGCTTTTTTGATCAGGCAGAGGGCGCGGCAGATTTCCAGCGGCATTTTGTCGTCGCCAATGGAAAAGTGCTCAAGCGAACGCTGCGTCTGTGCGCCCCAGTATCGGTCGGCAGGCACCATGACCTGCCCCATGCTGTCAAATTCTTCGCGTTCTCCAGCGGCGTCTATGCCCACAGGAATATCAAGAACAGAGGGTTTATTTTGTGCTGTACTGCCCACGGCGCGCTCCTCCCTGCACGAACAAAGGCCCCCGGCCCGCTCCTTGCGGAGCGGCTGACCGGGGGCCGTACTGTGCCGTTATACGGTGCTGTGCTAGAAGCCCTTGGCCCCCATAAGGCAGGCAAGGTCGCACACGCGGTTGGAATAGCCCCATTCGTTGTCGTACCAGGCCACAATCTTGACCAGGCGGCCTTCCTGCACGGTGGTGTAGGGGGCTTCAAGAATGGAGGAATGCGGGTCGCCCTTGAAGTCCATGGAAACCAGCGGCTTTTCGTTATAAGCCAGAATGCCCTTGAGGTAGGTTTTCGAAGCTTCCCTGAGTTCGCCGAGCAGGCTTTCGGTATCCGTGGATTTTTCCAGAATGCCCGAAAAGTCCACAACCGAAACCGTGGGTGTGGGCACACGCAGCGAATAGCCCGTGAATTTGCCCTTGAGTTCGGGAATGACCTTGGCTACGGCCTGGGCCGCGCCGGTGGAGGTGGGGATGATGTTGCAGGCTGCGGCGCGGGCGCGACGGGGGTCCTTGTGGGCCATGTCGAGGATGCGCTGGTCGTTGGTATAGGAATGGATGGTGGTCATGTTGCCCATCTGGATGCCGAATTTATTCTGCAACACAAGGGCCACCGGGGCCAGGCAGTTAGTGGTGCACGAGGCGTTGGACACAACGTGGTGCTTGGCCGGGTCGTACTGCTCGTGGTTCACGCCCATGACGATGGTGATGTCTTCGTCCTTGGCGGGGGCGGTGATGATGACCTTTTTGGCGCCATTTTCAATATGCACGGCCGCCTGGGTGGCGGAACGGAAAATACCCGTGCTTTCCACCACGATATCAACATTATGCGCGCCCCAGGTGAGCTGTTTGGGGTCGCGTTCTGCAAAGCAGTGGATGTTCCAGTCGCCCACTGTGGCGTCCTGTCCGTTGACCTTGGCGTCAAGGTTGGCGCGTCCATAGACGGAATCGTATTCCAGCAGGTGGAAATTGGATTCCGCGTCAAACAGGTCGTTGATGGCAACCACTTCCACTTTGTCGCGGTAGCTCTGGTGCAGGGCGCGGAAAACCTGCCGCCCGATACGGCCAAAGCCGTTGATGCCTACTTTGATTCTGCTCATATGCAAGTTCCTCATAGCGTAGAGGGAAAAATCGTTGTCGTGCGCTACCGCCGGAATTCAACGGCTCAAAGCTGCAAAGCGCATGCGCTTCGCCCCGGCGGTTCTGGTTCCCCAGAGGAAGCCCTGCCATGTATCGGCAGTGACTTTGCTGCCCGGACAGTCGAAACCCTGCCGTTGCAGCCGGGATAAAATCCGCCTGTGCGCGGCCTAGTCTTCGTAGAGAGAGTAGGCGTGTTTGGCCATCAGTTCGTAGTTGTTGCGCAGGGCCTCGTGTAGACGGGAATTTTCAATGGCCAGCGCCGAAATGGCAGCCACGGCTTCCATGAAGGTTTCCTCGTCGGCGCTGAATTCGCGCTCTACATCGGAGTACACGCGGATGAGGCCAATGGCTTTGCCATCAGCCATAAGGGGAGAGGACAGCACGGAAACAAGGCCCTCGGCCTTGGCCGATTCCGGGTACTGGAAGCGCCCGTCGGCGGTGGCGTCCTTGAGGTGGATGGTTTTGCCGGAAAGCACTTCGCCGTCAAGGCCGCTGCGCTTTACTTCCACCGGGCCTTTACGCATGTAGGTGGTGGAAAGGCCGTGGGCAGCGCTGGGCAGCAGGAAGCGTCCGGTGCTGTCCAGCAGACGGATGGTGCTTGCTTTGCAGCCCATGGTAACGGCGGTTTGCTCGGTGATTTTGTGCAGAACTTCGCGGGGCTCAAGGCTGGAGTTGATAACCAGCGCCACATCCCTGAGCGCACGGAAATAATCGTGTGCCATAGGTGCCTCCTGAGGAAAGCGTTTCGACAGACATTGCAGCCTGCCGCGCATGAATTGTTGATCTGGTTTGTAACACGTTTTCCAGTTCCAACTATGCGCTATTTTTCTGCATCAGGCAAATGTGGTGTGGCATGGCCCGGCGAATATGTCGCAGACAGGCAAGGGTGCACCAATGCAGCGCTATTTCAGGGAGCTGCGGGACGGGATACTTGCATTGGCAGAATATACCACGGCTTGTGCAGGCAAGTTGCCGCTTTTGGGCAACGCTTCGTCAACCCATGCCCAATGCGCGAATCCGGCGCCGCAACAAAGTTGCCGCAAGATTTCATTGGTCAATCCGCGCAAAACAGTTGACCTTGAGAAAATACGGCTGCCCGTATCCGCGCGCGTTTGCTTACGCCTTTAAGCCTTGGGTTTGACCGGGGCCTTCATGCTGATCTGCCCTTCAATGATGCCGCCCTCTTCTGTAAGCAGATTGGGCGTAACAACCTGGCCTTCGAGTACCCCGGAGCTGTAAACCACAACGCGGCGTTTGGCCGTCACATCTCCGTTGAAGTGGCCGGAAAGCAGCAGTTCGCCCACATCAAGGGTGCCCTGCACCTGAGCGTCCTTGCCCACGTTGAGCGTACCGTCACTGACAATTTCGCCAGTATAGCGGCCTTCAATGCGCACAGTGCCCTTGAAGTTGAGCTTGCCTTCATAGACGGTATCGGAGCCGAGGTACGCTATTTCGTCCTTTGCCACGGTTATCCCCTTTGGCTTTATAGTTAGCTTTTAAACATGAAACGTCGCATGGATACGTTGAGCACAATGCCAAGCAGGGTGAAGTTGACCACTGTGGCGCTGCCGCCGTAGCTAATGAAGGGCAAGGGAATGCCCACCACCGGCATGAGGCCTATGACCATGCCCATGTTGATAAAAATCTGCCAGAAAAAGTAAAAAAATACCCCAACCACAAGGGTACTGCCAAAGCGGTCCTTGGCCTGAACAGCGGTTGAGAAGATGGAAAGCAAAAAAAGGCAGAACAGCGTGACCAAGGCCACGCAGCCCACAAAGCCCCATTCCTCGCCAAAAACCGCCACGGCAAAGTCGGAGTGGCGTTCGGGCAGAAAGCGCAACTGGCTCTGCGTGCCTTCGCGAAAGCCCTTGCCCCACAATTCGCCCGAGCCAATGGCAATGCGCGACTGGATGATGTGATACCCGGTGCCGCGCGGGTCGTTGCCGGGATCCAGAAACGTCAGGATGCGCTGACGCTGGTAATCGTGCATGCCCACAAACCACATAAAGGCGGCTGCGGCGGGCGCGGCCAGGAGGCACGTTTTGAGCACGTAGCCCTTGAGCCCGTGGAACAGGATCATGCCGCCCATAATCAATAATATCAGCAGGGTAGTGCCAAGGTCGGGCTGAACGATGATAAGCCCGCAAGGAACAAGGCCCACGCAAAGCACGCTGCAAAAATTTTTCCAGCCCAGAGGGCGGCTGTCGCGCGCCAGCAGGCGCGCCACAAGAACCAGCACGGAAAGCTTGGCCATTTCTGAAGGCTGCAAGCTCATGAAACCCAGTGAAATCCAGCGCTTGGCACCGTAGACTGTTTTACCCGCAATGGGCACCAGCAGCAGAAGAAAGACGGTTATGAGAAAGAAAGGCCAGGCAAGGTTGCGTAACTGGCGGTAGTCAAAAACCATTGCCAGCAGCATGCATACCACGCCGCACAGACCCCAGATCAGCTGGCGCTGATAAAAGGAATTGAATGCCAGGCCTGATTCCACTCGCGTACCGCTGGCGGAATACAGGTTGCCCACGCCCACAAGATAGAGCAGCAGCATACAGGCCAGAAGGCCCCAGTTGATATAGCTGAAAAGGCGATTATCCATGCCGCTTGTCCGCTTGTCAGGAATGCGTGGTTGCAGGGTGGTGTGAAAAGGCCTGTCCATGCGCCGCCGCACCGCCACGCAACAGACTTAGCCCATGGCGGGCCTCGCTGTGGTTGTTGGCTGCGCTCTTGCCATTGGAGCAAACATTGTCTGCGCCTGTGTGCGGTGCCAGCTTTTTGCGCATATTGCCTAGTCCGTGGGCTCTACGGCTGCGGTTGGGGCGGGCATCACAACCATGGGCGCGTTGGGGTCAGGCCCGAAAAGATAGTCGTAAACCTTGCGAGCCACAGGTCCGGCCACGCTTGAACCGCCGCCGCCATGTTCTACCATGACAATAACCACGTAGGTTTTGCCGTCTTTAACACCCCAGGTGGCAATCCAGGCGTGGTCACGCTGGGCGTATTCCATCTCCGACACTTTCAGGCGGCGGTCGCCAGCGGCCATCTTGAGCTTGACCACCTGCGCCGTGCCTGTTTTGCCGCCCATGTCGGCATCCTTGCGGCCCACAACCTTGGCTGTGCCGCCGTTGGCAGTGCGGCGCATGGCCTCCACCACAAACTTGAGAGTTTCAGGCTTGGCGGGCACGCGTCCGCGCACTTCACGGGTGGCGTCATCCACAAGCTGGGGCTTGAGCAGATCGCCGCCGTTGAGCAGGGCCGAAACAAATACTGCCACCTGCACCGGTGTCACCAGGGTGTAGCCCTGGCCGATGGACACGTTGTAGGTTTCACCGCGTGTCCACGGACGGCCAAAACGCCGCCGTTTCCAGTCGCGCGAAGGCACAAGGCCCGATTTTTCGTGCGGTAGGTCGATGCCTGTAGGCCGCCCGAATCCGCAAGCCTTGGCGAATTCTTCCAACTTGTCAATGCCCAGGCGGTCGCCCATCTGGTAGAAATAGACGTCGCAGGAGTCGATGAGCGCGTGCACGAGGTCTTCCGACCCGTGCCCGCCGCGCTTCCAGCAGCGGAAAATCTGGTTGCCCAGTTTGACCTGACCGGGACAGAACACGCTTTCACGCGGGTTGACGCCCCGTTCAAGCAGCATGGTGGCCATCACCAGCTTCCATACGGAACCAGGGGGGTATACGCTCTGGATAACGCGGTTCTGCAAGGGGAAGCGATTGTTGGTGCGCAGGGCGTCCCAGTCGCGTTGCGAAATGCCCGCAGCAAAAAGGTTGTTATCGTAGGCCGGGGAGGTTACCAGCGCGCGCAGTTTGCCGCTGTCCGGTTCCATGACCACGATGCAGCCAGCCTCTCCGCCAAGGGCGTCCCAGGCGGCCTTTTGCAAACCCGCATCGAGCGAAAGGTGTATTTCGTGCCCGCCGCGCGGTTCGTCGCGCAGGGTTTTGCCAAGCACCCGGGCGTGGGCGTCAACCTCGACATCGTACAAGCCCTTGCGGCCCCGCAACTGTTTTTCCAGCTCCAGTTCCAGCCCCTGCTTGCCCACCAGATCGCCCATGGCGAGGGCGCTGTCTGCGGCCATTTCCTGCTCGTTGGCTTCAGCCACGTAGCCAAGAATATGGGCAAAAAGCTCCTTTTCGGGGTAGCTGCGCTTGGTGCGCACCACAATTTCAAGCCCCGGCCATTCGTGAATCTCGGATTCAATGCGGGCCACAAGGTCAAAGTCGATGTCGGTGATGAGCAGCAATGGCTCAAAGGGTTTGACCTTGAAGCGGTCCTGACGGAACTTGTCCCAGATCTGCTGAAGGGGGATGCCCGACCATTCGCTTATCTGGGCCAGGGTGGCGGGGATGTCGTGGCAGTCTTCGCGTACGATGGAGAGGCCGTAGGCGGTGCGGTTGTCGGCCAGCACCTTGCCCTTGTCGTCCATGATGCGCCCGCGCGGGGCAAAGATGCGCTCGATACGCAGGCGGTTGTCCTGCGCCTGGCGCGCAAATTCTTCGCCTCTGTGTACCTGCAGATACCAGAAGCGCACCACAAGCACAAAAAACATCAGACCCACGAGAACCTGAAGCAGGATTGCGCCGGCACGCGGCGGCTGATAGCCCTCGCTCTCGACCTGAATCTTGAGCCAGGAGCGGATGCCCTTATGCTGCGCCTTGTCTTTGTGCGCCAGCAGCGAGGTATTGTCAGTTTTCCTGATCATTGGGGTTCCAGTGGCGGGTGGCCACCAACAGCCGCCAGGCGAAGGGCACAAAGATGGCCTGAATCAGGCTTGTGTCCAGGGTTCCCTGCACATCGAAAGGCAGGTTCTGCAAGGGGGCCATGAGCCACGCAATGGCGTAGTATGCAGCGCCCAGGCAGGCTGACAGCAAAAAGACAAAGATGAAATTTTCCACTTCAAACAGCCAGCGGCCCATCTTGAACAGCAAAATGACCGCGGCGTACCAGACAATAACGGCCCCGAAGGGGCGCGTGCCCATGCCTTCCTGCAACAGGATGAACACGGGCAGCAGCCAGAGCATATTTTTATAATCCCGTTCCTGCAACAGGATGATCAGGCCCACCGTGAGCACGTCAAGCCCCGGTACCGCCGCCTGCAAAACAATGGCGCAGGCCATGAAAAAGGCCCACCATGCAATGCTGCGGAGTGTTCTCATGGCGTGGCGCTTTTGGGCGCGGGCGGGCCCACAAATTCTTTGGGAGCTTCGCTGGGTTCCAGCGGGCGTGGCGCGCCGGTGGATTCGAGCAGCAGCACTTCTTCAAGATGTTGCAGGTCGACCAGCGGTTCTGCCTTGATGGCCATGAACTGGGTGTAATCCGAAGGTGCCACGCGCAGCACGCGCGCCACAGGGATGCCCTTGGGGTACTTGCCGTCCAGGCCGGAGGTGATGATTATTTCGCCGGGCTTGACCTTGGCATCGCGCTGCACAAAGTTGACTTCAAGCTTCTGGCCCGTGCCCATGCCCATGAGGATACCGGGAGCGCGGCTTTCTTGCGAAAAAACGGCTATGCGGCTGCTGGGATCCGTGAGCAGCAATACAATGGAGCTGTGGGCGCTGGCCTTGAGAACGCGGCCAACCAGCCCGAGGTGCGTGACCAGCGGCGTGCCCGGGCGTCCGCCCGTGCTGTAGCCGCGGCTTATGGTGATGCTGTCAAGAACGGCGTTGGGGCCCATGCGGCCGGAAAGCACACGGGCGCCAAGGGGGCGCCATGTCTGGTCTACCGGCAGTTGCACCAGGGCGCGCAGGCGTTTGAGCTCGGCCAGGTCTTCACCATTGGCGAGCAGGCGCGCTTCGAGTTCGTCCACCTTTTGCTTGAGGGCTTCGTTCTCTTCACGCACGCCCACAAGGTCAAAGTAACGATCCCACATGTTTTCCGCAGCGTCCTGCGCGGAACGAACGGGCGTGAGCACCGCGCCGGTGATTTCAAGCCCCAGTTTCGCGGCCAGGTCATCCAGTACGCGCGTGCGTTGATTCCAGGAATACATGCCCAGAAACAGGATGAGCAAAATGCCCGCGAGGAGGAGAAGACGCCGCAGTGTCACAGGCGGAAGCTCCTGAAAGCCGGTGCGGAATAAACCGCGCCCCTGTGCCGGAGACGCAGAACCGGAAGCTTGTGTTCCGGCATTGCGTCAGCCGCACAGGGGCGCGAGGACAAGGTCGGTTCTAGTCGATGCACACTTCTTTGAGAATGTGCAGGTTGTCCAGCGCTTTGCCGGTACCCACCACAACCGTGGACAAGGGGTCGTCCACAACCGTAATGGGCAAAGAGGTTTCTTCGCGCAGCAGCTGGTCGAGGCCCTTGAGCAGCGCGCCGCCGCCCGTGAGCACAATGCCCCTGTCCACAATATCCGCCGCCAGTTCCGGCGGGGTCTGTTCCAGGGCGATGCGCACAGCCTGAACAATGCTGTCCACCTGTTCGGAAATGGCTTTGCGCACTTCTTCAGAGGTGATGATAATATTCTGCGGAATACCCGTCACAAGGTCGCGGCCCTTGACTTCGATCTGTTGTTCCGGATCGAGGGGGTAGGCGGAGGCGATCTTGATCTTGATTTCTTCAGCGGAAGATTCGCCGATGAGCATGTTATACTTGCGCTTGACGTGGGTCATGATGGCTTCGTCCATCTTGTCGCCGCCCACGCGCACAGAGCGCGAGTACACAATGCCCGAAAGGGAGATGACCGCCACTTCAGTGGTGCCGCCGCCGATATCCACCACCATGTTGGAGGTGGGTTCCTGAATGGGCAGATCCGCGCCGATGGCAGCAGCCATTGGTTCTTCGATGAGGTACACTTCACGTGCGCCAGCGGACTGAGCCGATTCTTTCACGGCGCGCTTTTCCACCTGGGTGATGCCCGTAGGTACGCAGATCATGATGCGCGGGCGTACAAGACGCCGCGAATTGTGAACCTTGGCGATAAAGTGGCGCAGCATGGCCTCGGTAACTTCAAAGTCGGCGATAACGCCGTCTTTCATGGGGCGGATAGCCCAGATGTTGCCAGGGGTTCTGCCCAGCATGCGCTTGGCATCGTGCCCAACGGCAAGAACTACATTGTTGCCGCGCGGGTCTTTTTTGACCGCGACCACAGAGGGCTCGCGCAACACAATTCCCTGCCCCTTGACATAAACGCAGGTGTTGGCTGTGCCAAGGTCAATGGCCAGGTCATTGGAAAACAATCCTAGTGCGAAATCCAGAATTTTGGACATTACTCTAACTTGCCTCGCTGTGCTGGTGTGCTACCTTACCGTCATGTTGAAACAACTCCCGCACCCGGCGAGGCGAAGAGGCCTGGAGTGGGGGCGCTGTTGGAATTGGTAACGTCAGGCTGAAAACTGTTCTGCTAAAACTGGCATGAAGTCAAGACGGTGGACGCAGGGTTAAAATATTTGTCCCGCCGGAAGGCGCGGAAATAAGCCTTCAAGGGACGCAAACATGCAGCGCTGGCATACTCTGGCCGCTTATTATCATCAATGCTGCGGCAGCCGGGTGCAAAAAATTCCACTTGACGCCGGGGCCTCCTGCCCCAACCGCGACGGTACGCTTTCCTTTTCCGGCTGCACGTTTTGCAATGCCGATGGGTCCGGCTCTGGCCGCGCAAAACAGGGGGATTCCCTACTGCAACAGTGGAATTTCTGGCGTTCCATATATCTGCGGGACGACCCCAATACGCGCTTTATTGCATACCTGCAATCCTTCTCTAACACGTATGGGCCATCAGAACGCTTGCAACAACTGCTCCAAACGGTTCGCCTTCTGCCCGGCGTTTTTGGAATAGCCGTGGGAACCCGCCCCGACTGCCTGGATGCCCGCAAGCTGGACATGCTGGCGGCGCTCGACTGCGACCTCTGGCTGGAACTTGGCCTGCAAACAGCCCATGATGCCACACTGGCCCGCATTAACCGGGGCCATACCGCAGCCAGCGCTGAAAATTCCGTGCGCATGGCCGCCGCGCGCGGAATAGCCGTATGCGCCCACCTCATGGCCGGGCTGCCGGGTGAGGATGAAAGACATTTTCTGCACAGTCTGGACTGGGCGCTCTCCCTGCCCGTCCGAGGCCTCAAACTGCACAATGTTTACGTGCCCAAGGGGACTGAACTTGCCCGCCAGTATGCCGCAGGCCAGTATCACCCCCTCTGGCGCGATGAATATGTCGACCTTCTCTGCGCCGCCCTGCCGCGCATCCCCTCGCATATCGTCATCCACCGCCTCCAAAGCGACCCGGCCCCCGGCGAACTGCTGGCCCCCGCCTGGGCCAAAGAAAAGCGCGGCTTGCTGGGGGATTTGCGGCGGGCGATGGGGGCGAGGGATCTATGGCAAGGCAAGTTCTGCGACTCCCCCGAGGTGTGTCCGGCTGTCTTTTTCGCTTCTGGCTGCGTCAGGGATGATTTTTGCTCAGGTCGAGTACCGTAGCGCTGCTGTCTTTATCCGTAGCTTCCTTTGTCGCAACGGCTAAAGCGGGTACACTCCCTTCGCAAAAAACATCCCTTCCTTGCCAGAAGCGAAAAATCCTCGCCGGGCACCTTGGTACCTTGGGTTGGTGGGTCTTGTATTTCAAAAGTGATTTTGCTCGGGTCGAGTACTATCAGAGTACACTCCCCTCGCAAAAATAACTCCTTCCTTGCCAGCGCCCAAAAATCCTCGCCGGACATCTATCGTTGTCTCTGGGTATTTGCCGCACATGGACGTCTGAGGCCGTTTTTCCCGGCAGAGAGCATGAACGTCCTCGCTGGCTCCGCGCAACATCACCGCCAATCCTCTCGTTTTTTTCTGGTCAAAAAATTCCACTCTGTAGCAATATTATAAGGTTAACATGCTGGAACCGTCCTGCGGCGTATGGACATTTATTTGGCTTTGTGCTGGTATACCAGTTATGAAGCAGACAAACACCAAGGCATCTTCTACAGCGTATGAGGCCATCCGTTCCATGATCGCGCAAGGGCAGCTCAGCCCCGGCGAAGAACTGTCGGAACGCACTCTGGCTGAAAGCCTGCAACTTGGGCGCACGCCGGTGCGCGAGGCCATCAAGGATCTGTGCAGGGAGGGCGTCCTCATGAGCGTTCCTCTGCGGGGCACCTTTGTGCAGCGCCTGTCTGTGGAAGACCTGAAAGAAATCCACGAGGTGCGTCTGGCGCTCGAAGGCATGGCCGCCAAGCTGGCTGCGGAAAAAGGCGGCAGCCCTGAACTGCGGGCCTGCCTTACGGAACTCCAGGCCCTGCCCGACGGGCCGGAGCTTGATACCTTTGAAGCCCAGCGCATCGGCTGGGACTTCCACAAAGCCATATTTCAGGCCGCTGGCAATACGCGGCTGGCAAAACTCTATGCAGACGTGCGCGTGCAGAACTCCTTGGCCATGCAGCGCGTCAAAAATTACGATGCGGAACGGACACGCGTGGTGATCAAGGAACATATCGCCATTGGCAATGCCATTCTGGATCGCAATCAAACACTGGCTCACCAGCTTGTCTGGGATCATCTGCAAAAGGCCATGGAAACGAAACTGCGCTCGCTGCTTGCAGTTCTCGGCTAAACCAGGCCATCGGCATCACAAGACGTTTTACGTGCAAGGATCAGAGGGGGAAGAGAGGCGATGGAAATGACAAAAACCAGCAAAAAGCGGCCCATTCCGCTGCCAATTCAGATGGTGCTCGGCCTTGTTCTGGGCATTGTGTTCGGCTTTGTTGCGCCGCACTTTTCCCAGGCCCTGGCCCCGGTGGGCACGGCCTTTGTGCAGGCCATCAAGATGATCGTGGTGCCGCTGGTGTTCACGGCCATCACCCTTGGCATCTACCAGATGGGCAACAGCGCCAAGCAATTGGGCAAGGTTTCCGTCATCAGCCTGCTCTATTTTTTCATTGCCACGGTGGCGGCCATCATCATTGGCCTTGCCCTCAACGGCATGTTCCACCCCGGCGTGGGCGTCAATCTGTCGCACACCGCAGAACTGCCAAAGAACATCAACACCACGGTCAACTGGACAAAGTTTTTTCTCGACATGATCCCCTCCAACGTGTTTGCGGCCATGTCGGGCACCAACCTCCTGCCCGTGCTGGTGTTCGCGGTGCTGCTGGGCCTTGCGCTGGCCTCCACCGGCAGCAGGGCTAAACCTCTCGTTGATGTGCTGGACGCTCTGATGGGCGCTGTTTTCAAGCTCACGGGCTGGATTATCGCCCTCTCGCCCATTGCCATCTTCGCCATCATTGCCTGGCTGTTTTCCACGCAGGGCATGCACACCATTTTGGCCCTGCTCAAACTGGTATTGGTCATGTATCTGGGGCTTGGCGTGCTGCTGGTGCTGTTTGCCATCTTGATGCTCTGCATCGGCGAGCAGCCCCTCAAAACCGCCAAGGCCGTGAGCGAACCTGTTATTCTGGCTTTTGCCACGCGTTCGTCAGAGGCCACATTGCCCCTGCACATGGAAAAACTGGTGGAAATGGGCGTTCCCAAAGCCGTTGCCTCGGTGGTTCTGCCTCTGGGTTACGCCTTTAACCGCGATGGCTCCATCATGTATTTTGCGCTGGCCGTGGGCTTTCTGGCCGATGCCTATAACATCCCCCTGGATCCCAGCACCCTGCTTTCCATCATCGTGGTGACCACGCTTGCCAGCAAGGGCAGCGCCAACGTGCCCTCAGGCGGCCTTGTAGCCATTGCCATGGTGCTGACCACCATTGGCATTCCTGTGGAAGCGCTGGCCATCATCGCGGGTGTGGACGCTTTTCTGGACATGGGCCGTACCGCCGTCAACGTGGTCAGCAACACTGTCGCGGTGAAGCTTGTCATGCGCTGGGCGGGCATTGCCTATGAACCCGCGGAAGAAAACGCCGAAGTCTAAAAGGTGACATTCATGCCTGTAGTCGATCTGCGCAGTGATACCCTGACCGTTCCCACCGAGGCCATGCGCGCTGCCATGCGCGAGGCAGAAGTGGGCGATGACGGCCGTGTTGATGCGGAAGGGCGCGGCGGCGACCCCACAGTCAATCGGCTGGAAGATCATGCCGCCGAACTGCTGGGCAAGGAAGCCGCACTGTTCTGCCCGTCGGGAACCATGGCCAATCTCGTTGCGCTGGCCACATGGTGCGAGCGTGGGGATGCTGCGGCTCTGGAACCTGACCTGCATGTGTTCCGCACGGAAAAATCGCCCTTCATGGAAAAGTTTCTGGGCGTTCAGCCGGTCTTTTACACGCGGGATGCGGAGGGCATGCCCGAAGAATCGTCCTTTGCATCTGCCTGCGCAGCCCAGGGCGTCAAACTGGCCTGTGTGGAAAACAGCCATAACTTTGGCGGCGGCATCTGCGTGTCGCTTGCGCGGCAGCAGGCTCTGGCCGCTGCCGCCCGCAATGCCTCGGTTCCCGTGCATATGGACGGCGCGAGGCTGTTCAACGCCGCCGTGGCCCTCGGGGTGGACGCAGCACATCTGGCCGCCTGCGCGGACAGCGTGATGTTCTGCCTTTCCAAGGGGCTGGGCGCGCCCTTCGGTTCCGTGCTGTGCGGAACGCGTGAGTTTATCGCCAAGGCGCGCCAGACGCGCAAACTGCTTGGCGGCGGCATGCGGCAGGCGGGCATTATGGCGGCTGCCGGGCTGGTGGCCCTGCGCACGGGCATAGAGCGCCTTGCAGAAGACCACGAAAACGCCCGTCATCTGGGCGCGGCGCTGGCAGCCTATGACGAGTTTGTGCTCACGCCCGTACAGAGCAATATTGTGATGTTGGACATAAGCGCTTCCGGCAGGTCTTCAGAATGGTTCGAGCAACAGCTTGCGCCTCTGGGGCTGCTGGCAAAGGGCATGGGCAGGGATCACCTGCGGCTGACAACTTACAATGGCGTGGGGCGTCAGGATATGGCGCGCGCCATCGAGGCCTTTGAGCGTTTTATGGAAAAAAATCGCACCCAGTGGAAGTAGGGCCTGTCCGGCATGACCATGGCGGCCTGACCGTGGTGGCCTGACAGCCGGATACTCGGACGAAAAACCGCCTTTGCGGCAGCATACAGAAGCCGCGCCGAGGGTCATTGCAACCTTCGGCGCGGCTTTGTCGCGCGCAGGCTGGCTAGTCTACGGTGAGAATGACGGAAAAAGCCTTGAAAAATACTGTCACAGTCTGCCCGGCCACAAGATTGATGGGGTTTTCCGGCCCACGGTTGCGTAGGGCGCAGACCTGACTGCCCTCGCCGAGCGCCACCAGAATTTCGGCCACCATTTCATCTTCCCGCACCCGTTCCACCACGCCGGTAAAGCAGTTTTCCGCCGGAGGGGAGCTTTTGGGTGAGAGTTCGCCCCCCTGCACCAGCACCCAGGGTGCCTTGATGCTGGCATTGACCAGTTTGCCCTCATTGAGAGCCAGGGTCTTGGCGCTTTCGTCCGTAATGAGCGAGGCCACGCGCAGGCCGCCTGCGGTACGCAGCACCACTTCGACCAGCAGCCCGCTTTGGCGCAATGAGGTTATGCGCCCCTGAAAGACGTTGCGCGCACTGGTTTTCATGGGTCGCTCCCTTTGCAGTTGTTCGCGCAGCAGGCGTTTGGCCTCCTGCGGGTCGCAGCGGACAATGCCGCTCTGGCCGGGCGCTGATCGCCGGCCAAGAAAAATATCCACCACGGGCAGGGGCAAACCCTGCCTGCCCAGCTCAAGGGCGCGGGTATGGCGCAGGGCGCGGGCGCTCAAAAGGCCCTTGGGCAGGCCGCAGGCCGCGCCGCACTGTTGCAGGCAGCGGCGCACATAGCTCGCGTCGCAGCGCATGAGCTCGCGTGTTTCAGGAAACAGCGCCGGGTCTTCCAGCACGCGCCTGAGGCGGCGGCTGATGGTAAGCGGCAGGGGAACCTCGCGCCCGGGGGCATCATTACTGCCCGGCACGTGGATAACGCCGTCCTGAAAATCAAGATGCGCGGGCATGATCTCAAAAATTTCCACAAGGCGCAGGGCCGCATAACGCAACAGCATGAAAATCAGCCACATGCGCAGGCGGGGGCGTTTTTCGCGCGGGCCGCGGGCGGCGCTGGCCCGTTCCCAGAGCCATGTTTCCACGGCCAGAAGCTCGCGCGGGCTGATACGCCCTGTATCCTGCAGCAGAGCGGCAGAGTCCCGCCGCATAAGGCGTTGGCGCAGCCATGCCCTGTCTGCGGAAGAGAGGGAGCGCAAAAGCGCGGCCATTTCCTCACGGTTTTTGTTTTTTTCCATGCTGGTTCCCGTCAGTTTTCCTGCCTTATACAAGTAAAACCCTTTTGTTGTACAGTGTTCACGCTTTCATCAAAAAACGTGACTGTATTGCTCGCCTTCACGGGTTCTGTACTGTTGGCGTACAAACCGCGCTTCTGGCGCACGGAGGAATTTCATGAAAAAGACTGCATACGCGCGTGGGGCATTTTGCCGCATAGCTTTGGCGCTGGGCTGTGTGGCCCTGCTCAGCCTTCCCGTTCAGGCTGCTGAAATGACAGTTTCTGCCGCTGCCAGCCTTACCAATGCCTTTAACGAAATTAAGGGCGTGTTTGAAAAGAAGCACACGGGCTTGCAGGTGAACACCAATTACGCTGCCTCCAATCCGCTGCTCAAACAGATTCAGGAAGGTGCGCCCGTAGATGTTTTTGCCTCTGCCGACCAGGCCACCATGGACAAGGCCGTTGCCGCCAAGGTTGTTGACCCTGCTACGCGCAAGAACTTTGCACTCAACGACCTCGTGCTTATCGTGCCCGCTGGCTCCAAAAAGCCTGCCAAGCTTGAAGACATCAAGGCTTTCAAGCGCATTGCCATCGGTAACCCCGATTCCGTGCCCGCAGGCCGTTACACCAAGGACGCGCTGAACACCGCCAAACTGTGGGAAACCGTGCAGCCCCAGCTCATTTTGGGCAACAGCGTACGCCAGGTGCTGGACTATGTGGCCCGTGGCGAAGTTGATGCCGGTTTTGTTTACCGCACCGATGCCAAACAGCTGGCGGACAAGGTCGAAGTGGTCATGATTGTGGAAGGCCACGACCCCGTGAGCTATCCCATTGCCGTTGCCACCACTGGCAAGGATGCCAAGATGGGTCAGGAATTTCTGAACTTTGTGCTTTCGCCTGAAGGTCAGGCTGTGCTTGCCAAGTACGGCTTCTCCAAGCCGTAGAGTTTGAATGCGTGGCCAGTGCCCTTGCGCACCGGCCTGCAATGATAGACTGTGCTTACTGGCGGTTGCCGTTTTGGCAGAATCGGCAACCGCCTTTATTATTTTTTTACGCATCAACGGATCCGGTCGGCGGCAGGGGGCAGAGTTGGAAATGGATTTTGACCTAGCGTTTATCTGGAGCCCGCTGGAGCTTTCGTTGCGCGTGGCAGGTGCGGCTACGGCTGTTTCCTTTGTTGTGGCAACGCTGGCGGCCTGGCGGCTGGCCCGTAAAAAAGGCCCCATGCCCGCCCTGCTGGACGCCCTGTGCTCGTTGCCGCTGGTGCTGCCGCCCACAGTGCTGGGCTATTATCTCATCTTGCTGGTGGGGCGGCGCGGCGTTTTTGGGCACGGGCTGGCAGAACTGGGCATCAATCTGATTTTTTCCTGGCAGGGGGCTGTGGTTGCAGCCACTGTTGTGGTTTTTCCGCTTATCTACAAGTCCGCCCGCGCGGCGCTGGAGCAGGTGGACAAACACCTGGAGGACGCGGCCCGTACGCTTGGGGCCTCGGAATGGCGGGTGTTTATCAGCGTATCGCTTCCCCTGGCATGGAAGGGAATTTTTGCGGGCATCATGCTGGCCTTTGCGCGCGGCATGGGCGAATTTGGCGCAACCCTGATGATTGCGGGCAATATACCCGGCAAGACCCAGACCCTGGCCCTTGCCATCTATGATGCCTTTCAGGCGGGCAATGACCTTCAGGCCTCCTGGCTTGTGTTCATTACCTCCGCAGTGTGCGTGACCCTGCTGATGGCGGCGGAACTGCTTGTGAAACTCAAGGGGCGGCGCAGATGATCTCCTTGCGACTGGTAAAAAGTTTCAGGAACGGGGTTACCCCTTTCAATCTGGATGTGCGCTACGACATCGGCGACGAGCATAAGTGCGCGGTGCTTTTTGGCCCATCCGGTTCCGGCAAATCCCTGACCATGCAGTGTCTGGCGGGGCTGACCAGGCCAGACGCAGGGCACATCCGCATTGGCGACTGCACGTTGTACGATGCTGCGCAAGGCGTGTTTGTTTCTGTGCAGAAGCGCCGCATCGGCTACATGTTTCAGGATTACGCCCTGTTTCCGCATTTGAGCCTGTTGCAGAACGTGGCCTATCCGCGCACGGGCTGCTGGCCCTGGAAGGTGCGCGGCGAGGAGCGCGACAAGGCGCAGGCCATGCTGGAACGTTTGGGCATCGGGCATCTGGCGGCTCACCTGCCTTCGCAGATATCCGGCGGGCAGCGGCAGCGCGCGGCTTTGGCGCGCGCCCTTAATGCAGACCCCTTGCTCCTGCTGCTCGATGAGCCTTTTTCCGCGCTTGACCCATTGCTGCGCGAGCGTCTGCGCGAAGAACTGCTCGAGCTGATGGATGATCTGACAATCCCAGCCGTGATTATCAGCCACGATCCGGATGACGTGGATACCTTTGCGGGCGGCCTTGTGCTTTATGACCGGGGCGGTGCGCGCACGGTGCCGGACTATGCCGATCTGCGCAAAGACTTTGCCACAGCGGGCAAGTGTCTGCGGCATTTGCAGGAACAGGCCTGGGCCTGAGCGGCATGCAAAAAAACATGTGCCTTATGCAAAGGCCCCTGCTCGCATGACGGGCAGGGGCCTTTTACATCAGGGATCAACAGTTAGCGGTTAGCCGCTTCCAGGCCTGTGTCGTCAATAATTTTGGAAGACTGGGGTGAAGCGAGGTACTTCAGCAGGGCCCTGGCACCTTCAGGGTTTTTGGCCCCCTTGACCATGCCGGCGGAGAACAGCGTTACTTCCTGAACGGCTTCGGGGATCAGACCCACAATATGGATACCTTCAATGGGCTTGAGTTCGCTGAGCTGCTGAAAACCGATCTCGGCTTCGCCACGGGCCACAACCTTGCCCACAGGTTCCGCAGGGATCATGCGGGCCTTGTCCTTGAGGGCCTCCGTAAGGCCCAGCTTGGGGATCAGAACCCTGGCGATGTAGGTGCCGCTGGCGCTGTCGGAATAGGCAATGCTTTTGGCATTGAGCATGGTCTGCTTAAGGGCTTCCACGGTCGAGATATCAGGGGTGGGCGCTCCGGCCTTAACTGCCAGTGCAACCTTGGAGCGCGCCAGCAGTACGGTGCTGGACGGATCGACTTTACCTTCCTTGACAAGCTTGTCGAGCGAATTGCCCACCATGATGACCACGTCAATGGACTCCCCGCGTTCCAGACGCTGGGGTATGGCGTTGTGGGTATCGCCCATGGACGGTCCCCACGCGGATTTGAGGGTATCGCCCGTGGCTTTTTCAAACTCCGGGCAAAGCGCCTTGTAGGCGGCAGCAAAACCGCCGGAACTGACAACGCTGACTTCCGCAGCGCTGGCGAGGCTTGCAAGGGCCAGTATGGCCGTGCCAACTACTGCCAGACATAGAGACCTGAGTGTCATTCTCATCATGATTTCCCTTGGTACAGATTATGATTGATGGCGCTGTCTGCTACAGCGAAAGTACCTTTTTCAGTCCATCGGGGGCCACAATGAGCCTGTCCAGGCCCAGAGATTCAGGCGAGGCTCCCAGTGCAATGGCCAGCAATTGAGGCAGGTGCAGGGCAGGCACGGAGG
This sequence comes from Desulfovibrio sp., assembly GCA_047602655.1. Taxonomy (GTDB): domain Bacteria; phylum Desulfobacterota; class Desulfovibrionia; order Desulfovibrionales; family Desulfovibrionaceae; genus Desulfovibrio. The sequence continues at coordinate 38 of JASGGT010000020.1, read as the reverse complement.
CATTGCTGCCTGTCACGTCAGCGGCATTGCCCTGATAC
>JASGGT010000190.1:0-3457 GCA_047602655.1 Desulfovibrio sp. | reverse complement strand
GGGAGCGCCCTTGCCGCCGGTCAGGCAGTCGCTAACGGCGCAAAGAGCCTCGGCGGCAGCCACATGGGCCAGCATGACGCGCGCAGGGCCAAGGGCATCGCCAATGGCATACACGCCGGGCAGGGATGTGCGCATGTATTCATCAGCACGTATCCAGCCGCGTTCGTCCGTGGCAACTCCGGCTTCCTTGAGGCCAAGCCCGGCGGTCATGGAGGCGCGGCCCACAGAAACAAGCACCATCTCGGCGCTGATGGGGCGTTCTGGCCTCGCTGGCGCGCCGCTCGTAAAGGGAGACGCCGCGAGTACGCCGCTGACGCCGCTTTCATCCACGCGCACGTGCGTGAGCGTTTGCCCGAGTTCGCAGACAATGCGGCGCTTTTTCATCTCGCGCTGGAGCAGTGTGCTGATGTCGGCATCCACCGAAGGCAGGGGCAATATTCTGTCCTGCCCTTCAATCACTGTGACCGTGGAACCAAAAGCCCGATAAATGCAGGCCAGCTCGCAGCCAATGACGCCGCCGCCCACAATGATGATGGAGGCAGGCACATGAGTGAGCTTGAGGGCATCGTCGCTGGTGAGAATGCGCTTGTGGTCGGCAGTCAGGCCCGGCAGGTTCACGGGATGCGAACCTGTTGCCAGTATGACGTAATCCGCGGACAGGCTGGAGCTTGCGCCATCGCCGGTCACCTCCACCGCGCCGCCGCCAAGCAAGCGCCCCTTGCCGCGCACCAAAGTTACGCCAAGGGCGGCGCAGGTCTTTTCCAGGCCAGAACGCAGGGTGGCGCAAACACGCTCCTTGCGCTCGTAGACGGCCTGCGGGTCAATGCTGACGCCGCCTTCAATCTTGACGCCGAACTGCACCGCCTGCTGGGCAATTTCCAGAGCTTCCGCAGACGACTTGATGGTCTTGGTGGGAATGCAACCGTTGTTGAGGCAGGTGCCGCCAAGTTCGGCGCACTCCACAAGCGTTACGGCCATTCCGGCCTTGGCTGCCGCAAAAGCAGCCGTGTAACCGCCAGGGCCGCCGCCCACAACGATCATGCTTTTTTTCTGGTCGGACATGCCGGACTCCTAATCCTCGTCGTCGGCGAGCCTGAGGTTGTACTTCACGGGGAAGGCGGCCTCCAGCGAGCCGGTAACCAGGCAGCCTTGACGCATGATCTTTTCCACGCGGTCAAAGATAAATTCGTACTCTTCATCCAGATGCACGGTAACGTCGATATCTATGCCCGTTACCCTGCCCCGGCCCAGATCATCGGTGCCGGTATGCAGCGTGGCCCTGGCCTCGATTTTGTCGTACTTGGCATTGCGCGTATCCAGGGCCTTGTCCAAAGCGGCGCAATAGCAGTACAGGGCAGAGGCGGCCAGGAGCTTTTTGGCCGTGCCGTAACGTTCTTCGGGCGGAATCTTTTCGCCGTCTATGGTGAGCACGCCAAACGCGCCGCTCTCCATATCCAGATCCACCTTGCCGCCGCGGCGGCAGAGAGAAACACTGAGTTCATGTGACATTTCAAAGCCTCCAGGCTGAAAAAACGCAAGAGCACCCTGCCCTCGCGCGATTTGGCCTGCCTATTGCACTAATAGTGCCATCAGATTGCCCTTGGCTTCACAACGCCATCCGCGCTTGTGTTTTATGGCACATGCCGCTAGTATCCCGGCCCGGAAGCGACATTTGTGTCGCGACAAACGACATTTTTTGCAAGGTTGCCGCCACATGCTTTCATCACCCCCAGTCCCCCCCATTAATGTGGAAAAAAGCTATCGCCGGCTGCTCAATCACTTGCCCGGCATGGCCTATCGATGTCGCGTTCTTAATATCGATGCGCCGGAAAGCGATTATCTCCAGTATGAACTGGAGTTTGTGAGCAAGGGCAGTTACGAGCTGCTGGGGATACCGGCCGAAGACATGGTGCATGCCCACCACAACACCATCGAACGCATGACCCACCCCGACGACCTCGGCCCCAGCAGCAAAGCCATACGCGACAGTATTGTCGCTCATGAGCCGTATCAGGTCATGTACCGGCTTTTGCTGCCTTCAGGGCGCATCAAGTGGCTATGGGATCAGGGGGAAGGGGTGTACGATGATTCGGGAGTTCTGCGGTATCTCGAAGGCCTGATCATGGACGTGAGCGAGCAGAAATTTCAGGAAATGGCCCTGCGCGAAGAAAACCGCGAGTTGCGCACCTCTGTTATCAACCTTTACGGTCTCGGCAACATTGTGGGCAAGAGCGAGCCCATGCGCCGCGTGTACAGCCAGATACTCAAGGCGGCAGAAACCGATTCCAACGTCATCATCTACGGCGAAACCGGCTGCGGCAAAGACCTTGCCGCCAAGAGCATTCATGAATACAGCGGGCGCAAGGGCCGTTATGTGCCGGTAAACTGCGGCGCAATCCCCGAGCAACTGCTGGAGAGCGAATTTTTCGGGCATGTGAAGGGGGCGTTCTCTGGCGCGCACGCCAATAAGGAGGGCTACATAGGCGCGGCTAACGGCGGCACGCTGTTTCTGGACGAAATAGGCGAACTGCCGCTGCACCTTCAGGTCAAACTGCTCAGGGCCATTGAAAACAAGATGTATACTCCCGTGGGCGGCAATACGCCCAAGGAATCATCCTTCCGCCTCATCGCGGCAACTAACCAGGATCTTTCAAAAATGGTGCGCGAAAAAACCATGCGCTCCGATTTTTATTATCGCGTCAACGTGCTTTCCATCACCCTGCCGCCCCTGCGCGAACGCCACGGCGACATTGCCCTGCTGGTGGAGGCGTGGCTTGAAAAGCGCGGTCTGAACCTTATTCTGCCGCCCCATGTGCGGCTGGCCGTGGAGCAGTATGACTGGCCCGGCAACGTGCGCGAGCTGCACAACTTTCTTGACCGTTACCTTGCCTTTGGCGACGAGGCGCTTCTTTCGCTGGGGGATGCCGGGCGGGCCGACCTGCTGCTCAACACGCCCCAGGGCATCAGCCTTGAGCAGGCCGTGCTGCAACTGGAAGAACGCATGATCCGGCAAACGCTTGAAAAGTGCCGCTGGCACCGGGGCAAAGCAGCGGAAGAACTGGGGCTGAACCTGCGCACCCTGCAACGCAAAATGCGCAGAATGTCCGGGGGGAATGAAAAACTGCACGGCTAATACTGCAATGGCGGAAAGCGGGAACCTCTGCGGCTGACAGCCAGAAGCGCAGAGGTTCAAGCCCAGGGGGAGCGCCTAGCGGCGCTTTCACGGCATGCAAAAGCAGGGTCAAGGCCAAAGCAGCGGCATAATTCCTCAGAAATCATATGGTTTTTATCAAGCAGCATGCAATAATCATTATCCACCCATGATTCAATGGCCGAAATTCCATCGCGGTCAATAACAGCCCATCCCACGCCGCCCTCAGCCGGGTCATCCCATTCCCGCACATATTTTAAAAAAAGAGTTAATAAAATAAAAAAGTTAACATTATAAAACCGTCGT
>JASGGT010000189.1:0-3467 GCA_047602655.1 Desulfovibrio sp. | reverse complement strand
GCCCAGACATGAGCCGTCAGTATGAATGGTCACTTTCTGGGCAATCCCGGCCCCGGCGGCTGGGCCGCCGTACTCAAACTTGACGATCAGGACTACCGCAAGGAATTTGCCGGCGGCTACAAGCTGACCACCAACAACCGCATGGAAATCCTGGCGGTTGTGGAGGCCCTGAGCCAGTTGCAAAACCCCTGCGAAGTCGAGCTCTACTCCGACTCAAAATACGTATGCGACAGCATTGAAAAGCGCTGGGTCTGGGGCTGGCAGAAAAAAGGCTGGATCAAGAGCGACAAAAAACCCGCCCTCAATGTGGATCTGTGGAAGCGCCTGTTGCCCCTGCTTGCCACCCACAAGGTGCGCATGCGCTGGCTGAAAGGCCATGCCGGGCACCCTGAAAACGAACGTTGCGATGTTCTGGCCCGCGCAGAAGCTGGCCGCAGGGATCTGCCCCCAGACACGGGCTATAATCCCTAGCCACGATGAACCCCTGTTTTTGCCCTTGCGGATGTAACCGCAGGGGCGCACCAATCTTTGACTGTTCCGCATTTCAGCTTCCGGCAGCGCCAAGCCCATCAGCATGACAGCAACTTCCCCAGATACCGCACTCACACTCGCAAGCCTCTGGCATTCCCTGGGCTGGCCCTTGCTGCGTCTGCTGCTGGGGCTGGCGGTGGGCCTGCTTGTGGCAAACCTGCTGGAGGCCCTGCGCTGGACGCGCCATCTTGCTCGGCTTGCCGCGCCTCTGGCCCAGACCGCCCATTTGCGCGAAGTTGCGGGCGCGAGTTTTTCGCTGGCCTTTGTGTCCCCCGCCGCCGCCAACGGCCTGCTCTCTGACAGCCATAATCTGGGCGAGCTTTCGAGTAACGAGCTTATGCTGGCAAACCTGTTCAACAGCCTGCCAGCATACCTTGTACACACGCCCACCATTTTTCTGCTCACATGGCCGGTATTGGGAACTCCTGCCCTGGTGTACGTGGGACTTACCTTTATTGCCGCCGCAGGGCGCACGGGCTTTACCGTTGTGCTTTCACGATGGCTGCTGCCGCCGCCACCGCCGGGCTGCATCGCCTGCCAGAGTATCAAGCAGGCTGGCACATCCTGGCGCGAAGCCCTGAACAAGGCCTGGCGGCGCTTTTTGCGGCGTCTTCCCAAGCTGGTGTACTTCACGGCGCCCATTTACGTGCTTATGTTCTGCATGCAACGCTACGGCTATTTTGCCCTGGCAGAGGCTTGGCTGGCTGATCACATGGGCTGGCTCTCTTTTTTGAAGCCGCAGGCCATGGGCATCATTGTACTGCATCTTGCGGCGGAGCTTGGCGCCGCCCTTGGCGCAGCGGGCAGCGTGCTGCAAACTGGCGGGCTTTCCCCGCGCGATGTTGTGCTGGCCCTTATGGTGGGCAATATTCTTTCCACGCCCATGCGGGCCATACGCCACCAGCTGCCTTCCTACGCGGGCTTTTTCCGGCCGGCGCTGGCCTTGAGGCTTATCCTCGCCAATCAGGGGCTGCGCGCCGCCAGTATGACTGTTGTGACCCTTGTTTATTATTTCTGCACATAAGGATAACGCATGGCTACCCCTCCTGAACTCGAAGAAGTGCAAGAAGATTTCAATATGGGTATTATCTGCGCCCAGCAGGTGCTGGCCCACTTTGCCGACAGGCTTGGCCTGACGGAAGAGACAGCCATGCGCATTGCCTCGGCCTTCGGCTCCGGCATGGGCAAGGCCGAAGTATGCGGATGTGTTTCCGGCTCGCTCATGGTGCTGGGCATGCTGCACGGCCCGAGCGGCCCATGTCCACGCCCACAGAAAGAGGCCTTCTATGCCCGGCGCGACGCCTTTACCGAAGCTTTTGCCAAGGCTCACGGCTGCTTGCAGTGCCGGGGAATTCTGGGGCATGACCTTACCACGCCCGAGGGCATGGCCGCTGTCAAACAGAACGATCTTTTCATCAAAACCTGTGCGCCGCTGGTTTGCCATACCTGCGCGCTGCTCGAAGAATACCTCTAGGAGTATTGCATGACTGACACCGCCACCCCGGCTACCGATGCCCAGGCAACCGAGGCCGCAGCCGCCCCCGCTGCGCGCGCCGCTCATGTACAGGTGGTCAAGCCGGAACACACCGGCGCGCGCGTGACCGTGCTGGTGCAGCCGGAAGAAAAATATCTTTCCCTGCCCCGCCCCAAGACCTCGCGCCAGCTGCTTGCAGCCCTTGGTCTTGCTGAAGAAACCGCCCTTGTGGCCCGCAACGGCCAGTTGCTTACGCCTGACCGCCACATCTGGCCCAACGACGATCTGCTGGTGCGCAAGGTAGCCTCCTCGGGCTAGGCCCGACCTTGCCGCGCCAAGAGGAAAATGGTACCCGCAACATATGCTGAACCTAGACCTTTCCCAGGTGCTGAGCACCCTGGCGGTAGCCGCTGTACCCGCTCTTCTGGGCATCATTCTGCACGAAGTGGCCCACGGATGGGTGGCCTTTCGCTGCGGCGACCCCACCGCTAAATTTATGGGGCGGCTCACCCTGAATCCCCTGCCGCACATTGACCCCATGGGATTGCTGGCCTTTGTGCTGACCAGCCTTTCCGGGGCCTTCGTGTTCGGCTGGGCCAAGCCAGTACCAATCAATCCCCGTTACTTCCGCAATCCCGCAAAAGACATGATGCTGGTGGCTCTTGCCGGGCCGCTCACAAACTTTTTACTGGCAGGGCTTTTTGGCCTTTTGCTGTGGGCCGTGCTGCATATTTTTCCGCCGCAGCAATGGATGGGCAGCACAAGTTACGTCTTTGCGCTCAAGACCATCCAGACAGGCGTGATCATTAACTTCGGGCTGGGCTGGCTCAATCTGATGCCCATTCCTCCACTGGACGGCAGCAAGGTTGTGGCCTATTTTCTGCCCCCAAACGCCGCATATCGTTACCTGAGTGTGGAGCGTTACGGATTTGTCATTCTTTTGTTGTTGCTGTTCACCGGGGCGCTTGGGCTTGTGCTTGGGCCGCTGGTCAGCGGCAGCGCCCTTGGCCTGCTGTCGCTGCTGGGCATCATTTAGACCACCTTGCCTTTGAGAATGCATTTTCTTAGGTATGGCCGCACCCGCTGGCAACCGCGCCGCGCACAACGAGGCTTGCAGTGAAATTCGTTGCCGTTGATTACGGTCTGGCCCGCACGGGCCTTGCCGCATCCGACCCTGAGGGACGGCTGGCCTTTCCGCTGGCTACTCTGCGGCTTGAGGATTTTACCGACCGCAAGGCCTTTCTGGCCGCTCTAGCCGAGCGTATTGCCGAGGCCGGGGCAGAAGCGGTGGTGGTAGGCTTGCCCCTGACCCTTGATGGGGAAGAAACAATGACCACGCGCCAGATACGCAACGTAACCGAGCGCCTCAAGCGCCGGGTGCCGCTGCCTTTTTTCTTTATGATTGAGGCGCTGAGTTCCGAGGAAGCCTGGGCCGACCTGCGCGAGGCCGGTCTGAAAATGC
>JASGGT010000188.1:0-3506 GCA_047602655.1 Desulfovibrio sp. | reverse complement strand
GGTGAACAGTCTTATGACGCAGAACCTGCAAGCCAAGGTCAACGAGGGCGCGATCTCCATGCAGCAGGCGGCAGATATTGACGCCCGGCTCAAGGCCGATCCTGAGCTTTACGGCCAGTGGTTTGGCAAGTTCAAAGCTGCGCTGAAAAACGCTCAGAAACAGGCCGCAGCCGCGCCGCAGCCTGTGCAAACTGTTCCTCACGCACCCAAGTTGGAAAGTTCGGCAGCCGCCGCGCCGACAGTAGCGGAAAGGGCGCGTGTTGGACTGGCTAAGGCTTTGGACGGCGACCCCAACGGGTTCAACCTCCTTTTTGATAACCAGTAACCAGAAGGAAGGATAGGCATATGTCTACCGCTCTCGCTTCGGTCGTCACCAACACCTATACCTCTGGCTTCTCCAATTCGCAGAAGCCCTCGGTAGACGACAACATTGGGCTTTTTTCGCCCACGGACACCCCGTTCATGGCCAACATGAGCAAGGAAAAAGCCGTTCAGGTCTATGAAGAATGGCTTGAAGACGACCTGGCTGCCGCCGCCGAAAACGCCCACATCGAAGGCTTTGACGTTACCCCCGCCGAAGGAACCGAACCGGCCCGCACCGGCAACTACTGCCAGATTTTCGAAAAGGATTTCGCCGTGTCCAACACGGCTGAAACCGTTCAGAAGTATGGCCGCACCTCCGAGCTGGGCCGCCTGCGCATGCTTAAGACCAAGGAACTTTCCCGCGACATGGAGTACGCCCTGCTCAACGGCGTGCAGAGTTCCGGCAGCGGCAGCACTCCGCGCAAGCTGAAGGGCGCTTTTTCGTGGGTGAACACCACGGACGGGCGTTATTACACGTTCTCGGCCTCTCCTGCCGCCACCAACCACATTACCGAAGACATCTTGCTCGGAGTGCTCCAGGCTGTGTGGGATCAGGGTGTGGAAGCCGACACCGTGCTTTGCCCCATGACCCAGAAGCGCAAGATCAGCGCGTTTACGGATGGTGGTCGCCTGACCATCAACCAGAACGCCAGCGAAAAAAAGGTCACGATGTCCATTCGTGTTATCGAAACCGACATGGGCACCGTTGCCGTTATGGCCGAGCGGTTCATTGCCCCCACCGACGTTTCCGGCACGAAGTACGACAAAATTCTTGTCTACAAGAAGGACATTTTCAGCCGCATGACCCTGCGCCCGGTCAAGGAAACTCCCTTGGCTACCACCGGCGACTCCGAAAAGCGCATGCTGGTCACTGAAATGACCCTCAAGTGTCGCACACAGAAGGGCCTGGGCGCGATCACCAACCTGACCCGCGTGATGCCCGCCTAATAACCAACGATGGCATGGCGGCGCGGGGGCCGCCTAGTCAATAAGGACAGCACATGAGCAACATTACCGGGCCGGATGCCGTTATCAACATGGATGTTTGCCAGTATGCACAGGCCGTGAAGGCCGAATCCCGCAATGGCATGAGCAAGGGCGGAACCCACCGCGTTGTGGGTGAGATTCCCGCCGCCGTCTATTTTGACCTCATGCGCGAATACGAGGCGCGCGGCGAGTACCTGACGGGCGCGGATCTAAAAAAGTACCTAAGCGAACATCCAGAATATCGCACGGTGCAGGCCATCGACAGCGGCAACCAGCGGAACGCACAAATCAGGGTGAATTAGCCATGAGCCTTGCCAACGACGCGCTTTACATCATCAGGGGCGGCCTGGGCGACCAGCAGAGCACGCGATGGAGCGATAAGTTCATCTTGAGTGAGCTTAACCGCGCCATTCAGCGCATGCTGGCAATATTCAAGCGCAACGCCCTTGATTACGGCATGGGCCGCACTGTGTTCACCATTGTTGCGGGCGCTGACAGCTTCCCCCTGCCTGCCGATTTTCGCGGCGTCGTTGGTCTGTATCAGTCTGGGAAGATCGTCACGCTCAAGGGCGCTGAGGAGCTTGAAACCATCACTGCGACCATCCCCCTTGCTGTTTGGGCCGTTGACGGCAGCAACGGCAGCGTAAAGAACGCGCCAACGGCTGACACGCAGCTCACCCTGCGCTACTGGAAGGCCCCAGCAGATTTGACCAGCACGGCCTCTACCATGCCGTGGAATGGCATATTTGACGGCCCCTTGTGCGACTATGTGCGCCTGAGGCTGGCGAACTACGACGAAATGACCGTTTCGCAAGATATGCAGCTCATGCAGGACTTGGAAAACAACATGCTTACCCTGGCCATCTCGCGGAACCCCACCGTGAAAGAGCCAAAAGGCTGGTTGGCATAATGCCCGCGCACAGCCGCAAGCAGCAGACGGTGAAGGTCATGCAGTGCGTGCCTGACCGTGGAATAGACCTTTCCATGGCCCCGGCCGCACTGAATGATAATGCCCTGACCCGCGCTTATAACCTGTGGTATGAGCCGAATATTAACGGGCTTGTGACGCGCTACGGGCTGGCACTGACCACGGCCCCGGCCCTGCCTGCTGGCATATCCAAGCTGCACTATCATGTCATGGCAGACGGCACGGCGCACCTCCTTGCGGCAACGACCACAACGAATAGCGCGGATGCCCTGTACAGACTGGATGAAAGCGGATCTACGCCAGCATGGGTGAAGGTTCTCGACCTCGAAACCAGCGGCGGCAATGCGCCGGGCCTGCTGTCCTTTGACGGCGTGCTCCTTATCGCTGACGGGCGCAACGGTGGGCTGGTGGCGTGGGACGGTTCGACCATCAACGAGATTCAGGGCAGCCCGGCCAAGCCTACGGTTGTGGCCACGATTGCCAACAGGGTTGTCTGTAACAGCCTGAGCAGCCCTGACGCGGTATTTTTCAGCGAACCAGAGCAGTACGACAAGTGGGATACCGTTTCCCCTGGCAACGCCGTAATCATCCCAGCTGGCTTCGGTGACGGCATGACCATAAACGCCATGGTGGCCCTGTACACGACCCTGATCGTTTCTAAGGTGCACAAGGACAGCGCGGGCAACATCACGCAAAAGCGCCTGCACATGATCTCGACCAGCGGCACGACGGCCAACTGGTCAGGCTCGCAGCTTTCGCAGACTTCTTGCGCCGTGGGCCTACACGGCATGGCCGGGGTTGCTGACACAGTTTTCTTTCTGGATTCGGACGGCGCGCAATCGCTCTCCCCTTCTGCTGCTGGGGCATACGGCGACATCGCCGTTGATACCAAGATTGGCCCCAAGGTGCGCCCGCTCATTGCTGGCATGGCACGCAAGGCGACACAAGCAACGGTGCAGTGGGTGCGCAACCTGGGCCAACTTTGGTTCATCGTGCGCAGCGGCGCGGCTTCTGTGGTCGCCCTGTACCACCCAATGCAGGGCGGTGGCGCTTGGACTGAGCTGCAATTCCCGGTTGCCATGCGCAGCCTGTGCGAAGTTGGTGAGCGCGTTTATATCGGCGGCGACGATGGTCGGCTTTACCTTCTGGCGCCCACCGGTACGGATGAACTTCCCGCCGGCACACAGCCTATTTACGCCACCCTGCGCACTAAGAAATACGAGCAGAT
>JASGGT010000187.1:0-3545 GCA_047602655.1 Desulfovibrio sp. | reverse complement strand
GCGTAAAAAAATGTGCGTGTTCTTTACCGATTAATCTCTTTGCAACCCCGTTTTATGGAAAAATCTCAATGCGTATACACAATGGCATCAGGATGTTATTTCATATTACTTTAACTTTTCTGCTCTTATGTTCCTGTGCAAGAAGTTCAGCTCCACCTTCAATATCTGCACCCAAGGAAAAAAATCCTATTGCAGAAACCAGAAGCATGTCGCCAATGGAAAACTACATTCATAATTTTATGGAGACGGTGCGTCAGTATTGGGCATTTTCATCACCAAAGGATGAACAGATGTCTTGCACAATAGATGTGGATGTCTCGCCAGACGGAGAAATTGTAGCATACAAGCTTATAAAAAGCTCCGGGAACAAGTTTTTTGACAACTCCGCCCAGAACGCCCTGGTGCGAACCCAGAGAAGCGGCGTGCGGCTCCCGCCGCCAGAACCTCTCCCCAAGGGGCTGACCATCATTTTCAATCTGCCAGAACGCATCGAGCGGTGATTAGCAATACGCATTGAACGCAGAAGGCCGCCTTTTAGGCGGCCTTCTTTACTTACAGGCTTGGCTTCAATCGGCCAGATCAGCAAAAATTCCTGCGAAAAGGGCAATCAGGCAGTTTCCCGCCCGGCAAAATACCTGCGGCGAATGTACAGGGCCACATTCACGAGGGCGATCAGCACCGGAACTTCCACCAGGGGGCCGATAACCGCCACAAATGCCTCACCGGAATTGAGGCCGAAAACGGCGATGGCCACGGCAATGGCCAGCTCAAAGTTGTTGGACGCAGCGGTAAACGACAGCGTGGCCGACTGCTCGTAGTTCGCCCCTGCCCGCCACGAAAGGTAGAATGAAAGCAGGAACATGATAAGAAAGTACACCAGCAGCGGGATGGCAACCTTCACCACATCCATCGGAAGCTGCACAATATACTCTCCCTTGAGGGAGAACATCACAACAATGGTGAACAGCAGCGCCCGCAACGTCCAGGGGCTGATACGCGGAATAAAAATATTCTCATACCAGTCCAGTCCCTTGACCTTGAGTCCGTAGAAGCGGGACGCAATGCCCCCGATAAAGGGAATGCCAAGATAAACGAACACGCTTTCAGCAATCTGCCCCATGCTCACATCCACAACCGCGCCCGAAAGGCCAAGCCAACCGGGCAGCACGGTGATGAACACATAGGCGTAGACAGAGAAAAACAGCACCTGAAATATGGCGTTAAAGGCCACAAGCCCCGCGCAATACTCCCTGTCGCCTCCGGCAAGATCGTTCCACACGATGACCATGGCAATGCACCGGGCCAGACCGATCAGTATAAGCCCCACCATGTAGCTGTTGTTGCCGGAAAGAAAGGTTATCGCCAGCAAGAACATAAGAACCGGGCCGATCACCCAGTTTTGCACCAGCGAAAGCAGCAAGACCTTTTTATTGCGAAATACCTGGCCAAGCTGCTCGTACTTCACTTTCGCCAGCGGAGGATACATCATCAGGATAAGGCCGATGGCAATGGGAATGTTGGTGGTGCCAACCTGAAAAAAGTTGATGACATTCTTTACGCCCGGCGCTGCCCAGCCAAGCCCCACGCCCGCAAACATGGCGAGAAAAATCCACAGGGTCAGGAATCTGTCGAGAAATGAAAGTCGCTGCAAAGTTGACTGACTCATAATTTCTGCCCCTTAGCGCGCGGCGATGCCGTCAAGAGTGTTTTTCAGAGCGTTGGCGTCCACGTCCGGCTGCGCGGCAAGCGCCTGCACCAGAGCCGTAATACGCCTGCGAAGCACGTCCAGCGTTTCGCCAAAGGCAGCCCGGATTGCGGCCTCATCCCCCTGCACTTTGGCGGGATCGGGCATGCCCCAGTGGCTGCGCACCACAGAGCCAAAATACACAGGGCAGGCTTCACCCGCCGCATCGGCGCACAGGGTTATGACCACCGAGGGTTTTTCCGGCAGATCATCCCATGATTTGCTTGCAAGGCCTTGGGCAGAAATTCCAGCCTCGACCAGTGCCTCAAGCGCGCGGGGGTGCACATAGCCCGCAGGCTTGCTGCCCGCGCTCTGGGCAGTCACCCCCGCTGGAGCCAGGGAGCGGAAAAGAGCCTCGGCAATGATCGAACGGCAGGAATTGCCCGTGCACAAAAAGAGGATGTTCATGCATACCTCTACTTTCTGGCTTCAATGGAGAGGCTGACAATATAATCCGCCATTTCCTCGCCCTTGGGCAGCGCCTCTGCGATCTGCCTGTACAATGGATCATTCCAGTTCTGCATGTTCCGCACATAGTCGGGCTTTGGCGTGAGTTCTATGGAGGAAAAACCCGCTTCATCAAGCATTGTCCTGGTTTCGCTTACCAACACGGCACCAGCCACACAGCCTACCAGCGCTACCGCCATTTCACGGATGTCATCCGGCAGTGGTTTCAGCAGCGCCAGATCTGAAACAGACACCTTGCCACCGGGCTTCAATACCCGAAAGACTTCGCGCCATACCTGTGGCTTGTCTGGCGAAAGGTTGATGACGCAATTGGAAAGAACCACATCAACGCAAGCATCCGGCACAGGCAAATACTCAATTTCGCCAAGGCGGAACTCCACATTGCTAAGCCCAGTGCGCTTCTGATAAAAATCAATATTTTTGCGGGCTTTGGCGAGCATTTCCGGCGTCATGTCAACGCCGATGACACGCCCGCCCCCCTTAACCATTTCACCAGCCTGAAAAACGTCAAAGCCGCCGCCGCTGCCAAGGTCAAGCACGGTCTGCCCTTCCCGCAATGCTGCTATGGCCACAGGATTGCCGCACGAAAGCCCCATGTTTGCCCCTTCCGGCAGATTGGCGAGGTCTTCAGCCGCATAGCCTATGGCCTGCGCCAGCCGTGCAGGGTCATGGGTATTACATGAGCCGCCGCAGCAACCGACGCTCTGTCCTGTGGCAATAGCCGCGTATCCGGCGCGTACTGTTTCGCGCACCTGTTCCTTGTGTGCAGTTTTTTCAGCATCACTCATGGCCGCTCTCCGGGTCAGAGGTTTTGTCCCCGCAACAGTCGGGCAGAAACACCGCATCCACACAACTCTCACGGCGATACGCCCTGCACTGCTCGGGATGGCCGGAACAGCACTCGGCAGTCAGGTAGGCTATGGTTTCAAGCATCAAAGGGATATTTGCCCTGTAGCGCGTATTGCGCCCTTCCCGCTCCATACTGGCAAGCCCGCTGTGAACAAGGGTTTTCAGATGAAAAGAAAGGTTGGTCTTGGGGATATCCGCCAGACGGGAAAGCTCCCCCGCCACCAGCCCGTCAGGGGCATGCTTGACCAGCAGGCGAAAAATGCTGAGGCGCGCCTCGGACGTAAGGGCTTCAAACACCTGTGTGGCTTTTTTTGTTTCCATTGGGCAATAATTCAACACCAATTGAACAATGTCAAGAGAGGCTGCCGCCGAAAGCAGTCATCAACCTTAATACAAATTTTATACTCCCACCCTAAGTTTAACACCCATCTTATGCGCTTTTTCATACCGTGTTCCCGTGGGCAAGGTTCAAGCCCCACAGGAG
>JASGGT010000186.1:0-3590 GCA_047602655.1 Desulfovibrio sp. | reverse complement strand
GCCTCCATGGGCGCGCGCATGGAGGCGGCCATCAAGTATCTGCTCTTTGGCGTGACGGCATCTGGCATCATGCTCTTTGGCATGAGTTGGATTTTTGGCATCGCGGGCAGCACCTATCTTGACCAGATATTGCCAGCCATGCGGACAGCAGGATCACATGCCGCCCCTCTGGTGGGGCTGCTGATGCTCTTTTGCGGCATGTTTTTCAAGCTGGCGGTATTTCCCTTCCACTTCTGGGCGCCGGACGTGTATCAGGGCGCATCCAACGACACCACGGCCTTTATCGCCTCCATACCCAAGATTGTGGCCGTGGCCGTGCTGGCGCGGTTCTGCTCCATGGCATATCCCGGCGAGGGGCACGTGGCGCTGCTGCTGACCGGGCTTTCCATTGCCTCCATGTGCTACGGCAACCTCACGGCGCTGGTGCAGACCGACGTCAAGCGCATGTTGGGCTTTTCGGGCATAGCGCATGCCGGGTATATTCTGATGGGCATGGCGACCCTGCAAGGCTGGGGCATTGCCACGGCGCTCTACTATGCCACGGGCTATCTGTTTATGATGCTGGCGGCATTTCTGGTGCTGTGCGTGGTGTCGCCCGATGGGCGGAATCTGAGCATCAAGGATCTGAACGGCCTTTCGCGGCGCTCGCCCATGCTGGCCTTTGTGCTTGGCGTGAGCATGTTTGCTCTGGCGGGCATTCCGCCCTTTGTGGGCTTTATGGGCAAGTTCATGCTGCTGACAGGCGCGTGGCGGGCGGGGCATACGGCCCTGGTTATCATTGCCGCCATCAATACGGCCATTGGCATATACTATTATTTGCAGGTGGTGCGCGCCGTGTATACCGAGGCCGCGCAGCATGATGCGGAACCCATCGTGCCGCACGCTGGCGCGCGTATGGCAGGCATATGCCTTGTGGGGCTGGTTCTGGCCCTTGGCATTGCGCCGGAAAGCATGCTCCGGCTGGCCAGGGAAGCGGTGCAGGCCGCGTGGTAGGCTGATTTTGCGAGGTGACTGTTGCAGGACGACCTGCTTTGCCGACATTGGCGCGGCAGGGCAGGTCGTTTTTTGCTGGCGCGGTCGCCAATGACATGTTGCGCGGGGAGGAGCCGTGGGTCAGGCAGACGCTGCATCCGGCAGCAGGGCGAGGGCGTAGCAGTTGCGCACTTCTGCAAGGTTGCGCTGCGGCACACCGGCGCTCAAGTGCAGGGCCTCCCAGTTTTGCCTGATTGTCCCCCGGATTTCATCCGCAATAATCTGCGCTTCATCGGGAGCAAGGCCAAAGTGCCGGGCCGCGGCCAGCGCATTGTCCACGGTTGCGCGCCGGCCATCCGGCCCCACGCTCAGGTGCAAGGCCCGCGGGGAATCGTCCATGATGGGCTGCGGCACCACATCATACGCCGGGGAGAGCCGCCAGCCGGATCGGCCATTCTGGTCAGCCAGATGCAGAAAACCGTGATTACGCAGATGATCGTCTGAATTGTTGCAGAAAACGTTGAAGAGCATGCGCCGATACAGTTCGTGGATATCACTGCGCGTGGCCCCGGCGCTGTAAAAATCCCGCCGCATGGCTGTAACGATGTCGGCGTAGCCAGCAAACGCCTCCGGCCCTGCCGCACCAATGAGGGTCATGGCCGAAACAAAGGGCAGGCGGTGCAGAGTGCCCTTGAGTATCTGGCGGTCAAAACGCTCAACCAGAAGGATATCGCGGTTGCCCAGAATCGTAATGCGCTTTGTTTCCGGCACGTTGATGCCGCACTTTTCGGCAAGGAGCATACTTGCATGCTCAATGCGGCAGGTGGGCCAGGCTTCGCGCTCCTTGCTGAATTTTGCAATCCAGAACCTGCCGTCCTGCTCAAAGGAGGCCTTGGGCCTTGCCCCGCCAATGGAAGAACCGCGCATAAAAAAGCGCCTGTACTGAGAATGAGCTCGTCCGCCTGTTCCATGGCATCCGTGGCATCCGTGGCAAGGACGTGCCCCGCAGGTCGTTCCGCTCGGGGACTCCTTTGCCCGGGCGGCGTATCCGTAAAGGGGGCGGCATCGGGCGCGCCGCTGAAACCGAGCGCGCCGATTCTGTCCGGCCCGGCGTAGAGCATGTAGTCAAATTCGCCTAGGTGGGAGCCTGAGGCTTCGGCGGCGATATCAAGAACGTGACGGCCCCAGTCGTCAGGGCAGGCATCGCGCAGGCCGTTAAAGAGCGCGCCGCCCAGCGGGCCTTCGTAGGTGTGTTCCCGTTGCAGGGGCAGCGCAACGGGATCGACGGCCACCGCGTCAGGCCGCTCCAGATAGCGGTTGGAATACTCAAAGAGGCACTGGCTGAAGCGGCCATCCTGAATATAGCGCAGGCGTCCGGCAACAACAAAGCTGCCTCCAAGGTGCATATGCACATACGCCACGCGGGTTGGCATGACCAGTCTCCCTTAAAAATCGTAGGAAATTTTGTTCTTGTCGTCCGCTTTGCCTGCAAGCCGCCTGCGTTCGTGGGCAAGGCCGATCATGTCCGTTTCCATGGCGGCCACGTTGTCCATGTCGTTTTCAAGGCCGAGGGTGAGCAGGGCCGTCGCGAGCGTCCCGATGCTCGTGCCTGGCGTGCCGTTTTCGAGCCTTCTGAGCGAGCCAACAGAAATCATCATGAGTCTGGCCATTTCGTTCAGGGTCAGACCCCGGCGCTTTCGCGCCAGCTTTATTCTGCGCCCCAGGTCTTCAATCTTTGCCAGAACTCTGGGTGGCAGGGCATCTATGGAGGCTGATGATTTGCTCATAAATGATACTTTTTTGCTCTTTTTTGTTAATATATAGACAAATAAAAAGTGGTCAAGGAGGAAATGCCGGGGCAATCAATCTGGTCATAGCCAATCGCTGAAGTTCTGGGCCAGGCCTTGCATGGCATCTATAAATTTTCCCACATGATAGCCGTCGCACACTGCGTGATGCACTTGGATGGAAAGCGGCATGTGTGTCTTTCCGTTTTGTTCCAGATAACGTCCAATCGTAAAAATGGGCGGGAGGTATGTTCCCTCGCCGTAAACATTCAGATTGAAAGCGGTGAAGCTGTGCCAGGGAAAGGATGAAACCGTGAACAGGTTTTCAGGCATGTCGGGTTGCGGAAACAGCGTATCTGAGTCGCCGTATTTTTCCATGTCGTGAATGCAGTTGTCATAAAACTTATAGAAATTACTATCAAATGGCGTGAATATGCTGCTGAAAGTTTCAGTTTTCTTGTTCAAAATTGTGTAACTCGGGTTTGTTGATTCCCAACAGCCAAGCTCTCCGCGAGTGTTTATGGCCATTTTAAATTCTTGAAATTTATTAACGGCGCATGAAAGCATGTATATTTGAGCTGGGTATGCCTTAATTCCACGAAGCTTCAATTCTTTTACAAGTGAATCAATTTCTATATTTACTGTGATGCTGTAAGTGCAACGAACAGTATGAACGTAATGCTGATAATAAGATTTTCTTTTCCAGGTATCCAGATCTATTACATTAAATGACATGAAAAACAGTCCTTTTTCCATTGCTTGCTTGTCACGAAAGAACGTAACCCTGAGTCGTAGTACCGTTTACAGGCCGCCGCCTCCACCCCCGCCAGA
>JASGGT010000185.1:0-3684 GCA_047602655.1 Desulfovibrio sp. | reverse complement strand
GGCGACAGACGCGCCAGACGTATCTGCCTGACCCCCAAGGCTGACAACGTCATCGCAGATATCCTGAATATTGGCACACAGTTGCGCACGGAAGCCCTGACGGGCATACCCGATGCAGACCTTGAAGTTTTTTACCGTGTGACGGAAGTCATCCTGGCCAATCTGCTGTCCGCATCTGCAAAGTAGCGCCTACGCGTCTTGAGCGGCGGGTTTTATCACCGCCAAACTGGGGGTGGCGCAGGCGCACAGTTGGCTTGTTCAGGGTCTTCGCAGCAGATGGGGCAGGGCAGTAGCGCAGAAAATGCCGCCCAGAATGGCAAGGGCGCTCACCAGCAATCGCAGCCCCAGAGCTTCGTTTATGAGCAGATTGCCGCCAATGGCAGTGATGAGCGGTACGCTCAACTGCACCACAGCCGCCGAGGGCACAGTGAGCCAGCGCAAGACCGCATACCAGAGCACATAGCCAAGGGCAGAAGCCAGAGCCCCGGCTGCCAGGGCGCAGACAACGCCTGTCCATGACCATGAGGCAGGCATTCCCGCATGGTCAAAGGCCACAGCCCATGCCAGCAGTGCGACAGCTAACGGAACGCAACGGATAAAATTGCCAGCCGTGGCCGCAGCGGCATTGCCGCCGTCCCTTCCGTAGATTGTGTAGGCAGCCCAGCACAGACCAGAGCAGAAAATCACTGTAGCCGCCCCTGCTGGCGGTGCATCAAGACCTGGAAGCAGCAGGTAGACAAGCCCCGCCATGGCAAGCCCTATGCCCAGGCTCTGGGCCTTGCCGGGATGTTGCCCAAGCCTCAGCCCGGCCACGAGCATGCCAGCCTGTACAGCCACGGCAATAACCAGAGCCCCCGCCCCGGCAGACAGCCGCACATAAGCCCATGAAAAACAGGCCATGTAGCCAAACAGCGCCAGCGCCGCGCCCCAGCTGCCAGCGCGCAAGGGGTTACCGCCACGCCGCAGTTGGAGCAGCCAGAGCATGGCGGCGGCAGAAATGGCCCTCAGGGCCGTATATACAGAGGGATTCAGGGGCTGGGCGTTTTGCCCTTCGGCAAGCGCAAAACGGCAGAGCAGGGAATTGGCGGCAAAGAGAACCATAACCAGGCTCGTCAAGGCCGCCACTACCAGGGGGGATGCCCGTCTGACGCCGGATGTTCCGCTGTTCTTGCCGTCAGCGAGGCCGCCAGCCGTGTCGTCAGATATGTTGCCAGCCATGCCGTCGGGCCGCATCAGTCAATCCGCCGTGCGCCCTGCAACTTGCGGAACACCGTGCTGCGGTTGATCTGGAACAGCTCAGCCACGCGCTGCACAGAGCCGTGCACTTCAATAGCCTTGAGCAGAAAATCCCGTTCCATTTCGGCCATGATGTCGCGCAGGGGGCGGCGGGCGGCGAGGATGTCCTCGGTATAGCACGAGGCCTCGCGGGGCGCTCCGGATATCTGCGGCGGCAGATCGCGCGGGGAAATCAGCGGCCCGCTCAGCGTGATGACCAGACTGTGCACAAGGTTTTGCAGCTCGCGCACGTTGCCGGGCCAGGAATAGGCCGTCATGATGTCCAGGGTCACGTCCATAAAGGCCATGGCCTTGTGGTATTTGGCCGTGTATTGGGCGAGGTAGTGTTCTGCCAGGGGGCGTACGTCTTCCTGCCTTTCGCGCAGGGGCGGAATGCGCACCGTGGCCACGTTGAGGCGGTAGTACAGGTCGCGGCGGAATGTCCCGGCCTCCACGCTTTCGGCCAGATCGCGGTTGGTGGCGGCAATGATGCGCACGTCCACCTTGCGCGGGCTGGAGGCCCCCACCCGCATGATTTCGCCGTCCTGAAGCACGCGCAAGAGCCGCGTCTGCATGGAAAGCGGCAACTCGCCTACTTCATCCAGAAAAATCGTGCTGCCATCGGCAATTTCAAAATATCCGGCCTTGCCCTTGTTGGATGCGCCCGTGAAGGCCCCCGGCATGTAGCCGAACAGTTCGGATTCTGTGAGAGATTCTGAAATGCCGCCGCAGTCGACCTTGAGCAGGATTTTGTCGTTGCGCGTCGACTGGGAGTGGGTGTAGCGGGCAAACACGTCTTTGCCCGCGCCCGTTTCGCCCAGAATAAGCACGGTCGCGTCCGTGTCCGCAAAGCGGCGCAGCAGGGAAACCACATCGCCCATTGCCCGGCTGGCATATACAGGCTCGCGCGATTTTGCCGCGCCCTGCGCAATGTACGCCAACTGGTCGTTAATCTGGTCAATGAGCTTGCACTGTCCGGCCACCTGATCCTGCAACTGGGCGAGCAGGGTGACATCGCGCGCAAACGTGACCACCAGGCACAGATCCCCCTTGGCATCAAAAACGGGAAAGCCCGTAAGCACGAGCTTTTTGCCGTTTTTGAGCTGTTGCACATGGGTGGTGGGCCTGCCCGTGCGCACTATTTCCGGGTTCAGAATACAGTCAAACGTGCCTTCCTGTACCAGATCGCGCACATTTTTGCCGCGTATCTGTTCCTGGGTCAGCCCGGTCAGCTGCTCGTACATGCGGTTAACCTGCAGGCTGGTGCCAGCGGCATCACTTATAAAGACGCCTTCAGGCAGGGCATCGAGTATACGCTCCACATGTTTTGATAGAAGCTCGGAAGATCTGCATGCCATAGGTCAATCGGGGGGGTAAAGGGTTATCAGTGCGGTACGCGGAGCCGATCGCCCAGAATGGTCTGCGCAACAGCCTGAAGCCTGTTCATGTGCTCCGTTGCCAGTTTTACATCGCCCATGGGCACGGGTCTGTCCAGAAACTGGTATTTCTGCGTACCAAGGCGATGGTAGGGCAACATTTCGTACTCCACCCGCTCAAAAGGCTTGAGGAATCCGGCAATGGCGGTAACGGCCTCTTCGCTGTCGTTAAAGCCGGGGATAATCGGCGTGCGCGCAAGTATGGGCAGATCGGGAAATTCTTCTGCCAGAATGCGGAAGTTTTCGAGTATATGCCTGTTGGGCAGGCCTGTCTGCGCTTCGTGCTCGGCGCTGTCCATGTGTTTGATGTCGAACAGCACGTAATTGAGATATGGCGCGGCCTCGCGGATGGTTTCAGGCGAAACCATGCCGCAGGTTTCAACGGCGGTTTTGATGCGCCGGGTGCGGGCCTCGCGCAGCAGAGCTACGGCAAATTCACCCTGCACAGGGGTTCGCCGCCCGAAAGGGTCAGGCCGCCGCCGGAACGGGCATAGAAGGCCATGTCCTGCTCAACCACTTGCAGCACGTCATCCACTGTACGCTCTTTGCCATAAACCAGCAAACCCTGGGCGGGACAGGCCGCAGCGCAGGGCAGATCACATGCGGCGCAACGGCTGCGGTCTATGTTCAGCTTGTCATCAGCGCCCAGGGTGATGGAACCGTGCGGACAGGCTACAATGCAGTGGCCGCACTTGGAAACACCCAGACAACGGCCGGCATTGAATGCCAGCTCCGGCTCACGGCGCTGTGATTCGGGATTGCTGCACCAGCGGCAGGAAAGGCTGCAACCCTTGAGAAAAACGATGGTTCTTATGCCGGGGCCGTCATGAACCGAATACTTCTGTACGTTAAAAACCATGCCTTGCCGTTGGCAGTCATCCTGACACATAAGACCATCCTTTTATAAAAAACGGGCGCGGCCAACCTTTCGGCCGGTCGCGCCCGTGGATTTGTTACATCGCGTCGTGTTCGG
>JASGGT010000184.1:0-3743 GCA_047602655.1 Desulfovibrio sp. | reverse complement strand
ATGGCTGTTTCAAGCGGCGCTACGGCGGCTGTGAGCCAGTCGCTGGGCGCGCTTTAGGTCAAGCGCGCCCAGCGCTATATCGGCACAACGGTTATCGGCTGCATGGGGCTTGGGCTTCTTGTGGCCCTTGCAGCCGCCCTTTTCAGCGACGGCATACTGCGCGTGCTCATGGTGCCGGAAAGCATCATGCCGCAAACCCGCGAAATGTGGGCCGCCAGCATGCTTGGCCTGCCCGCGCAGTACCTGTACGCGTCAACCGGGGTCATGTTCCGCGCCACGCGCCAGGTTTTGCCGCCCCTGTGGGTTGCTTCCGGCGTGTGCCTGTTCAACCTGCTGGCCTGCCTTGGCCTTGGGCTGGGCTGGTTTGGCATGCCCAACATGGGCTATATGGGCCTGATCTGGGCCAACGTGGGCGCGCAGTATCTTGGCGCCGTGTGCAACTGCGTGCTGCTGGCGCATTCCGGCTATCTGAACCGCAAATCCCTGCCTTCCCTGCGCTGGCTCCGCGCTGGCCTGCCCTACCTGCTCAAGGTGGCCCTGCCCGCAGGCGCGGCCCAGATCGTATGGCAGTCCGGCTACATGATGCTGTTTGTTCTGGTGGCGTCATTGCCCTCAGACAGCGTCAACGCGCTGGCTGGCCTCAATGCCGGTCTGCGGGTGGAAGCCCTGCTCTTTCTGCCTGGCATGGCCTTCAACATGAGCGTGGCCGTTCTGGTGGGCAACAGCCTTGGCGCGGGCAGATCCGCCGAAGCCCGGCGCGTGGCCCTCAATATGGTGACGCTTGCGGCTGTGGCCATGAGCTTTATGGCCGCCCTGCTCTGGCCCTTCCGGCAGGAGGTGGCCCACCTGCTCTCGCAGGAACCGGGCACCCAAGCCCAGATTGTGAGCTACCTTACCTACAACCTGCTCTCCACGCCCTTTTCCATCGCAAGCACTGTCATGGGCGGCGTGATGACCGGAGCCGGCGCCACCAAGTACAATCTCATGATTTTTGGCGGCAGTTTCTGGGTTGTGCGCCTGCCCCTGGGCTGGCTGCTTGGCCATATGCTCTGGGGCACAGCCTCGGGCGTATTTGTGGCCATGCTCGTATCCCAGATTCTGCAAACCAGCATCATGCTTTATGTGGTGCTTTTCAGCGACTGGACGCGCTTTGCCATGAGCCGCTGCCGTCAGCCGCAAACCCCGTAAATACAGCCAGGGAGGCCGCAATGGCGGCACTCTGGCATGCGCCCGCGCACGGTCATGCATCTGCGCATCGAGACGCGAGGAGACAATTGTGAGCAAGACCTTTACCCCTGTCAGCCTGGACGGACGCCAGCAGTATTACGAACTGTGGGGCCGCACCCCCCAGCGTTCACTGGACTACACCCTGGCAAACCTGTGGGGCTGGCAGGATTACTACGGGCTTGAATGGTGCTTTGAGGACAACCTCTGCTGGATCCGCCAGACCCGGCCCTATGCCGTATGCTGGGCCCCTGTGGGCGACTGGAACGCGGTTTCGTGGAAGGATCTGCTGCCCTGCGGCTTCAACCCCGAGGCCCACAATATCACCCGCGTGCCGGAAAAACTGCTGGAAATCTGGCAGCGCGAACTGCCCGGCCTTGTGGATGCGGATGAAGACCGCGGCCAGTGGGAATACCTGTACAAGCAGGAAGAACTGGCGGAACTGCCGGGCAACCGCTTTCACAAAAAGAAAAATCATCTCAACAGCTATGTGAAGACCTACGGTCAGCCGGATTACCACTCGCTGGACGATGCCATGGTTGAAGACGTGCTGGCCGTGCAGGACGACTGGTGCCAGTGGCATGAATGTGAGGAATCGCCTTCGCTCAGGGCTGAAAACGAGGCCATCAACCGTGTGCTCAGCCACTGGAACTGTTTTACCGGGCTTGTGGGCGGTTCGCTCTATGTGGACGGCAAGATGGTGGCCTTCAGCGTGGGCGAAAATCTGGACGGCGCAAACCTCGGCGTGCATTACGAAAAAGGCCTGAACGGCTTCAAGGGCGTGTATCAGACCATCAACTGCCTGTTTTCGCGCAATGCGGGAGCGGGCTTTACCTACATCAACCGGGCGCAGGATCTGGACGAAGAAGGTCTGCGTCAGGCCAAGATGACATACCTGCCTGCCGACTTTCTTCGCAAGTACAAGGTGCGCATCCGCAAGAGCTGACGCCTGCAAGCAGCCGCGCCGGATGCAGGGGATGCGATCCCCACGCTACGGCGCTTAACCGCGCAAGCAAATAGCGCATGTCGTTTCCATGAGGGAGCGGCATGCGCTATTTTCCTTTATACGAGACCGTTATTTTTGCAGATATTTCAATACAACTTGCTATTTTTCTTAAAAGAACATGCGCATAAAATGCAACACCCCGACAAAAGCCGGGGTGCCACAAAAGCCATAACAGTTAAGGTGTTTCGATCATGCCACAATTGGTATTGTTGTCAACATAAGATACCAGTTTGCTGAAAATATTTTTCCCCGGTTGTCAGATATATACTTTTCCCTGAAATATCAGCATGATGCAAAAACTGACGTCATACTTCTGTTGCAGCCTGCGCTGCAGCCCGCCTCTGGCAACCGGGGCTTACGGCCTGGCGGCCTTCCTGCGGCCGAGCCGAAATATTCCCGCAAGGTTCCCGCTTCACCAATGTTGCGCGCAGCTGGTTAAACGTTGTCGTAATCCTTCGCCCCATCCCGCAGCGTGACAATAAGAGACTCAAGAACCTGACTCTGGTGCGAAAGGTCAACCAGCGCCGTCGATATCTCCAGAAGCGCCGCCGACGTTTCGGACGTATTCCGGTCCGCAGTGGAGATGGACTTGGTTATTTCGGCAGACGCCTGCGTCTGCTCGTCCACAGCGCTGGCGATGACCAGCATCTCCGTGGCCATTTCATTCACATGGAGCGTAATCTGGCCGATGGCTTCCCCTGTTCCCTCAGCCATGCCGTTGACCTTTGAAATGGCTTCCACGGCGGCATCAACACTGTTGATATTGTTTCGCGTACCCTGCTGTACGGCCTTGATGGCATCGCCCACTTCCGTGACCGCCAACATGGTTTTTTCTGCGAGTTTGCGAACTTCGTCTGCAACCACGGCAAAGCCTCTGCCGGCATCGCCAGCTCTGGCTGCTTCAATGGCGGCATTCAGGGCCAGCAGATTGGTCTGATCTGCGATATCGTTGATGACATTCATTATTTTCCCGATATCTTCAGCCTTTTGCCCCAACTCGCTCATTCCCGTTTTCAATCCATCGGCAATGGTTTGCACGGACTTGATGGCTTCAACCATAATACGAACTTCGCCAAGTTCCTTATTCGCATTGGCTTTTACCAGTTCAGAGGAAGATGAGGCTTGCGCCGCATTGGTTGATACCTCATGCACAGAGGTGTTCATCTGCTCCATGGCAGCAGCAACAGAATTCATGCTGTTTGAAAGACTCAAGGCGAAATTGCTGGACTGCTCTACCTGGGCTGAAATTTCCTGCGATGCCGAAGTAACGGAGCCGACAACACCGTCAAGCATATTGGCTGCTTCAACCATGCCCGCAGCACGCGATTTAAGGACATCGTCTCTTGCTTCTGCGGCCTCGCATGCGTGTTGTTGCGCACGAGCTTCAGATTCTTCGGCTTCTGCAGTTTTTTGTTCTGAAAAAAATATTTTTTCTTTCAGGCGGGACACCATGACAGCCAAAGGGATCTTTTAAGGCTGAATTGCAGGCACTTGAGCGTTCTTTGACTGTCAT
>JASGGT010000183.1:0-3764 GCA_047602655.1 Desulfovibrio sp. | reverse complement strand
GTTGCTGCTGAGTTACACCTGCGCCAACGCCATGCGTGCTCTGCAACACGGCGAAAGGCAGATAGAAATACCGCGCGGCGGCAAGGCGGCAACTGCGGCAGAGCAGGAGCGCTTGGTGGAATCGCTTAAGGATGTGTTGCTGCGTCTTGATTATCTGCACGGTGACAACCGTGATTATTTTTTGATGCCTTGGCGTAGGCTTATTAGTCGGGCAGGACTGTTGCGGCACGAGTATGATGCCCTGATGGGCCTGTGCCGTCAGGTACGCCACAAGTTGCCAGACTGATTTTTTTTATACAGGCTTTTCAAAAGCCCGCTCTTGCTCCTCACGCACGCTTCAATGCTGTGGGGGCGCAGGAGCGGGTTTTTTTTATTGAGTGCACTGCTGACCTGCAACTTTTTTTTATTTTTTTTCGGCAAAGGACAGTGTCCGCCACTTGCGCTAAAAAATGACCAATTGAAAAAAATTTCACAATCATCAGGGCTAGATTTTGAGGATAACATGCCAAATTTGTACATGAATTTATTTCTACGCAACAAACAAACAAGTTGTACCCATTGACCATGCTTGAGTATCTGATATTATAACCATATGTATTGTGTTATCTGTTTTATGAATAAGAAATCGTTTTTTCGTAATTAACTTGAGCTGCACCCTATTAATTTTTTTAACCATGCCGTTAAGGAGAATGAAGATCACTTAGTCTTTAATGAAGCTGGCCGTAAACCCCGTGCAGAGCTTTTGCACTCTGTGGGTGAGCGTTGGCGGCTGGTCATGCACCAGCCACATGGCGTTATGATACGGTAAATTTTGTGGTGGACGTTTCTGGCAAGGAGAATGGCATGCGTTGGACTATTGCGCACACATATGTCGGATCGCTATTCGGCGCGCTGATTACATGCTGTGGCGTTGTGCTTTTTGTCTCAATCTACTTTATGAAAGTTCCGATCGAAGACGAACTGAACAAGGGCATCGTAAGGATGCAGCAGGTCATCAGTTCCGCCAATGAAACTACAGCTCAAAAATTTTTGCAAAGTGCTGATCTCATTGCTGAAGATGATGATTTCGCCAAGGCTGTCGCTGAAAAGAATACTGACGTGGCGGTCAAGCTCGGCTCAGTGCTGATGAAAAAGGCCGGGTCGGATTTTATGACCATCACCGATGAAAAGGGGATAGTCATAGGCCGCGGGCATTCCAAAAAGCACGGCGACAGCGTTACCAATCAGGAGACTGTGGTTATTGCCCTCACAGGCAAGCCCGCCGTGGCCGTGGTGGCTGGCACAGAGGTGCCGTTCACCATCCGCGCAAGCTTTCCTGTCATGCACGATGGCAAGATTGTGGGCAGCGTGTCCATTGGTACCTCGCTTGTTACACCCGCATACCTTGATTGGCTCAAAAAGCTTTCTGGCGTCAACGTCACCATTTTCAAGGGTGACACACGCGTCATGACAACCATCACCTTGCAGGATGGCAAACGCGCCATCGGCACCAAGCTGCAATCGCCTGAAATTCTCAAGGCCGTGCTTGAGCGTGGGGAAACGGTTTACTCCCATAACAATATTCTTGGTGTTGACTATAATTCTGCCTACTGGCCGGTCAAAGACGCCAATGACAAAATCGTGGGCATGTGGTTTGTGGGCATGCCAATTGATGAATTGCAGCGTCTGGAACGCGTGGCCATAAGCAATTCCATCTGGATTGGCGTGGGCCTGCTGGTCTTCCAGCTGATTCTTTCCCTGATTTTAGGCATCAAGATCAGTGCCCCCATTCGTAAAATAACCGCGTATGCGCAGGCTGTGGCTGATGGCAACAACGAAGCGCAGCTCGACGTTTACAGCCGTGACGACATGGGCCAACTGGCTGATTCCTTGCGCACGATGGAAGATAATCTGCGCAAACTGGTGCGTGATGCCAGTGAAAAGGCCGAGGAAGCCCACAAGATGGGTGAAGAGGCCAAGGTCGCCATGGAAGAGGCCCGCGTTGCCCAGGCGCAAGCGGAGCAGGCCAAGCGCGAGGGTATGATAAGCGCTGCCGGGCAGATAGAAGAGGTTGTGGGGCAGCTGAACGCCTCCATCAATGATATTTCCGAGCAGGTGGAGAGCACCAGTGGCGCCCTTGACCATGCCGCAAGCCGACTGGCGGAAACCGCAACCGCTATGGAAGAAATGAATTCCACAGTGCTTGAAGTCGCCAAAAATGCCGGCGGGGCGTCTGATATCTCCAACGCCGCCAAGCGCAAGGCAGAGGTCGGTTCCGAGATTGTGTCCAGAGCCGTGGTGGGTATTCAGGAAGTGCAGCGGCAATCGCAGGCCCTCAGGGACGGCATGACCCAGCTGGACGACCACGCCAAGGCCATCAGCCAGATCATGGGCGTCATTTCCGATATCGCGGATCAGACCAACCTGCTGGCCCTGAATGCGGCCATTGAAGCCGCCCGTGCGGGTGAAGCCGGGCGCGGATTTGCCGTGGTGGCTGACGAAGTGCGCAAACTGGCGGAAAAGACCATGTCTTCCACCACCGATGTGGGCAACGCCATCGCGGCCATCCAGCAAAGCGCCGGGCAGAGCATTCAGCAGGTGGAAAAGGCTGTTGGTAACATTTCTGAAGCCACGGAGTACTCCAACAAGTCTGGCGAAGCCCTGAAAGAAATCGTCGGCATGGTGGATCAGACCGCCGATGAAGTGCGGGCCATTGCCGCCGCGAGCGAGCAGCAGTCTGCCACCAGCGAAGAAATCAACAAGTCCGTCGCTGATGTTAACCACATTGCGGCCAGCACTTCGCAATCCATGCAGGTCGCCATGAAGGAACTGGAATCCCTGCGTGCCCTGGCCCGCAGCCTTATGGATCTTATTGAACACATGAAGAAGGCCTAAGCCGCAGCGGCTTAACCGCCATAACGCATAAAGGCTCTGTTCCCTGAGGAACAGAGCCTTTGCTCTTGTGACGTAGGCCGTTCACGTGGGGCTTCGAGGGCAAATGGATTGTGTGCCATGCAGTCAGGGGCTCTTCATTCATGGAGAAGATTCCCCCTCGAGTATAAGGACGGGCAGGGAGAGCCCCTTTGCTCTGCTGCCCATGCCCCTCCGGGGCGCTCTTCGGCGAAGGTTCCTCCCCGAAACCGCCAGCCCGTCTATTTGCGCAGAATGGTTTTCAGTGTTTCAGCCTCTGCCCCGTTGCGTTTTTAAGAAACTCACAAGGCGGGCTTGCACAGCGGGTGTCTGGTAGGTCCACAAGGCCGCCGCCGCGCGCTGCCGGAAAAGGTGTCGTCATAGCGCAGCCCTTCTGAATTCAGCCTGGCGTAGTGCAGGGCCGCGCGGATAATGACATCAAGAAATTCATTGCTGCCCGAGGCCATAAAGGCCGCCCAATACATCTGCAATACGGATTTCTCCGAATAGATGTCCCAGTTGGTCAGCGGGGCGGGGCTGTTCCTGATCTGCTGGAGCAGCAGTTTTTCATCCGGCTGCAACAGGGTGGCGAGCAGCTCTTCTTCATCAGGCAATTGCGCAAGGTGGGCCATCCAGGCAAGAGTGCGCCGCCCATCGCGGCTCAGGCCGGGCTGCGGCGGCAACAGGCGTTGCCGGGCAGACGGATCATCGCGCAGCACTTGCGCCAGAAAGGTTGCCAGCATGATCTGTTTGAGGCTGTCTTTCAGCACGCCTTGCCCGTCAAACGTGCGCAGAATGCCTGGTAGAGTCTCGGTGCGGCGGTGCTGGTAATAATATTCCAGATCGTTGGCATAAAAGGATAATCCCTTGGAAAT
>JASGGT010000182.1:0-3800 GCA_047602655.1 Desulfovibrio sp. | reverse complement strand
CTCCTGATAATCTTAAAGCGGTAGCAAGGTTATCTCTTCAAGACGCCGCATAACTGTCGGCATGCCTCAATCGGTAACCATGTGTGGAAAATTTCTCCAGCAGGTGCCAGTGCAACTGTATATCCAGTTCGTGCCCGGAACAGGGAACTTTGATGCCAGTAGTCTGAGGCGAAACAACGGGCTTTTTTCGCCGCTATCGTAGAGGGAGACGCCATCCGCGCGCTTCCATTGTCGTGCTCTGATCCTGTGCCACCTGATTCCTGCGCATGCGAGGCCGTTATGAGTCTTATGCGACAAGGTCCGTGTTCATGTTCTTCGGTTTGGTCGTAATTACAAAGCCTATGGATATTAGTGAATAATGGCAATAGCCGCATGCCATTGCAGCATGGTGGAGAGACTCGGTTCATTGCGGGCCAGCAACATCAAATATCGCACAGGGATGCGATGGAAAAGCGGTAACTGCGGAGCACCTGTTCCCTGTAATTCCTGTACGTATGCCTGCTTGGTCTCCATTCTTCATAAGCATCGGCAGGCAGCGAGCTTTTGGGGTATGACTCCCCGGTCCGGGAGCCTTTGCGCCGTCAATGCACTTGTTGTCTGCCTGCCTGGAGGCATTGCTTTCACGCTCTTGACAGAAAGAGTGATTGTGCGTCACATTTTTGTAAGCGTGCCGTTTCCGTTATCCGTTTGCGTGGCGCGCTGCCCCAAGCCCGCGATCTATTTCACGCCCGCAACCGTCCTTGCCCTGAATCCTGCGCAGCCCTTTTTGCAAGCGCCATGCGCGTTAAGGCAGCCATGTCAAAAGCGATCCCCGATAGTCATACATGCCGCACTGCGGAGCAGAACGCGTCTTCCGGTCTTTTTGACCTGAGCGGCGAAGAGTGGCGGTGCGCGCTTGGCGCGGTGAACCACTTTGACGACTGCGCCGAGGTCTTTCTCGGGCAGTGGACAGTGCGCATGAAGGCTGCGGGCTACCTGTCCTTTACCACAGCCCGGCGGGTAGACTGCATGACCTCCTGCGATGGGCTGCTGGACGCGGTGAATGGGCATGCCGACCGCGATGCTCCTCCCTCGTTCGAGACGTTGCGCACCAATGCCGACGGCTGGGCCGATGCACTGAAAAGTTCGGGCCTGCGGCATCTGCGGCGGGGCATCACCGGCAGCATGTTTCTGGGTTGTTACAAGACCTTCACTCTGGCGGTGCAGGATGCCCTTGAGGCCCTGCCACGACTTTCGCCTGAGGTCACGGAGCGCGCGGCGGCCCTGGCCGCCCGGTTGGTGGAGGTTTACAGCCAGGCCTTTGAAATCGTGTGGATGGAAACCTGCATGCAGGCCGCCCAGAGCGCCCACTCCATTGATCAGGACGAGCTTTTCCGCCTGCTGACCGTTGAAAAATGTCGTTTTGAAAACATATTCAACGCGACGTCCGACGGCGTGCTGGTCATGGATTCCGCCTGCCGCATAGTCACCGCCAACCGTTCCTTGCGGCAGTACGCGGGCGAGAACCTTGAAGGCAAATACATCTGGGATGCGCTGGGGCTGGAAGAAGCAGACGCCAAAACATTCTTTGCCCGCTACAAGGTGGGGCAGACTGTCGAGATTTCGCCCTTCGGCAATGGCCTGGTGTTCCGGCTTTCCATGGCTTCGCTGGGCGACCTGAGCATGGCAAGCTCCGGCGACTTTTTGCTCCTGCTGACCAATATAACGCCGCACGTTCTGCACCGGGAAATGCTCGAAGACGCGGTGCAGCGGCAAACGCAGGATCTCCAACAGGAAAAGCAGCGCCTTGAAGAGCTGAACATCACCCTGCGCAACGTGCTGCGGCATGTTGAGGAGGAGCGCTGCCAGCAGAGCGATGAACTGGCCGAAAACGTGCGCAGCTTCCTGTGGCCCGCCCTGGCGGAACTGGGCAGGGAGCAGGATGCCGAGGCCCGCAAGCAGGGAATTGAGCTTGCGCGCGAGCAGCTTGAACGTATCCTTGGCGGCTCAGGCTCCGCGCAGGAGCAGATGGTTAAAGACAAGGGGTTGAGCAAGCTGACCCTTGCCGAGCTCAAAATCTGTCAGTGGATCCAGACCGGGCGCACGACCAAGGAGATTGCCGCCATCCTGCGCATATCACCGGAGACCGTGCAGACCCACCGCAGAAACATCCGCCGCAAGCTTGGCGTGCGCGGGCACGATACCCAGCTTGCCATGTACCTGATTACCAGTCAGGCTTGAGGCTCTGCCGGACGGCATCCGTAATCCTGCGTCTCTTCACCTCGCTTCTTCGCATTTCTCTTTCTACCCAATTCCGATTAACCGGGTATGGCTGTATACCCGATCTCTCACCAAACATTCACTCTGGCGCACTGCACACAGAGCGGGCATTTTAATAACGTATCAAAATGCTCGTGATGCCCCGTATGGGGCGTCCTGCCCGGAGGCTTGAATGTCCCCATCATTACCAGAAATGCAGACTTTGGCTCAGGCCTTGCGCGACTTTTTCAGCAGCACAAATGCTGACGCGCTGGCTGCGGCGGCCAAGCGTTTTGCCCCCCTTGAAACCTTGCCAGACAGCATAAACTGGCAGGCGGAAGAATACGCCTTTAACCGGCTGTTTGTGGGGCCCCAGGCCGTGCCCGCGCCGCCCTACGCCTCGGTGTATCTGGAGGCGGAACCCCGGCTCATGGGCAATGCCGCAACAGATATGCGCGAGATATTGCAAGCCCTTGGCCTTGCCGCGCCAGAGGGCCAGCCGGACGACTTTATCGCCTGCGAGCTGGAAGCCTGGGGCATGCTGACCTTGCTGCTGCGCCCCGAGTGCGGCGACCCCCTGCGCGCCCATGCCCGCGAGGCCCTTGCATGGCTTGTGGATGAGCACATGGCTTTGTGGCTCCCCGCTTTTGCGAAAAGAACACGCAAGGCCGAGGCTCCTACGCCCGCAATACAGGCGGCCCTGCGCTGTCTTGAATATTGGCTGCGTCATTGCACGCAAAGGAGTATGTATGCATAAATCTGATTGCTCAAAAGAACGGCGCGGCTTCCTCAAGGGATTGCTGGCGACCGGGGCTGCGGGCGCGCTTGGCGGCGTTTCCGGTTCGCTGCTTCTGCCTGCGCGCAGCGAGGCAAAACCCTTTGACCCCTCGGCCTATCAGGTGTTTCGCAACGCCTGCCCCCGCAACTGCTACGATACATGCAGCATAAAGACCTACGTCAAGGACGGCATCGTGCAGTTTGTGGAGGGCGCGCCGGAATCCTCCTTCACGCAGGGGGCCTTGTGCGTAAAGGGCTATTCCTATCCCCGGCGGGTCTACAGCCCTGACCGCATCAAGTATCCCATGATTCAGGAGGGCCGAGGCTCGGGCAACTGGCGCAGGATCAGCTGGGACGAAGCCATGGACCGGATTTCGGACAAGATTCTGGAGCTTAAGAAAAAGGACGGCAACCTGCTGGGGCTGGGCCTCACCAAATATTCCGGCAACTTCGGCATCACCAACTACGGCGTGGAAGGCATGATGTCTTCCCTCGGGTACACCAGCCGCTTTGTGGGCACGCCCTGCTGGCCCGCGGGCATTGACGCCCAGAACTACGACTTCGGCGACATGTGGTGCAACGACCCGGAAGACATGGTCAAGGCCAAGTACATCATCGTGTGGGGCGCGAACCCTGCGTGGTGTTCCATGCACTCCATGAAGTACATCTACGAGGCCCGGCAAAAGGGTGCCAAGGTGGTGGTTATTGACCCCATCTTTACCCAGACTGCGGCCAAGGGCGATGTGTACTGGCAGGTGCGCGCTGGCGGCGATGGGGCGCTGGCG
>JASGGT010000181.1:0-3810 GCA_047602655.1 Desulfovibrio sp. | reverse complement strand
ATGCTACGCCTCCCCCGCTGTTTCAAACCAGTCGACAAATTCCCTCACCCGGAACACACGCCGACTGCCTGAAGCGCAAACAGCTTCTGGTGTGGCTTGGAGAATTTGTCGACTGGTTTGAAACAGCGGGGGAGGCGTAGCATGCCTGAGTTGAGCCCCTGGCTTATCTTTGATCGTTTGCCGGAGCCGGATGACCTGATTCTTTTCTGCCTGCACTTTGCAGGAGGGCAGGCGGCTGTTTTTCGGCAGTGGCAGGAAAATGCGCCGCAGGGCACAGCCATTTGCCGGGTGCAGCTGCCCGGGCACGGCACGCGCATGAATGAGCCGCTCCTGTCGGACATGGAATCGGTACTGGATGGGCTGCTGCATGCATCCAGCCCCTGGCTTGGTCAGCGATTTGCGTTTTTCGGGCATTCCATGGGCGGCACCATTGCCGCTGAATGGGCCATTCGGCTTCAGGAGGAAAACATGCCTTTGCCGCAGTGCCTTTTTATCAGCGCCTCGGAACCTGCGCACAAGCACTGGTGGCCTCCGTGCAGCGATTTGCCAACAGATGCGTTCAGATCGTTCATTTTCAGCAATGGGGGCATCCCGCGCGAAGTCATGGAGCATGAGGAACTGATGGAAATATTCGAGCCCATTCTTCGTGCGGACTACGCCCTGCTTGAAAGCTGGGCTCCAAAACCCGTCCGTTCCATCCATGTTCCCATTGTGGCCTTTGCCGGTATGGATGACACCGTGGTTCCACAACCGGTGGTGCGCGAGTGGAAGCATTTTGCGGCGTCTGCATGGGAAATGCGGCATATACCGGGCGGACATTTTTTTATTCAGACACATGCGGAGCTGGTGATGTCCAGCACTTTCGACTGCCTGACAAAATTGAATGAAGGAGCGCT
The DNA here is from genome assembly GCA_047602655.1 of Desulfovibrio sp. Lineage (GTDB taxonomy): Bacteria > Desulfobacterota > Desulfovibrionia > Desulfovibrionales > Desulfovibrionaceae > Desulfovibrio. Next base: position 2,914 of record JASGGT010000181.1, on the reverse strand, counting down.
GGAATGAGTAGCTTGCAGGCTGAAACGCAATCTGTTTACCGCCATGAAGCGCCCGCAACAATGCGCGCTGTGGTGCTCTACAAGGCGGAAGATGAAAAATTAATGTCCATTGCGGATGAGGATGAAAGGCTGAGAGCCGCAATCCATGTTGAACATGACGTTCCTGTTCCCAAGCCCGGTCCGGGCGAGGTGCTGGTCAAGGTTATGGCTGGCGCAATGAACTACAATACTCTTTGGGCGCTGCGTAGACACCCTGTCAGCACCTTTGACCGGCTGGGAAGATTCGCCAAGCTTGATCCTGATGCCGTGCGCCACAACCTGGATTACCAAATCATGGGCAGCGATGGGGCCGGCGTTGTTGTCAGCGTTGGCGATGGCGTAAAAAACTGCCAGCCCGGCGATAATATCGTGGTTTTTCCTGTGGTTTTTGATCACCAATCCCCACAGGCCATTGAGGATTACCTGTACGATGAAAAAAGCCGCATTTGGGGCTATGAAACCAATTTTGGCGCTTTTGCGGACTATTGCCTCATACGCGCCACTCAGGTGCTTCCCAAACCCAAACATCTTTCATGGGCAGAAGCCGCAGTGCTGACCGGAGGGAACTCCACCGTGTATCGTATGCTGGTTTCTCCCAACGGCGCCCAGATCAAGATTGGCGAAAGCGTTCTTGTTTGGGGGGCCAGCGGCGGCATAGGCAGCATGGCGGTACAGTATGCGCTGCGGGCTGGCGCAACGCCCATCGGCATTGTCTCAACGGAGGAGAAGGCCGAACTTGTGCGCGCTCTCGGCTGCACGGCGGTGATTGTGCGGCCCAATACGGAAAATAACTTTGTGAACGCGGACGGTACCCCGAACATGCGCAGGCTTGTGCGCTTTCGTCGGGATGTTTTGCAGGCAAATCAGGGGAGGGCACCAGATGTGGTTTTTGAACATCCCGGGCGCGCAACCTTTTACGCCAGCGTTCTGGTGGCGGCCAACCGGGGGCGCATTGTGACCTGCGGATCAACAACGGGGTACGAGCATCTTTACGATAACAGATACCTGTGGATGTATGGCAAACGTATCATTGGTTCGCACTGCGCTTCGTGGAATGAGGCCGCACGGGCAAACGACCTGGTCTGCCGGGGAGTGATTATGCCGGAACTGAGCAGCGCCTTTCCGCTGGGACGCTTTGATGATGCCGTTGCAATGCTGAACAGCGACCATGTTGGAAAAATAGCAATCCTGTGCAACGCCAGCAACGCTGATGAAGGCATTGAAGATCCGGCGCTTCGTAATGAAATCGGCGAGCGGCAGTTCAGAATTTTCCGCAAAAAGGATGCATGATGGAACAGGTTAAGGAAACAGGGCGATGCCCACTCTATGTGTACTGGCAGGCTGCGCTGCCAGACAGGGGCAAGCTGCTGCTTACCCTGCTGCTTGCCTGCCTGGCTGCGGCGCTTGAAATTGTGCCCTTTGTGCTCATTTGGGTCATTGCCCGGGAGGCATTTGAAAACACCGCCGGAACAGACAGGGCGCTCTGGCTGACCGGGGGAATCCTGGCCGCGATACTTCTGCGCTTTGCCATACAGGGGGCCGTAACCATTCTTGGGCATCTGGCCGGATTCCGTTCAGAATGCCGGCTGCGTTGCCGCCTGATAGACCACATGAAAACCGTCATGCCCGCTGCCGTTGAAGGAAAAAGCGGTCAGCTGAGCCGCGTCGTCATGGATGAGGTGGGTCGCCTCAACGGTATTTTGGCTCACACCATTCCAGATGCCATTGCTGGCGTGTTCATGTTCCTGATATGTGCCGTGCTGCTGCTGTGGGCAGACTGGCGGCTTGCCATTGTTTCGTGCGGCATGCTGGCCCTGGGCGCATGGGCGCAGGTGCGCATCGCCAAGGCTTCTCCCGAGATGTTCGTGCGCTGGGTGCAGGCAGACGGGCGGGCATCATCGGCGCTTCTTTTTTATGTCAGGGGGCTTGCCACATTGCGGGCCTTTAACCGGCAGGCAAGCTCTCTTAACGAAGTTACCGACAGCATCTTTGCCATCGGCAAGCTGGCGGGCGAGGTAACTCGCGCCTGCGCCGTGCCGTATTCGCTGTTTGGCCTTGCCATGACGTCGCCCTTGCTCATTATTCTGCCATGCGCGCTGCTGCTCCACGAATACGGCTCGCTTGGCACGGCTGACCTTGTTTTTGCAACGGCCATCAGCGGAATTATGCTACTTCCGCTGACCAAGGTGGTCATGAGCCTTACCGCACTTCGCCTTTTGCAGGCCGCAGCCGCCCATATACGAGATATGATGGCGCTGCCGGCCTTTGCCGCCCCCCCCGCGTATAAACCTGTGACTGGTGCAGAAGTTGTTTTTGAAAATGTGTCCTACAGCGTTGCGTCTGGTTCCGGAGAGGAGGTTTCCATACTCCGGAACATAAGCTTCACCCTGCCGCAAGGCCGCATTACAGCCGTTACAGGTCCATCCGGGTCAGGAAAAACAACACTGGCCAGACTCCTGGCGCGTCTTGATGATGTTTCACAGGGCCGTATTCTCATCGGGGGGCAGGATATTCGCGATATCCCAATCCTCCAGTTTCAGAAACTTGTGAGCATTGTTTTTCAGGATGCCTTTTTGTTTCACGGTACGATCCGAGAGAATGTATTGCTTGCCAAGCCTGACGCCACAGAAATCGAACTTGCAAATGCCATTGAGGCTGCTGGTTGCGCTGAAATGCTGAAATATATGCCCCTGGGGCTGGACACGCCAGTGGGGGATAAAGGGCTGGGGCTTTCAGGCGGTGAACAGCAGCGCATCGCCATTGCCCGGGCATTTCTGAAAAATGCGCCCATCCTGATTTTGGATGAAGCGACCGCCCATCTTGATCCCCTTGCCGCAAAGGATATTACGCGCAGTCTGAAGCGCCTGATGACTGA
>JASGGT010000019.1:0-27375 GCA_047602655.1 Desulfovibrio sp. | reverse complement strand
TACAGGAACCGGTAAAACCAGCATTGCCATATCCGGCAATTATCTCGGCGTGTCGGGGATGTCGCAAGGCTGGCTGGAAACGGTAGAGGCCTTGTCTGCGGATTTTGTGCTGGGGCATATGCCGGAAGTAGCGCAGCAGTATACCGAGCTGAACCCTGCACCAATGCTTGAACGCTTCATCAATAAGACAAAAGAGCTGTGGAGCAGGGATTGCGTTATTGAGGTTAAAATTTTGCAAACCCTGCAAGCGCCAACGCTCATTGTGGGCGGAGACAGGGATATTGTTTTGCCAGAGCAGCTTGTGGACATGAAAAAACTGATCCCGGATGCCTCACTGCTGATGCTGCCGTATTGCGGGCATTTTGTTTTTCAGGATTTTGCCTGGAGCAACACCACGGCCTCGGCCGTGACGGTGTTCAAGGATTTTTTGACAACACGCTTTAGCACTCACAATGCGGATTTTTTCTGATGGACTGTATCCAGGCATAGACCATGATTTCACTGAATCACCAGATTTTTCTTGCTGTTAACGCCAGCGATGCGGCATCCCCCTTTGCCGTATGGGCAGGGGGCGTGCTGGCAGAGTGGCCCATATACATCGCTATGGTGTTGACCTTGCTGGCTGTTATGCGGCAAAAGCCACGCGGGCTTGCCCTTGCTCTGGCATTACGCGTGGTTTTGACTGCGGCGGTAGCCATGGGTTCGGCCTGCCTGATCCGCATGCTTCACTACAATCCCCGTCCTTTTGTGCTGGGGCTTGGGCGATTGCTCATACCCCACGAGCCAACATCTTCCTTCCCCAGTTTGCACGCCGCCTTTCTGTTTTCTCTGGCGTTTGCGCTGCTGATGCAAAAGGGTTCGCGTGGCATAGCACTGCTCGTCATGCTGCTGGGGTTCACCACGGCCTGGGCCAGAGTTTTTGTGGGAGTGCATTACCCGCTGGATATGGCGGGGGCATTTTTGACAGCCTGTCTTGCCGCGGTGGCGGTAAATCTCTGCGTTCTGCGAGCCAGCGGCTGGGCTGTAAAATCAGGGGGCGCAAGAGGGTAGCGCTTTTACAGCGGGGCATGCAGCTGATTTTTTCAACACCATAAAAAAGGCGGGTTATTCCCGCCTTTTTTATGGTTCGCCCCGGCGCTAGACAGTCTTATGATTTTCTTCGTCCAGAATCAGGTATTGATCGTTGGCTTTTAACACCACAGCTCGCGAACGTGCGTTATGCTTGGCGTGGTAAAGGGCTTTGTCCGCCCGGTCAAAAAGCTGGTCTGCCGTTTGAATCTGCTGTGCTTTGGCATCCAGCACGGCTATGCCGGCGCTGACGGTAATGTGCAGGTTGTTTTTTTCAACATTGCCTTCCGTATCGCGGATAAGCAGGTTGAAATTTTTGATGGCCCTGCAAAAACGGCTTATAATCTCGGGCAACAGATGCGCGTTGGGGCCGGAGGCCACAAGGGCAAATTCATCGCCGCCAAAGCGCGCTGCAAGGGCATCCGTCTCTGTATCAAATTCTTCGCGCGCCCGGCGTAGGTGCGAGCCAACAACCTTAAGCACCTGATCGCCGATAAGGTGGCCGTATGTGTCGTTAAAGGTTTTGAAGTGGTCGATATCAAAAAGGGCCAGGGCAAAGGGGTGTCCCTCTTCGTGCCAGCGGGCTGTGGAGTTTTTTATAAAAAGATCAAGGCTCAGGCGGTTGGCAACCTGAGTCAGGGGTCGATAAAGGCGAGGTTTTCGGTTGCAGATGTCTTTCTCAAAAAAACTTGACCCGGTGAAGCGGATTGCAGCTTTCGGCATGAGGTGCCATCGTTGCTCTCGCCACAATGGAAAGACTTTCTTTTTCCAGGTGAGCAATGTCGCCGTAGCGCGAAGACAGTTTGCTGAAAAACTGGTCTATGATGGAAGACGTCTCGTGAACCATGCTGTCGAGCTGATTCACAATTGGCTTGCTGAATATTTCGCTGCATTTGCGGATTGTGGAAACAAGCTGTTCATCAGAGTAGTGTCTGTTTTTCAACAGTTCTTCCATCTGTGCGAGAATGGCAATTTTTTGCTCTTCATCAAGAAAATGATAGTCCTTCATTTCCCTGAAAAAAAGCAACAGGGAACGCCAGCGCGTTTCTGGCGGAACGCCTGCCTTGTCAAACATATCAAATAGTTTGAGATATGTGTTTTTGCAGTGAACAGAAGACTCTTTGGATTTCACCATGGCGCTTGTTTCGCAGTGTAGTAAAATATGGATAAAATTTGTGCGGATGCTTTTGAAAATTTTGTGAAGACTAGCTTCTCTGGATAAGCCTGTCAAAGAGGATGATAATCGGTTTTCTGAAGCGATTTGATCTTCCTTTGGTGCTCCTGTAAAAATATATTTTTTATAACTACATTATATTAAACAATAAAAAGCGGCGTCACCAGGGCGCCGCCTCTTTGGAAAGATGATGGAATCCGTCTCGCCATCCCGGAGATTTTCCTGCTTTTTTGCTAGGGTTTTCCGTAGGCTCCGGGCAAGCGCGGTTGAGGGGCTGCCGCCTGGGGCACGGCCTGCTCAAAAGACTGCACATGCGCACGCGGAGCCTCTGTCTGGGGCTGCTGCTTCTGCCGCGGGCATTGTGGGGCGCATGGCGCTACGGCCATAGGCCGCCTGCGCATGGGAGCGCGGCACGGCGGTAACTGTTGACGGAATAATGGGCTGCGCAGATCTCGTCATGGTCCCCAGAGGTTGCAGGCGAGAGGCGATATCATTGCTCGCCTGCCGGGCTTCTGGGGTTTCAATAATCTGGGCATAGGCCCCGCGCAGGCCAGAAAGGATGGATTCCACACTGTTGAGTGAATCCATATCCATTTTCAGGTTGGCGCGCAGCAGGCGGGCCGTGCAGAGCAGGTACAGGTTGTTCAGGTTCACAGCCAGGCTGCCGCCTTTGTCCATGTTCAAAGAAGCGGAAAGCTCGTTGATTATGTCGATGACCTTGGAGATAAGGATGCCCTTTCCCGCATAGTCGTTGGCAATCATTTTTGTGCGAGCCTGCTGTATGAATGTGAGCGCGCCGTCATAGAGCATGAGCAAAAGTTGCCCCTGATCCGTGGTGCCGACCTTGGTCTGAAAATATGCTTGCGCCGCTTTGTTCATAGTGTGTCCTTATGGCGGTGTTCTTTGTCTGGCCTTGATGTTTTAGGAACTGGACGAGCCAGAGAGCTGCTTGATCTGTGATGTAAGCTGCTCTTGCTGCGTATTGTATTGCTTGAGCAGGGTTTCAAGGTTGGCAAAGTATGTTTTTTGCCGAGCTTCCCACGTATCAAGGCGCGTCTGTTCCTGGGTAATCTTTTTATCAATATTTTCCATGATGCTCTGATAGTTGTTTTTCAGAACCATCAAGGCGCCGTTTTTTGACTTAAGAGCAATGGCAGCAGAAGTCTGTTCTGCGGTGCCTGTGCCCGAGACGTTGACGTCCGTATAGGTCAATTCACCTTTAAGGAAGGTGCTGACCGTCTGAATAAGTCCTTCCTTGATGCGTATCTGGCCCGAGTGATCGCCCGGGGTGAGGTTGTCTATCTGGAGCGAGAGGCCTCGCGCATCACCGGAAGCAACGCTGTAGTAATAGCCCGGCTGGCTCGTGTCGCGCGTTGCGGCCACGCCGCCAACCGTGACATTGGTAATATTGCCGCCGGCATCAACCGTGTAGTTCACATCGTAAGAACCGCCCTTGGTGATACCCGCAATGTGGCTGCCGTAGCGAAAATCGGAGCTGGTAGCCGTACCTGTGCCGCTGGAGCAGAAAAAATCCACAACATCCGAAAGGTTGTTGTTGATCATATTTTCATAATTGCTCTTGTCCATCTGCTGCAGTTCAGCAATGCCGGACGACGGCGCAATTACCAAAAGCCCGTAGTTGGAACTCGACTGGTCGGTTTCAACCTTGATGCCCATGTTGGCGAGGTTGGCAAGCACATCGCCCGACAGCACATCAGAGGCCGATGTCCGGCTGGCAAAGCCTGGAGGTGCGCCGTTGACCAGCGAGGTGAAGCGCGATTTGAACAGCTGTACGCCATAGTTGCCCTGCAAGAGGCCGCCTTTTTCCGCGGTCAGTTGCGAGGCGCTGTAGTTGCTGCTGCTCGTATTTTTCGGATCATTGGTGGTGACGTCCTTATTCGGATCAAATTTTGTGTAATCGTTGATGGTCATCAAGATGGAGTTGACGGAATCAAGAAACGTCTGGATGGATTTTTCCACCGAGGTGACATCGGTATTGACCGAAATGGATGCGCTGCCCTTCTCCTGAATGGTAAAGACCACGCCCTCGATCACGTTGCTCACGCTGTTGGTGTCGGATTCCATGGTCAGGGGCCAGTTGTCCACCGTAAATTTGGCATTTGCCGCGCCGCGTATATTCCAGTTGGAGGACGATGTCACCTGGCCGGTAATGCCCGGCCCGCTAAGGGAATCAACATCGTTGAGCTTGAGAAAATAGCTGCCGGTCGTCGGCAGGGTGCCCGTTTGCAGGTCAATGGTCGTGGCCCCGTCCGCGCTTACCAGCGAGCCAGACAGACCCTTGGCCTTGAGTTCGGCGATCACGTCCGACATTTTGGAGCCACCGGCAATCGAAAATGTCTGCGGCGTGGAGCTATCATTCTTTGTGTAGGTATAGGTCAGGGCCGGGGGCGTCTCCAGCGTGCTGGCTGCTGCCATGTTGGCAATAGTGGTCGTGGAGTCTGTCTTGACGGTGACCCCGTCCAGACCGCCGCCCGCTCCGCCTGCACTCAGGTAAAATTTTTCTGTATTCGCCAGAGTTACAGTTTTGCCATCTCCGCTCAATGTCCCATAAGGCGTAAGCTGGGTCAGCAGATCCTGATACGTTGCATCCTGCGCAATGGTCAGTGTTTGCGTGCCGCCATTGTCGTCAACAATGGTATAGGTATAATTTTTTGTGCCGTCAGCGCTCGTGCCGCCAAGCTTTTGCGAGAGTTTGGTGCTGTCAAAGGTAATTGCCGTGCTGGCAGTAAAGCTCTGCGAATTCGGCGGATCATCCACCTTGGTGCCAAGCTTGGTGGTGTCGGCAATGACGCTTGAAGTCATCTTGCCAGAATCGCTGGAGCTGTCAGCAAAGGTAAGAGTTGCGCCGTTCACGTTGGAGAGGTTCAGCTCCCAACCGCCAGTTGCGCTGTTATAGGTCATTTCAGCCGTGCTGGCGCCGGAAGCCTGGGCGATCTGTAGTGCGGCATCCTTCATGGTGGTGCCGGCAGCGATGGTCAGGGTGCGGGTGCCTGTGGTCACGCCGTCATTGATATTCAGATCAACCGTCAGGGCGCCCGTCAGCTTGGTTGTCGTAGGCGTTGAGCCCATGGAAAATTTTGTGACCGGGGTACTGAACGATGTCTGTGTACTTGTATCCCGCCGATACATGGCCTTGACGTCAGCAAGCTGCAGATTGCCGGAGCCGTCAATACTGGCAATACTGCGCCCAACCTGCGCATTGATGGCGGTTGCAAGATCCTGGTTGGTCTTGTCGCCGTTGATTTTGACCGAAAATGTGTTGCCGTCCTCCATGATGAGGTCGTAGGCAAATTTTGTGGGGTTGGTGAGCGTGTTGCCCATATCCAGCGCACTGTTGGTAGACCATACGGAGGTTGCGCCGGATGCGCTCATGCCCACAAGGCCGGAACTGTGAATGACCAGATCGTTGGCCGCACCTGTGCTCTTGCCTGCAACCTGAAAAACATAGCCGGAACTGGCCTGAACAATGCTGACCTTGATGCCGGGGTTCTCGGAAGAATTGTTGACCATGCTCACAAAAGAATCGAGCGTGGTATTGGCCGGAACGGCCATGCTGTATTCCTTGCCGGCATAGCTATAAGAAAATGTCTGCGATGTGCCGGAGGTATTGATGATGTCAGTTTTGCTGCTGAAGACATGACCGGTGTTGGCCCATATGGCGTTGCTCGCCACCTGGCTGACATTGATGGTGTGCTGGATGTCGTCCGCAGAGGCGCTGGCGACAGCCGAAATGATATTGCTGTCGCTGCTGGTTACATTCTTGGTAACAAAGCTGTTTTTATTGGCAAGGGTTGCAAGCACGTTGCTGGCGGTGCTGACCTGTTCAATAACTTTGTCAAAAGCATCATAGCGCAATTTCCAGTCGCTTTTCCACGCGGTAAGTCGATTGAGTTGCGTGGACTCAACTTTTTTGAGGTTCGCAAGAACCGTGTCAAAGTTAGTATCCGAACCACTGAGGTTGGATATGGCGTTGGAGCCGGATATGGTGCTGGCCATAGATGCCTCTCAAGAAAGATGTGCCGTCCCCGGTGCGGGCATGCGCAAACCTGGGGAACCGCCAGTCGTCGTGCATGTGTTGGCGGCAATAGATGCCGGAGACATGACGGACACTCAAAAATTTGCAAGATACGTGCAAATTGGCAGACACTGGGACGGGGGCGCGATGTCGGAAAATTGAAAAAAATCAGCTGATAGCGCGAATGCCCGCCTGAATGCATTTTTTGTGCTGGCGCATGCAGAGCGCCCTTGCCGCTCCAGGCTGCCGGAAAGGCAGTTTTTGCCTCCACGCAACATTGCCGGGTGCCATGCACCCCATATTTCTATAACGGAGAGCTGACGAAAAAGTTTAGAGCAGTTTACGCATGGAATGAGTTAACTACTCTGCAAGGAGTTTCCTGAAAATCCTTGCCGCGAAATGCGAGAAGGCGGGCTTTGCCTGCCGCAAGTGAGCATTTCAAGTGGTAGATGCTCCAGGGGCAGGCGGGATGCAGAAAAATGAGCGCGGCGGCTGGCGGTTTCCCTGGCTGATGTAACAGGCCGATATAAAAAGGCGGCCCGTTCACCTGAGGCTGTTGCGTGTTCCGGCCTGTTGCCGGAGGCCGGTGCTGCGGACAGGGCTCAACACCGGCGCAGGGAGGAAACGGCGGGTTCCCCGCCGGTTTTCGATGTCCGGGCGGGTTGCCCCGCCCGTATCTCTGGCGCTTGCCGCGCTTTAGCGCATAAATTCGGCCCAGCGGGCCAGCAGGGCGCGCAGGGCATTGCCCCGGTGGCTGCGGGCGTTTTTTTCATCCCGCGTCAGTTCTGCGCCGGATTTGCCCGCCGACGGATCAAAAAAAACAGGGTCGTAGCCAAAGCCGTTATCCCCGCGCGGGCTTTCCAGCAGGATGCCTTCCCATGTGCCGCGCACGACCATTTCATCGCCATTGGGCTTGGCGGCGGCCATGCAGCTGACAAAGCGGCAGCCGCGTTTTTCAGCGGGCACTGCGCCCATTGCGTGCAGCAGCTTGCGGATGTTGCGGGCATCGCGGCTTTCGCCGGGCAGGCTCTCCCAGTCATCGGAATAGCGGGCGGAGTACACGCCCGGTGCGCCGTCCAGGGCGTCCACTTCCAGACCGGAATCATCGGCAACGCTCACAAGGCCGGTCAGGGCTGCCACGGCCCGGGCCTTGATGAGTGCGTTTTCTTCAAAGGTGGTGCCGGTTTCTTCAATGTCGCCAATTTCAGGAAAGGACGAAAGCCCCAGAACTTCCACGCCAAACTCGGTCAGAGGGTCGGCCAATTCGCGAACCTTGCCCGCATTTTGCGTGGCCAGAACGATACGAAGAGTCTTGTTGTGCGCCATGTCTGCATCCTTTATGGGTTTGGGCAAAGAACATATCCGCAGGCAGGCCGCAGGTAAAGGGCGCTGGGGAAAACAGCTGGATAGTTTAAATATTTAGTTATTATAGTGTGTTGTGAGAATTTGCCGCAGCGTGTGCTTTTCTTTTACATCTTGCGGGAGTATAGTTTTGACCCATCATTCATCAGAGAGGAAATGAGCATGAAACTCATGGAAATATTTGACGTCCCCACTCAGGAAACTCACATCCCCGTTCCCTATGTTATTGCTGAGGCCGGAGTGAACCACGAGGGCAGCATGGATATTGCCCGCCGCCTGGTTGACGAGGCCGCCGAGGGCGGGGCCAACGCCATCAAGTTCCAGACCTACAAGGCCGGGACCCTGGCCTCCAAGGATTCGCCCGCCTATTGGGATACCTCCAAGGAACCCACCTCCAGCCAGTACGAGCTCTTCAAGAAGCACGATTCTTTCTGGAAGAACGAATTTGAAGCCCTCAAGAAATATTGCGACGCTGCGGGCATTGCCTTCATGTCGACGCCGTTTGACGTGGAGTCGGCGCATTTTCTCAACGACCTTATGGACGTGTTCAAGATTTCCTCGTCCGACATCACCAACAAGCCCTTTATCCGCATTCTCTGCGATTTCAAAAAGCCCATTATTCTTTCCACCGGCGCGGCGCATTTGCACGAAATTGCAGAAGCCGTGGAATGGATTGAAGAAAAGGGCAACAAGCTGGCCCTGCTGCACTGCGTACTCAACTATCCCACTGCGGATGAAAACGCGGCTCTGGGCATGATCCCTGCGCTCAAGCGGCATTTCCCCCAGCATGTCATCGGCTATTCCGACCACACCCTGCCCAAGGACATGCACATTCTTGAAACCGCAACGCTTCTGGGCGCGCGCATTCTTGAAAAGCATTTTTCGCACGACAAAACCTTGCCCGGCAATGACCACTACCACGCCATGGACAAGGAAGACCTCAAGCATTTTTATAAGCGGCTCAACGCCACGCTGACCAGCGTGGGCGGCATGGAACTGCGCGCCCTGCCGGAAGAAGAACCTGCCCGTCAGCACGCCCGCCGCTCGCTGGTGACGGCTCGGGCCGTGCCTGCCGGTCAGCCGCTGACCGCTGCCGATCTTACCTGGAAGCGCCCCGCGCACGGCATTTCTCCCCGCAATTACGATGAGGTGCTCGGCATGCGCGCCCGCCGGGATCTGCCGGAAGATACCGTGCTTTCCTGGGCCGATCTTGACAGGGCCTGATTATGAGCAACGGGCGCATAACCCTTGTTCTTGGGCGCATGCCCCACAAGGCCGACCCTGTGGTTTTTCGCGCGGCCGGGCCTTGGTGTTTTGCCGAGCAGGAAGAATTTTTTCCCGACTGGGATAAAAAATTCACCTTTGCTCCCGAGCCTCTGGTCGATATCCCTTTGCAAGAGCGCGCCTGTCAGGAAGTAAAGGCTCTCTGCGCCGACATGCTGCCCCATATTGCCGGGCGGATGTGCCCGCACGCCGCCAGTTTGCCCGCAGCCTACTGGGAAACCCTGCTCACACCGTGGGTAATGAACGTTTCCAAACAGGTTGTGGAGCGCTGGTGGCGGGTCAAGGCCATGGTGCAGGCCTGGGGGCAGGAGCCGCTGCATGTGCCGCTGCTGCCGCGTGACTGCTCGTTCAGTTTTGCCACCGGGCCGGATTTTGTAATGCACGGGGCGTTGGGGCATACTTACAACCACTGGCTGTTCTCGCGCTTGCTGGAAGAGGTCTTTCCCGCTGCCTGGAGCATGGAATATCTGCCTGCGGTGCAAAAAACGTATGGCGAACAGGAAAAGCTCTCCGGCAAGGAACAGGTGCGGGAGGTGTTGCGCAAGCTGATGCTGCGCTTGCCTTGTCCCCGGCTCAAGGGCATGAGCATTGCCCAGACCCTGCGGTTTTCGCTGGCCTTGCTGCATCGCAGCCATGGGCCGGACAGGGCGCGCCCCCAGGCGGAATACAGCAGCGCCGCCACCGGCATTGCGGCGGATCTGCCCCCAAATTTCGCCAGCACTCTGGTGACGCTCTATATGGCTTCCTTGCCGCAACTGCTGGCAAGTCACAAGCATCCGGCCCGGCTTACGCCTGATCCGCTGGGGCCGCGTCTGCGCATTGCCAGCGTCCTGGCCTATGAGGATGCGGATTACCGCCAGTCGCTGGCCAAGTGGCGGGGGCGGGGCAACCGCCTCATGTATGTGCAGCATGGCAGTGACTATGGCCAGGTGCGCTGCGTGTCGGATGTGGAGATGGTGGAATACAGCCAGCATGCCTTTGGCACCTGGGGCTGGAAGCAGCATCAGGGCAGCGCGGGCAATTTTGTTCCTCTTCCGTATCCGCAGCTTGATGGCCTTGAAGGGCGCTGGCAGGGGCAGAAGGGTGAAAACTTGCTGTATGTCGGCACCGAAATGCCCGCCTTTCCCTATCGGCTTGACGCGCATCCTTCGCCCTTGCAGATAGTGGAATATCGCAAGGATAAAAGTCGATTTTTTGAAGCTTTGGGGCGCGATGTGCAGGCTTGTTCGCTGTACCGCCCCTATTTCCCGGTTCCAGGCTCCCTGCGCGATGCGGATTGGGTGCTGGAGCGTTTTCCCGCGGTGCGGATGGCCACGGGCATGTTGTCAAACCACCTTTATGCCTGCCGTTTGCTGGTGCTGGACCACAACGGCACAACACTGCTGGAATCGCTGGTTGCCAATATCCCCATGGTGCTGTTCTGGCGGCGCGAAGCCTGGGCGCTGACAAGCGATGCCACGGCACTGCTGGACATGCTGGCTGAAGCCGGTATATGGCACGAAACACCCCAGAAGGCCGCCGCCAAGGCCGCCGAAGTCTGGAGTGATCCGCTGGCATGGTGGATGAGCGATAAGGTGCAGCAGGCGCGCAAGGCGTACTGCGTGCAACAGGCCCTGACCGTTCCGGGCGGTCCTAACCCTTACTGGCTGAAAATGCTGAAGAGTCTGTAACACATGCAAGTTCGTGTTTTTTCGTTGTCGCTGTTGGTGGCCGCGGTATTCTGTTCTGTTCTGTTCATGGGCGGCACTGTTCTGGCTGATGACGCCTCGACGCTGCGCGAGGCTCAGGCCGCGCTGGACAAGGCCGATTACGATCAGGCCGTGCGCGTGCTCAAACCGCTGGTGGACAGCGGCAATGCAGAAGCCCTCTATGTCATGGGTCGCCTGATCCTTGAAGGCAAGGGCGTGAAGAAAAACAATACGCGCGCCGCGGAATTCTTCCGTCTGGCGGCGGAAAAGGGCGACGTCAGCGCCATGAATTCTTGGGCCACGTCGCTTGTTACCGGGGATGGCGTTCCCCGCAATTACCACGAGGCTGCCCGCTGGTTCCGCAAGGCCGCCGATCAGGGCCTTGCCATGGCCCAGTACAATCTTGGTTACCTCTATGCCTATGGCAAAGGCGTGCCCAAGGATGAAGCCGCCGCCATTGACTGGTACACCCGTGCCGCCAATCAGGGGCTGGCTTCTGCCCAGTATTCCCTTGGTTGGACGTATATGAACGGCAAGGGCGAAAACCAGAGCGACACCAAGGCGGCCCACTGGTTTGAAAAGGCCGCGGAGCAGGATCACGCCAAAGCCCAGAACAATCTGGCCTACATGTACGCCGAAGGGCGCGGCTATGCCCAGGATCCCGCCAAGGCCGTGCAGTGGTATACACGTGCGGCGGAACAGGGCTATGCGGAAGCGCAGTACAACCTCGGCTATATGTATGAGCAGGGGCGCGGCGCGGCGCAGGATTATACCCAGGCTGTGGACTGGTACCGCAAGGCTGCGGAGCAGAACGAAGCTGCCGCCCAGTACAGCCTTGGCCTCATGTACGAGCAGGGTACTGGCGTTCCCCGCAACCTGACAGAAGCCAGCCGCTGGTATCAGCTGGCCGCCAAGAACGGGGATCCGGATGCCAAGGCCGCCCTGCGCAGCATATCCACCAAGGCTCCTGCCAAGGCCGCGGCACCCAGCAGCCCCACCAAACAGACCCGCGAGAAAAAGAAACAGTAAATCAGACAGGCCAGAAGGCCCGGATTCAAAAATATAAAGGCCGCCCGGCATACCCTTGAGTATGGCGGGCGGCCTTTGCCTGTCTTTTCCCCAGGGCGCTCCGCCTGTTCCGGGGGGTGTCCCTGCGTCATACATTTTGGCAGAAAACAACTGTTTTTTGTCATTGCTGCCAGTAGAGGCATTTTCTATCCTGCACAAATGAAACAGCGCGTTGCTTTCTTTCTTTATCCCGGCATTGTCTCGCTGGATGTTTCTGGCCCACTGGAAGTTTTTTCGGCGGCTACGGATATTCTGGCGCACCGCAACAAAAAGGATCAGGGCTATACGCCCGTATTCGCCGCCTGCACCCCTGGGCCAGTGCGTACGTCATCCGGCCTTGTGCTGACGGCGGAAGCAACACTTGAAAATCTTTCGCCGGATATTCTTGTTGTTCCCGGCGCAGTGGATGCGGAAGCCTCTGCGGGAAATCCGCTGATCATACGGCAGGTATGCGCGGCGGCGGCCCGGTCTGCGCGCATAGCAAGCGTGTGCAGCGGGGCATTCATTCTGGCCGCCTGCGGTCTGTTGCACGGCAAAAGGGCGACAACCCACTGGATGGTGGCAGACCGGCTGGCCGAGCTGTATCCGCAAATCACCGTGGAGCCTGATGCCATTTTTGTACGCGACGGCAACACGTCCACAAGCGGTGGCGTTACGGCGGGCATAGATCTGGCGCTGGATATGGTTGAGGAAGACTACGGCGACAAACTGGCAATGGAAGTCGCCCGCGTATTGCTTTTGTACCGCCGCCGCCCCGGCAACCAGAGCCAGTACAGTTCCGCGCTGGCCGCGCAGGTCAATGCGGGCAGGTTTGCCCCCCTGGTGCGTTGGTTGGAGGCGAATCTTGGCAAACATCTGACGGTTGAGTGCCTGGCAGAGGTGGCGAACATGAGTCCCCGTTCGTTCGCGCGGGTATTCCCCGCAGAAACCGGCAGCAGCCCCGCCCGCTTTGTGGAGGGACTGCGCCTCACCCGGGCGCGGGAACTCATTGAAGCCGGGGCTGATTCCTTTGCCCTGGTGGCGCAGTCGGCGGGTTTTGGCAGCGAAGATCGCCTGCGCAAAGCCTTCATACGTCGTCTTGGCCTAAGCCCCCACCAGTATAGCCGCCATTTTTTTAAAGGAGCACAAAGATGAAAAAAGGCCTCACATACGGAATATATATTTATGAGCAGGTTGCTGAGCTGGATTTTGTAGCGCCCATGCAGGTTTTTGCGGCATCCAACCAGTTTGCCGGGGGCGGCAGGGTGGTGACGTTGAGCTGCACGGGGCAGACGCTCTGCGGATTGAGCGGCTTGCGCATTACGCCGGACTACAGCCTGCAAAACGCCCCGGAACTGGATGTGCTGCTGTTGCCGGGCACTGCGGAAGTTTCCGAACACGCCTGGAGCGACCCCGGCATTCTGGATTGGGTGCGCCAGCAATACGAAAAGGTGGAATATCTCGCCGCCGTATGCACTGGCGGGCTGATTCTGCAAAAGGCGGGGCTGCTCAAGGGCCGCAGGGCTACAACACACTGGCAGCTCATGGATGCCCTTGAAAGCGACCCGGAAATAACAGCTCTGCCGGATGCGCGCTATGTGCGCGATGGCAAGATCATCACTTCGCAGGGCGTTTCTGCGGGTATGGATATGGCCCTGTGGCTTGTGGGCCAGATCCATGACCCGGAACACGCCCGTTTTGTGCGTAAAATTTTGCAGTACGATCCGGCCCCGCCGTACGCTGCCGAAGTTTAGCGCCAGACAGAATTGTCTGGCTGAAAGTATAACGGCGCAGCACTGTGAGGGTAACAGGGCTGCGCCGTGCGTGTGATGGCAAGATTCTGAAATATTGTCAGGTTATTTAAGCTCGTTACTCCATTTCGTCCGCAAACAGGCTTACCGCAGGCCGTTCTTTTTCTGAAATGCGAGGATGGACAAAAATTCAAAGCCGATGTTGGCGGCCAGATAGGCTGTCAGCTCTGCCTGATCTATGCCGGGCATGACTTCCACAATGTCAAATCCCACATAGCGCAGATTTTTGAGCGCGCGTACCAGGCTCAGCACCTCCCACGAGGTGAAGCCGCCGACCTCCGGCGTACCGGTGCCGGGGGCGTATGCCGGATCCACAAAGTCGATATCAAAGGTGAGGAAGACCTTTGTGTCCCCCACGCGCTGCTGGATGGCTTCGATAACCGCAGGCAGGCCCATCTCGCGCATGATGTGCGCAGGCAGTACCTTGAAGCCAAGGTCAGCGGCAATCCTGAAGTCGTCCGGATCATAGAGAGATCCGCGCATGCCAAGCTGGATAGAGGTGGACGGGTCGATGAGGCCTTCTTCCAGCGCGCGGCGAAAGGGTGTGCCGTGATTGTAAGGCTGCCCGAATACGGATTCGTTCAGATCAAGGTGCGAATCAAAATGCAGCAGGCTTACCTTGCCGTGCTTGGCGGCCACGGCGCGCAGTTCGGCCAGGGTGATGGCGTGGTCGCCGCCAAGGCCCAGCGGCACTGCCCCGGCTTCAAGCAGGGGCTGCATGAACTGGGTAATGGCGGCGTACGAAGGTTCGATGTAACCGGGCACAATATTGACGTCGCCAAAGTCGCCGCCCGTCAGCTCGTTGAGAATATTGACCTCAAAGATAACGTTGTTGGGCTTGATCATGCTTGAAATATGCCGGATTGCCGAAGGCCCGAAGCGCGAACCTGTGCGGTAGGAACTGCCCGTATCAAAGGGAATGCCAAAAACCGCAAAATCCATGCCCGTGGGGTCGTCCATACGTGGCATGCGCATGAAGCTGCCGGTGTTGCAGAATCGGGGGGACGAAGACGCGCTGGGTGGTTGCATGGAAGCCATATAAACCTCGATGTTTGGGCCGGAAGAGTTCGGTCTGGTTATGGTGTGGCCCTCGCCTTGTAAGGGCGGTATCCTTTTTTTACGCGGTCAGGCCGCGTAAACCTTGTATTTGATGTCTGACGGCACGCAGTTTTTACCGTTGATGGGCAAAATATCCTGCGGACAGGCAGACATGACCACCACGCAGTCAAAGTGGGCTTCAAGCACCACGTAGTCGCCCGCCTTGCTCAGGGGCGGCAGCCAGCTGGCCTTGTTGTCCACAATGGGGGTGTTCATCCACAGGTTCAGCGGGCAGGGGCAAAAATCCACCTGTATGCCCAGTTTGCGCAGGGCCGCGTACATGTTGTCCGTGCAGTTGGCATGGTAGCCCTGCACGCCAAGGCCCATGTAGCGATAGATGTCGCAGGCGGCCATAAAGGTATCGTGCGCTCCGTTGCTGGTGTCTTCCAGCATGGTGAGCACCGGGCGGCGGCAGTTGGTCACCAGCCTGTCGCCCGGGCCGGGAACTCCCTTGTTGAGGTCTGGCCGCACATGTTGCATGGACATATATTCCAGTGGGTTGCGCAGGTTGAAGGCCCAGGTGTCCACCACCTGTTCTCCCGTTATGTTGACTATCTTGATGCGTTCACCGGCCCGCACAATGGCGGCGTCGCCGCAGCGGCCGGGAATAGTGATGTATTCGCTCATGGGCATGTTCTCCTGCCGAATGCTCTTGCCAGATATGGCGCCTGCCGTTGGTTCCGATGCTGACGTCAGCATTGCGGGCGCTAGGCAACCTGTCCGTTGCGGTGCGTCCAGCTTTTCAGAAAGGCCGCGAGGCGCGGGCTTTCCGGCGTATGAAAAAGTTTGTCCGGCGGCCCTTGCTCCACAACGTGCCCCCCTTCCATAAAGACCACACGGTCAGCCACTTCGGCGGCAAAGCCCATTTCGTGGGTCACGATGAGCATGGTCATGCCATCGTTGGCCAGGCTGCGCATGACTTGCAGCACATCGCCCACAAGCTCGGGGTCGAGGGCCGAGGTGGGCTCGTCAAAGAGCATGATGCGCGGCTCCGTTGCCAGAGCGCGCGCAATGGCAACGCGCTGCTGCTGCCCGCCGGAAAGCTGGGCGGGATAGCTGCCGCGTTTTTCGGCAAGGCCCACGCGTTCAAGGCATTCCAGCCCTTTTTTTTCGGCGGCGGCGCGGCTTTTGCCAGCAACGGAAATGAGCGCTTCAGTGACGTTTTCCATTACCGTCATGTGCGGCCACAGGTTGAAATGCTGAAAGACCATGCCGAGGTCGCGCCTGCTTTCGCGGATGCGCGCTTCGCTGGCGCGGCGGCGGGTACCGTTGTACTGCACCTCGTAGCCCATGAGCGCGCCTTCAACCAGAATTTCGCCCTCGTCGTACACCTCAAGAAAGTTGACGCAGCGCAGCAGGGTGCTTTTGCCCGAGCCGGAAGGGCCGATAAGGCAGACCACTTCCTTGGGCATGACTTCCATATCAATGCCCTGAAGTACCTCGTGCTGCCCATAGCGCTTGCGCACATCGCATATTCTGATGGCTGGAGTGATTGTTTCTTCCATGACCTGTTCTCCTTTGGAGCCTTGGCGGCGCGGATTCCTGTAAAAATCCGTGCGGGTCTGATGCTGTGCTAACGCGTCAAATGTCTGGTCAGGCGGGCCTCCGCCTTGCCGCACAAAATTGCCACTGCCTCGGAAATGATCCAGTAGAGCAGAGCCAGCAGGCACAGAGGCATGACAATTTCAAAGCTGATGTTCATGATGCGGGTCGCGGTCTTGGTCAGTTCCGCCACGGTGATGATGGAAAGCACCGCCGAATCCTTGATAAGCGTGATGATCTGGTTGACTGCGGGCGGCAGCACTATCTGGGCCATCTGCGGCAATTCTATGCGCCACAACCTGCGCCAGGGGCGTATGCCAAGGCAGTGCGCCGCCTCACGCTGGCCTTCGGGGATGGATTCAAACCCGGCGCGGAAGATTTCGCAAAAATACGCGGCGGCATAGAGCGTCATGCCCAGCATGCCCGCCGGTTCCGCATCAAGCACAATGCCGATTCTGGGGCCGCCGTAGTAGAGCAGATAGAGCTGGATGAGCAGGGGCGTGCCGCGAAAAAATTCCACGTAACAGGCCACGGGCTTGCGCAGCCATGGGCAGATGCGGCGGCCAAGCTCCGCGGCAAAGCCCAGCGCCAGGCCGCACACTATGGCCACCAGGCTTATGCGGATGGTCACCCAGAGCGCAGCGCCAAAATCCGGGCCGTTCTCAATCAAAAAACTCTGCCAGCGGGCCAGAAAGGTCGTGAGGGCGTCCATCAGTGCTTCCCCTTGAGGCGTTCGCCCAGGCGAGAAATAATCAGGCACAGGGCCAGATAAATAATGGCTGCGGCCAGGTACACTTCCACAGGCTTGTAGGTTGTGGACACAAGCTGCTCGCTGCGGCGCATGAGTTCGGTGACGCCGATAACAGAAATAAGCGATGAGTTCTTGAACAGAATGATGAATTCATTGACCAGCTCCGGCCCTGTGAGCGAGAGCACCTGCGGCAGCTGGATGCGCGTGAGAATACGCATGCGGCTGAGGCCCAGAGCCTTGGCAGCCTCAATCTGTCCCACGGGTATGGAGTTGAAACCGCCGCGATAAATTTCTGCCTGAAAGGCGCTGGTGTTGAGGCCAAGTGCCAGCACGGCAACCAGCAATGAGGGTACTTCAATATTGACTGCCGAGGGCAGGTAGAACAGCAGAAACAGGATCACCAGCACGGGGATGCCCCGCATAAAGCTGATGTACAGCCCCGCAGCCCTCTTGAAGCCCCAGAACTGCGACCGACGCATCTGGCACACCGAAATGCCCAGCACAACACCCAGCGAGATTGCCGCCATAGCCACAAGAACCGAAGTTATTGCGCCCTGGAGCAGCTCCGGCATTATGGAAAGGATGAAGCTGCATTCGTTCATGATAGCCTGCTGTGGATGCATCCACTCGGTTGTGCGTTTCCGGCGGGGAACAGTGGGAGGGACTCCCCTGCATCACTGCTCCCCGCCTGTCAGTATGGTGTTTTGAGTAAACTGGATGCCATTGTGGCAATTGTTATTTATTTACAGGCAGTTGCTCAGTTTAGATTGAATTTTATCAGGGATTCATGAAAACAAAAATGTTTTGATTCCGTGATGTTGGCTTTATGCAAAACATTTTTGTTTCATCGCAGGATCAATCTGCGGTCCTGTGCTGCGCGCCTCGAAAGGCCGCCTGCGCCGCAAGAAAGGCAAAGACCACAGAGGCTCCCGCCAGGGCGGTAATACCAGCCACGTCCTTGTCGGGCAGCACTTCGACCAGATCCATGCCAACAGCGCGGCACTTGCTGCAAATGCCGCGCACAAGAGTCATGGCTTCGTAGGTGGTGAAGCCTTCCACCTCTGGCGTGCCAGTGCCGGGGGCATAGGCCGCATCAAGAAAATCAATGTCAAAGCTCAAAAAAACAGGGGCATCGCCAATGCGCGCAAGGGCTTCGCGTATCACAGCCTCCAGCCCCATGGCGTGGGCCTCGTGCCCCATGATGATGCGCAGGCCCTGCTGGCGGGGCCAGTCAAGGGCGCTGCGGCTGTATAACGGCCCGCGGATACCAATCTGCGTGGAGTGTTGCGGCAGGATGAGGCCTTCTTTCAGTGCCCAGTAAAAGGGGGTGCCGTGGTTGTAGGGCTTGCCGTAATAGCTGGGGATGGTGTCGCTGTGCGCGTCAAAGTGCAGCAGGGCCACTGGCCCCAGCGCCGCATGGACGGCGCGCAGGTTTGCCAGGCTGATGCTGTGGTCGCCGCCCAGAATGACGGGCAGGGTCTTGGCGGCAAAAAAAGGCTTCAGGCTGCTGGTGATGGCGGCAAAGCTGTCTTCCATATAGCCGGGTATGGTGTCGATGTCGCCGTGGTCGGCTATGGTGAAGCTCTCGTTCACGTCCACATCAAGTTCTGGCGAATAGGGCTTGAGCAGGGTTGAGGCTTCGCGGATGGCCGCCGGGCCGAATCTGGTGCCGGGGCGGTACGATACGCCGCTGTCAAAGGGAACGCCAATAATGGAAACATCGGCCTGCGGGGTTTCGCCCGTTGCCGCCGGTTGCCGCATGAAGGTGCGGATGCCGCAAAATCGGGGGGATTGCAGGGAGTTGACCGGACACATACCTATTCTCCTGAAATAATATTCAAGCCGACAAATGCAGGCCCCGGCCTCATAAGACCGGGGCCACGTGTGAAGGAAGGAAAGGCTATTGAACGGGAGCGGGCAGCTCGGTGGGAATTTCCATGGTGAAGCCAAACCACTTCTGCTGGAGCTCAGCCATCTTGCCGCTGGTGATGAGCTTGCGCAGCCCGTCATTGAAGAAAGCTGCAAGGCTGGCGCTGTCCGCGTCGTTGCGGCCCACCCAGGTAAAGTAGACCTTGGGGCCGAAGGGCGGGGTGAGGATCTTGAACACGCCTGGGCGGCGTTTGATCACGTCCGCAAGGTTGGGGTAGGACTGCGCCACGCCGTCAAGGCGGCCTGCGGCAAGATCGGCGTAGGCTTCGTCAAAGGCCACGTATTCCTTGACCTTGATCTTGTCCTTGCCGCCAAGTTTTTCGGCAAGCAGGTCAATGGCCTTGATCTGGGCAGAGCCGGTCTGGCAGCCCACGGTTTTGCCGCTCATGTCTTCGGGCTTAGCAAAGGGGCTGTCTGCGCGTACCAGCATGGCCACTGTGGCGTCAGCCACGGGCACGCTCAGGGCGTAGTGTTCGTTGCGTTCCTTGGTGGCGGTGACAGACGTGACGATATAGTCAAATTTTTTGGCGCTCAGGCCGGGCAGGATGCCCTGAAAGGGAATATCCATGCGCTTGACCTTGACGCCGGGCATGTCCTTCATGATGACTTCAAGCAGGTCGGTGCTGTAACCCACGATCTTACCGTTTTCCATAAATTCAAACGGCGTAAAACGGGCTTCGGTGCCGATGACGATTTCGCCCTTGGCCTTGATATCCGCAAGCAGGTCGGCACGGGCGGTATTGGCGCCCATGAGGAGCGAACTTGCCAGCGCTGCACCAACCACAACTTTTTTCAGCAACATATTCATACGAAAACCCTCCAGATTTTACTGGGGGTAATGCAACTTGGATTCCAAAGTTTAAAGTTGTTTTATTTCAGCGTATTAAATACTTTTAATTGAAAAAACGGGGGGTTGCTAAAACAATATTGTTTTATTGGTCGTATAAAGCTCCTGCAGTTTACAAATTTGTATCAGCCTCGGGCAAGCGCCTGTCAGCTGGCCCGTGCCTTTGCCGCAAAAAAAGCCTCCGCGAGGAGGCCAATAATGATGGGAAGTTGCAAGCAGGTTAGCCCTACAGCCACGCCCGCCAGATGCAGACCAGGGCCGCAGCGGCAATGATGCCGCGCAGCACAGTGCGGAAGCGTTCAGGGTTGATTTTTTTCGCCACAGGGAAGGCGCACAGCGTGCCCAGCACTGTGGCTGGCAGGCCGTATACGGCGTAGCGCAGCACTTCGGGCGTGTATAATCCCGCCCCGGCCTGGAGAACACAGGTCAGTGACGCCCTGATGATAAAAAATACGCCCAGCGTGCCGAGAAATATCCGTGGAGTCCATCCGGCATAAAGGCCGTAGGCACCCACAGGAGGGCCGTCAAACGAGATGGCCGACCCCAGTACGCCAGAGGCAAAGCCCGCAAGCCCGCCCTTGAGCCAGGATTCCTGGCCAGTCTGGCTTACGCGCGGGCGGCTCTGCCACAGCACAAATGCCAGCAACAGTACGCCGGTCATGCCCTGGAGCATGCTGCCAGGAACCATCTGGAGAATAAAGAGGCCGATGATGGAGCCGGGGATGGCCCCTGCAAACAGGGGGTACAGGGCGCGAACCTTGCAATATCGAAAATGCATGGCGGCGATCATGCCGTCCATAACCAGATTAAGTATGCAGCTCAGGGCGATGACAACCTGAATGGGAATAAACAGGGCTGCAAGGGGCAGGGCGATCATGGCGCCGCCGATGCCGCTTGCACCTGAAACAAAGCCGCCCACAAACCAGGCGATCACAACTACAAGAACAGAAATATCCATAAGGCCTTCGCGGATCCGGCATCAGGGCCGGGTGGAACGTATTCAACAGGCAACACGGCAGGTTGCAGCCACCTCTTGGCCTTACGCGTGAAGCACTGCGCAGGTCAACCTGGCGGAGAGCGCGGCGTCGCAAAAAAAATGCTCTGCCCCAGCCAGACGGGGGGAATATTTGCGTCTTTTCAGGCATGCCTCAACATGCTAGTCTCGTTCAATGTTTCCAGAATGTTCTGAATTGTTGCCTTATTCCCAACCGTTACGGATAGTTGCCAATGATTGATCTTTTGAGCAACTTTGATGCCTTTACCATGGCAGTTCTCGTGGCGGCTCTCTATTTTTCGCTGTCTTCTGTGCTCGTGTATACATACTTGTACCGCCGAACCTATCCTGGGTTCGGGAGTATGACGCTCGGGCTGGTCTCCTGGTCTGTTGGGTTGTTTCTTAACTATTTCCGTCCCCTTGATTTTTTGCTTTCCCTCTATACTGGCGGCGTGCTGATGCTGCTCTCCGGGGTTTTTCTGTTCCGTGGCCTGCTGCTGTATGGCGGCGTCAGGCCGAAGCGCCGCATGGCAGTGAACTACGCTGTTTTTGCGGTTGTTTCAGCCGTAATCGCCTACTATATGTTTGTTGATTTCAACACGTGCACAAGAGTTGCCGTATTTTCCCTTGGCATGGCTTTCATGTTTCTCCGCATCGGGATTGAACCGTATGTGGTCAAGGGCTGGAAACGGCATGCAACGCAATCCCTGCTGTCTGGGATGTTTGTTGTTCTTGGGGCGGTCTTTGTGCTGCGTGCGTACAAGGCCTTCAACTCTGTGCAGTGCCTTCCCTCCGGGCCGGATGAAATGGCCAAGGCCCTGTTGCTCATGGCAATGTTCATTGCATCAATTTTGACTTTCAGCATCATCGCCATGACATTTGCCAGAATGGAGGCGGAACTGCGGATCGCCAACGAAGAACTTCAGGATATGTCGGAGACGGACGCCCTCACCAGCCTTGCCAACCGACGCAAGTTCGATGCCGCGTATGAAAGCGAATGGAAGCGGGCTGTGCGTGCCCGGCTTGGCATGGCGATTGTGATTCTGGATGTTGACGATTTCAAGAACTACAATGACCAGTACGGCCATCAGGATGGCGATGAGTGTCTGCGCAAGCTGGCGCAGGTTCTTCAGGCGCATGCCCGGCGCACTACGGACGTAGCCGCCCGGTATGGCGGGGAGGAGTTTGCCCTGATCCTGCCCGGTATGGGCGCTACCGAGGCGCTTGCTCTGGCAGAGGATGTACGGCGGGCTTTTGCACAGGTGGGCATTGAGCATGCCACAGGCAGGCACGGCAATGTTGTTACCGTGAGCGCCGGAGTTGCGGTGCTGGAGCCAGCCGAAAAGAAAAACCGGCGCACTCTGCTGCGCGCGGCAGATGCCGCCCTGTACGCCGCAAAGGCCAGGGGCAAGAACACCGTGGTGCACTCCGCCGAAGTGGAGGGCGCTACGGATCCCGCGTGATAATTGCCGGTCCGGTGCTGACGAATCCTCTTTTTTCCAGTTCTTCCACAGAAAGGGCCTTTGCGAAAAAGAATCCCTGCCCGATATTGCAGCCCATCATTTTGATTTTGGTGAACTGCCCTTCGTTTTCAATGCCTTCCGCAATGGAGGCGATACCCAGATATTTTGCCAGATCAATAACCGTCTGCGTGATGGCGCAGGCATCCGGGGCCTCGTCCAGATCCCGCACAAAAGACTGATCGATCTTGAGCCGGTTGATGGGGTAGTGGCGCAGGGACGACAGCGAAGAAAAACCGGTGCCAAAATCGTCAATGGAAATTTCCAGTCCCATATCGCGGAACCTGCCAAGGGCGCGGCGGGCCTCCTTGGGGTCGGTCATAAGGGCGCTTTCCGTCAGCTCAATGGCGAGCAGATAGGGCGGAATGGAATATTTGTTGAGGATTCGCTCGATCATGGGCAGGGCCGCGCCTCGCAAAAACTGTGAGGGCGAAATATTTATGGAAACCTTGGGCGGATTAAGCCCTGCTGCGCGCCATTGCTCGATCTGCGCGGCGGCCCTGTCTGCAACCCATTCGCCCAGCTTGTCGATCAGACGTGTTTTTTCCGCCTGGGGAATGAACTTGCCGGGGAACAGCAGCCCGTCATTGGGGTGCTGCCAGCGGACCAGGGCTTCAAGCCCGATTATGCGCCCGGAATCCAGCTCCACCTGGGGCTGGTAGTGCAGAACCAGCTCATTTTCTGTGATGGCGCGCGGCAGGCCGCTTTCTATCTGTAGCTGGATGGCCGCCTTGATCTGCAACTCGTCATTAAAGAAACTGAAAGTATTTTTGCCCTGTGCCTTGGCATGGTACATGGCAATGTCGGCATTTTGCAAAAGTGTGCTTATGTCGCTGCCGTGCTGCGGGTACATGGCTATGCCAATGCTGACCCCGGCGTAGATTTCAAAGCCGCATACAGAAATGGGCTGGCGTAAAGATTCAATGATGCGCTGCGCGGTGCCCGCAGCCTTGGCATCGTCCACATTTTCCAGCAACAGGGTAAATTCATCGCCGCCGAAACGTGAAACAACGGCATCCGCCCCAGCTGCGGCGGTGAGGCGGTGGGCCATTTCCTTAAGCAGGCTGTCGCCCGCCGCGTGCCCTATGGAATCATTGACTATCTTAAAATCATCAATGTCGATAAAGGCTACAGCAAACTGGCAACTGGTGGGCGGGTAGCAATCCAGCGCCTTTTGCAGGCGGTCGCAAAACACAGCACGGTTGGGCAACTGCGTCAGTTCATCGTGCGTGGCCAGAAACTCGATGCGCCTTTGGGTTACGGCAATTTTTTTGATGTCGGCAAATACGCCGATATAGTTTGTTATGGTCCCGCGCAGGTTACGCACTACCTTGATGTTCAACCATTCAAGGTAAAAGGTCCCATCCTTTTTCTTGTTCCAGATTTCGCCTTCCCACCAGCCGTTGGAAAACAGCTGATCCCACATGTGCTTGTAAAATTCCGGCCCGTGACGGCCTGAGGCCAGCACGCGCGGGGTCTTGCCGATAATCTCCGGTTGCGAAAATCCCGTGAGGCGGCAAAACGATTCGTTGACGGCCAGGATGTTTGTTTCGCTGTCTGTTATGCAGATTGCCTCGCCAGTGAAATCAAATACCTGCCCCGTAAGCGCCAGCTGCTTTTCGGCTTCGTCGCGGCGGCGCAGGCTGTCGTAGGCAAGAAAGGCCAGAGCCACCAGCAGGGCAGACACCAGCGCCGCCCCGCATAATGTGGCGTTGCGTATCTGCTCAAAAGGCGCAAAGGCGTTGCCCACAGCGCTGCCCACCACAAAGGTCAGCCCATACTGGGCAATCTTGTAATAGCCGAATATCCGTTCAATGCCGTCAATCTGCGAAGGGCGGCGAAAGTTGCCGCTGATGGGGGAGTTAGCTTTCAGGTAGGCTGTGCCGCTGATGATATGACCGTAGATGAGGCCCTCGCCTGTGGAGCGCACCAGCAGTGCGCCGTCCGATCGGATGACATCGATGGAATCGTGCGCATCAAGGCCCAGGCTGCGAAAGAATGAGGCAAAGTAGTCTGGCTCAACAGAAATAACAATGACGCCCACAAGTTTGTCTTGCCGGACAATGGGGCTGGAAAACTGGATGGTCCATTTGCCGGAAACACGGCCCAACACTGGCTTGCCAATATAAATTTCCTGCCAGGGCGGGGTGAGGTGCGCACTAAAGTGCTCTCTGTCTGCGATGCTTATGCCCGCAATGTGCGGCAGGGTTGAATAGGAAACACGGCCGTCAGGCTCAACTATGGAAATTTGCAGCGCCAGATCGCCGATAATTTTTTTCAGCCCGTCCGCTTCTGAGCGAATATCCTTTTGGTCGGGAGTCCATGCAGCATCCAGCTCCTTGATGGCAAGCTCAAGGCGCTTGATTGTGGACATCATGTGCTCGCTCAGGGCGCGGGCCAGGGTACGCGTGGTAATTTCAACGGTAGACTGAACTTCTTTTTCTGAGCGGGCAATATCCCACAAGGTTGCCGACCATATGACCGTCAGTAAAAAAAGAAGGGATGCCGCGGTAATGGCAAGCATGCGCCTGTTGCAGTTGCATAACGCGCCTTTCTTTTCTCTGGTGCCTTGCTCTGCTGTGGGCATGATCTCACCATTATTTGAGAAGAATTCATCTGGTGCCAGTGAAAGCCGATTCGCCCGACGCGGTGTGGGGGCTGCTCCAAATATCCGCTGTGGCGCCAAGCTTACATGATGCCGTATGTTTTTTGAATAAAAATAGTTGGATAAAATATAACCAGCTAAAATAGCTGGTATTTAAGTCGCTGTGGCGGCGGGACTGCAAGAGAGCGCCGAAACTCGGAGCACACAACGTCGGCTGCTGCTCTGCGTACAACCTTGTCTTGATCAAATATTTGCTGGTTTTGGGATTATGACTTAACTGGAAAAGTATATGCCATGCTCGCGCAATTCTTTGCAGTGCTAAAAGAATATGCCGCCTAATTATGTGGTAACAATAAAAAAATATTGTTTGAAATCTTACTGATGTCTATGCCTATGTACTAAAAAAATAATGTGCCATGTAATATTGTATTTATTATTGTGTCTCGCCGTCGGCATGCCGTGTATAGAGTATAGTTTAGGTGTTTTTGTAAAAAATATGAAAAAACAAGTGATTTTAGGTTGATATGCAAATTGCAAATCATGTGGCATTAATGTGTTATATTTCATAATTATATGACAATTTTGTACTGAAATAATACTGCATTGATGCTCTGGAGAAATAAAGATTATAGAATTGTTATGGTTAGAAAAATTGTGAAATAACAATAATTTTATCTAGGCAAGGCGTATTTACAATGCTATTTTCTGAGCATCTTCAGCTTAGCACTGTTGTTCGGAGGAAGCATGGATAAATTCTTGCGTTTTATCTGTTTGTGTTCTGCCCTGACCCTCATGCAGCTGGGGGGATTGGCGGTTGTTTCTGGAACCTCCCTTGCGCAAAACGACAGGGGCACGTCATCCGGCCCCGTACAAGCCAAGGGGTATCCTCATCCCGACCAGTATCTTACGGTCCCCAGCGTTAAAATTGCCGACAACCTGGAACCTGTCATCCCTCATCCGGAGCAGGACAAGGCTGTTCGGGAAAAACTGGCTGCGCTGGAAAAAAAGTTCGGTAAAAAGCCAAATATTCTGGTTTTTGTGCTTGATGATGTAGGTTGGATGGATGTTGGCTTTAACGGCGGCGGCATAGCCGTGGGCAACGATACACCCTCCCTGGATAAATTCGCTTCCGAAGGGCTTATCATGACCTCGGCGTATTCGCAGCCGAGCTGCACTCCCACCCGCGCCACCATAATGACCGGGCAGCTGCCGGTGCATCACGGCCTGCAATACCCGCCCATGTATGGACAGCAGGGCGGTCTGGACGGCGCCATCACCATTGCAAAACTGCTTTCCGATCAGGGCTATGTGACCCAGGGCATAGGAAAGTGGCACATGGGTGAAAACGAAGGCTCCCTGCCCAACAATGTCGGCTTTGACGATTTCCGCGGGTTCCTCTCAGTTTCTGACGAGTACACGGAATGGCGCGACATCAATGCCAATCCAGAGATCGCCCTCAATCCGCCCAGATTTGCCGCATTTGAAAATGCCCCCTTCAGCCACAGCGAAGTACAGTGCAAAAAAGGTGAAAAAGGCTGCAAGGATCTGCGGGTTATTGATCTCGACACCATCAAGCACCTGGATGACGACCTGACGACATACGGCGAAAACTTCATCAAGGCCCAGGCAAAAAATCCCAAGCCTTTCTTCCTGTATTTTGGCACGCGCGGATGCCATTTTGACAACTATCCCAGCGACAAGTATCTGGGAAAATCCCGCGCCTGCACGCCGTATTCCGACTGCATGGTTGAGATGGACGATGTCTTCGCCCGCCTGATGAAGGCCCTTGAAGATTCCGGCCAGATTGAAAACACGCTGGTTATTTTTACCTCGGATAACGGGCCGGAAGGCGAGGTCTCCCCCTATGGCCGTTCGCCGTTTCGCGGGTACAAGGGCACCACATGGGAAGGAGGCACACGCGTACCTACGTTTGCCTATTTCAAGGGCGTGATTTCCCCCCGCAAGACAGAAGGTCTCTTTGACCTGGCGGACATTTTACCCACAGCGCTTTCCATCGCGGGCAAGCCCGGAGCAGAACTTGCCAAGCTGCTGCCCCCTGACCGCTATGTGGACGGCATCGACCAGCTTTCCTTCCTGCTGGCGGACAAGGGCAATTCCAACCGGCGCAGCATCCTGTACTGGCTGGGCACCACCTTTGCGGCTGTGCGCATTGACGAGTTCAAGTTGCACAAGGCTGTGCAGATCACCGACATGATCACCCGCAAGGGTTACAATGGCGGCTTTAGCGGCGGCATCGTTGAAAAAACCGGCGGCCTTGTGATGTTCAACCTGTACACCAATCCGCAGGAAGACGATTCCGTTGGTATTCGCCACATACCGGTGGGGAATGTCATTAATTCGGAATTTGGCCGCTATCGTGGCGTGTTGCAAAAGTATCCGCCCAATTTCCGTTTGCCAGGGTACTAGGCTTGAAAGTAGCAGAGAATATATGCAGATGCGGGCAGGCCCTTTTGCGGTTGCTTGCCCTTGTCTGCGGGCCGGACGCGACTCTTGCGGCAGATGCTTCTAATGGATTTGCCGGTTCGCAAAGCTGCAAGAGCTGCCATGAAAAATTTTATTCCCTCTGGTCCACATCCCGCCACGGGCTGGCCATGCAAC
>JASGGT010000180.1:0-3831 GCA_047602655.1 Desulfovibrio sp. | reverse complement strand
GATATGCCGCATTGCATTCACTGGGACGCCGTGCGCACAATGGCAGCAACCCCCACATGAGAGCGCCAACGTGGAAGAAAAAAAAATCATGATTATGGGCGTCGGCAACATATTGCTGACAGACGAAGGCTTTGGCGTACGCGCCGTGGAATATTTGCAGACCAAGTATACCTGGCCGGAAAATGTTCGTCTTGAAGACGGCGGCACGCAAGGCCTTTTGCTTATGTCCACGCTGATGGATTGCGATACGCTGGTGGTTCTTGACGTGGTGCTTGGGCCGGAAAAACCCGGCACCATCTATATGCTGGAGGGTGAAGACCTGCGCAAAAGCCTGAGCTTCCGCGACTCCATGCACCAGACAGACCTTCTGGATACACTGATCACGTGCAGCATGGCCGGCCACGATGTGCAGGCCGTGGTTTTTGGCCTACAGCCCTTTGACTATCACACCATGCAGGTTGGGCTGACCCCCGAAGCCGAAAAGCTGCTGCCGGAATTTTGCGCCAAGGTTGTTGCGGCGCTGGCTGACCGAGGCATTGCCACCGCGCTGCCCGTCGCCTGAGAAAACTCGCTGCAAGGGCCATTCTGTGCGTATTTAACGCGAAGCCTCTACGCAGTCGCATTGCACCCGCTGAGGGATTGCCGCTCTGATTGTCTGTACCGTGGCAATCAGCAAAGCAGCATTTTGTCAGACATATAAAACAGGCCGGGCGCGTTATCGAAAATTTTCGACTCGCGCCCGGCTTTGTTGCACTAACAGCTTATTTTGATGCCGATCAGGATTCGTCAGGGAGCGATTCCTCGCTAAACAGGGCGAAGCCCTCGGCGCGCAGCATTTCTGCCCACACGCCATCCCCCGCGCAAAATGTATGGCTAAAGCTGCCATCATAAATACGGTCAAATCCGCAGGACGGAGAACGGCTTTTAATAATTGCGGCGTTGCAGGCATTCTTGCGGGCAAATTCCACAGCAAGGGCCGCGCCACGCTCAAAAGCATCCGTCACGTCCTGCCCGTCACGGTTTACGACGCGGCTGCCCAGCCGTTCGCAGGGGCTACGCGGCGTTTCAAGCCCGCCCAAAACCTCGGGGCACACAGGCACAGCCCTACCCTCTTCCACCAGCCGCACCACAAGCTCGTAGGTATTGTCGCCGCCGTCATAGCGGCAGCGTTCGCCAGCCAGACAGGCACTGACAATATAGCGCAGGGTCATTATTCGCTTTTACCTTCGGGCAGCAAGGCCGCTTCCCACATTTCCTGATAGTACATGCAGGTGCCGGGATTCCAGGCTGTAGCCGTGGCGTGGTCATAACTTTCGGTTATGGGCCAGTCGGTGTGGGGCTTCAAGGCCTCCTCAAAGGAAGCAGCCTCCACAACGGCCTCAAATTCCAGATTCAACGTATAATTGGGGCCTTTCATAAAGCGCAGATGATAATGCGGCATAGCCTTATCCTTCGCACAGTTTCGCCAGCAGATGCCGGTCGAACAGTTTTCAAACCCGGTGCAACGGGCAGCCATGCGCCGCAGATGTCATGCGGGGCAGGCATTGTTGCGCCGCTCACCAGTTATAATGGCGCGCAACCCTGGCCGTGGCAACCAGGCGTATCCATTTGTACTGATGGACGCGCAAACTCGTTGCAGTCGCAGCACACAAGAGCGCCGGGGAGGAAACCCTCCCCGGCGTTCATATCAATGGGCGTCAGGCACGTCTAGTGCGTGGTCATGACGAACTTGCTGATGACAAAGAGCACAACCAGCAGAGCCACGCCGAGGCCCCAGCTCCAGTGAACGAGCTTGAGTTCAACGGGATCCAGCGGTTCGTATTCCATCTTCTCGATTTCTTCGTGAAGCTTAACTTCGCTTTTCGTTTCCATAACTTACTCCGTATATTGGACTAGCCAGCCATCACAGGCGGGGTCATGCCGTGGAAGAAGGCATAAGAAATGAACAGGCCCACCCAGATGATGAAGCCGAACAGGCACACGATGTACACAACTGCCAGACGGCCAATGCCTTCTTCCTTCAGCTTGCGGAAGTTGGACACCAGACCGATGCTGAAGAAGGTCAGCAGGAAGAACATGACGCGGAAGCCGTTAAGGGCGCCAGCCATGGACTTGCCGAGCTTGTGCAGTTCAGGCGAAGACAGGCAGAAGAACAGCAGGATCAGGAAGGTGCCAAGGTACCCCAGCACGAAGCGGGGGAAACGATCCATAACGTCGCTCCAGGTCATGGTGCGTTCGCCACGGGTTTTGTCGAACTTGGCAGTCCAGATGTAGGCGAGGACCAGAGCCCACACGCCGATGAACATGTCGATGAAGATTTTGACGGTGGTGGTCACCATCACGACCCAGCCTGGCTCCCACTTGGTGCCGAGGCCAGCCATCTTGGAAAGAATCAGGGATTCAGTGATGGCACCGCTGGCGATAGCGCCGCCGTCAGACTTAACGGCAAGGCCCATCCAGCCACCGGCCACCATGGGTTCGGTGTACAGGAAGTGCTGCGCGATAAAGGGCAGGATCAGCATTTCGATGCAGGTGAACACCACGACCAGCGAGGAAACCATGATCGGCACCACAGGCCGGGCGCGGATGGCGCCGCCGGTGGCAATGGCCGCCGAAACGCCGCAGATGGAAATGCCCGAAGCAAGGGGAGCTGCCCATTCCTTGTTGAACTTGAAGTACTTACGAGCCACGTAGTAAACAACGGACCAGTACAGCAAATAAGCTTCAACAATGGCGCACAGGCCTCGGAAAATAACGTGACCGGCAAAACCGGCGGCATCAGCGGCCTTAACGCCAAGTTCGGCACCAAGAATAACAATGGCGATCTTGACGAAAAGTTCGGGGCGGCAGGCTTCGCGCAGGGATTCAGCAAAACCGGGCGTAAGGTTGCCCAGCAGAATACCCATGACCAGGGCCACAATAAGGCCAGCCTCGGTGCTCAAACCAAGCGACCAGGTGATGCCCTGCTTGGCGATTTCCGTGGGGTTGGCTGCAATGTAGGCGTTGGCGCCGACAGTGTAGCAGGCGATGGCGATGAAGAAAATGCAGGTAAAACCGTAAAGGAACTTGCCGATGTTGCCCTTCATGAGCTTGATGCCCACAGACATGACGGCGGCAATGAACACATAGCTGGCGATCAGAGCCCCCACGCCAGGCAATGCGCCCTTAGAGGCCGAAGACCAGCAATCCAGCGGGCTTTTGACCCACATGCCCATTTTAAGGCCCCAGCCCAGCAGATCCAGGCCAGCGAACTTGCCCAGCGCCAGCAAGAAGATGAAGCAGCCAATAATAAGGGCTACTTTGTCTTCATTATAGGCTTTTGTTGATGCCATACCCAAACTCCTCCGTACAGGTTAAGCTAAACAAACAAACTCCAGCCGCACCTACGCCATCGAGACCACCTTGTTCCATAAAGAACAGAGCAGTCTTCATGAGGCGCCTTGCCGCGGAAACAGCTGGAAACCGATACTTGCAGCACCAATTGTGTGGTCTGCCGACCATTGGCGCACATGGAAAAACATACCTTTATGCAAGATATTGTCAAGCTTAAGTCCAAAGTTTAACAATCAGTACCCAGGTCCCAAAGCTGTTTCACCAGCGGGTAAAGCCAAAAAAGAGCACCACCTCCTCGCCCTTCTATTCACATGCCTGCACTTCGCTTGCTTCCAAAACCACGCTTAAGGTGGATGGCAGAGCATAAAAATGCAGGCTCTAACATTTTTTTCAAATTTTCTGTTGACACTACCGGGCAGTTTCACATATACACGTTTCTCGCGTTGGGCTGTCGTTCAATTGGCAGGACGACGGATTCTGACTCCGTTAATCAAGGTT
>JASGGT010000179.1:0-4028 GCA_047602655.1 Desulfovibrio sp. | reverse complement strand
AACCGCGAAAATGACCAATTCGTGGTGTGAAACGAATTTTATCCACCAAGGGAGCCCACAAAAATTTGCAGGCTCCAATCATGCCAAGGGCATAAACGGAGCTTATCTGCTCAAGAGGCGCACCCTGCTTGCGCAATATGGCAACAAGCGCAACTGAAAAAAAGCTCAGCCCGAGGTATTGCGTAGTGTAGAGGCTGGCTATCAGACTCCATACAGAAAAAGGCTTTCGTGATAACATTGCAAACATACGCATCCTTGAAATTTACAACTGTTGCCTTCAGTTGATGCCTATAAGCTAAAGAATATATCCAAATTCAGCTGTGCGCCCAGGTTGGAAAGGCCTAATCCAGCGTACGGCGGTAGCAGCGGATGGACAGCGTGCAGACAACTGCCAGAATCAGCACTAACGCGCCAAAATCCACCCAGATATCAGCAAGGGTGTTACCCTTAAGAAGAATCCCGCGCACAATCCGCAAAAAATGCGTTACCGGCAATATTTCACCAAGCCATTGCGCCCAATCTGGCATACCCCGATACGGAAACATAAACCCAGACAATATGATGGACGGCAGCAGAAAACCCGAAGAAGCCTGATTGGCCTGCATCTGGTTTTTGGCAATGGATGAAAAAATGAATCCAAGTGCCAGATTTGCGCAGATAAAAACCACGCACACCAGAAGCAGCAAAGCCATGGAACCCATCATTGGCACATGGAAAAGAACCTTTGCAGCGGTAAGAATAACCAGTATCTGACCGAATCCGATAAGAATGTAGGGCGAAATCTTGCCAAGCATCATCTCTAGGGGCCGAATGGGGGCCACCAGCAGACTTTCCAGGGTTCCACGTTCACGTTCGCGGGTCATGGCTATGGAAGTCATCATGATCATAGTTGATGAAAGCACCACGCCAAGGATACCGGGAACCACGCTGAACGCCGATTCGTTTTCTTCGTTATACTTGCGGTGCACCAGCAACGAGTACGGCGGGCTCCCCTGCTTCAATTCAGAAAGCGGCCCGGTGAGATCCGCATTTATGGCTTTTGCCGCAAGCCCGGACAGGGCAGCTATGGCGGCGGAAGTGGCGGAAGGATCGGTTGCGTCAGCCTCGACCAGCACCTCGGGGCGTTCGCCCCTGGCAACCTTTCGTGAAAAATCTACGGGAATATTGATGACAAACTGGGTGGAACCGTTGGCCAGCGCCCGCTGCGACTCAGCTTCCGTTGCATTGCGGTTGGTGATCAAAAAATAGCCCGATACTTCCAGGGAACTTACAAACGAACGGCTCATAACCGACTGATCACCATCAACCACAAGGGTGGGCAGATGCTTTGGGTCGGCATTGATCGCATAGCCAAACAGAAGAATTTCCATAAGCGGCACGCTGAGCAACATGGAAAACGTTGCCCGGTCGCGCTTCATCTGGATCAGTTCCTTAGTCAGCAAAGCCACAAAACGCCTTAGGGAAAATCCTCTGAACATCAGGCCAGCCCCATCTTCATATCTTTCAGGGCACGGTTCATGAGCAGAATAAACAGATCCTCAAGCGATGCCTCGGCGTCTGACCACACCAGTGCCGGGTCGTGCCGCCAGGGGCGGATCGCCTCTTCAAGCAGGGCTGCATCTGCGCCGCCCACGTGCAGGTCATTGCCAAAGGGTATAACCACATCCACATGGTTTTGCGACTCAAGCCGCTGCGCTATGCGGGTAAGAATTGCTGGCGCCAGGTCTGGCTTGAGGCATGCGGAGTACATTTTCATGGGAAACCGTTTGATAAGCTCGCGGCTTGTGCCGCAAGCCAGCAGTTTGCCATAGGCAATGTAGGCAATGCTGTGACAGCGCTCCGCCTCATCCATATAGTGTGTTGACACAAGCACGGTAATACCCTCTGCCGCCAGTGCATGTATCTGCTCCCAAAATTCCCGCCGGGCGGTAGGGTCCACCCCTGCGGTGGGTTCATCCAGAAGCAATACCTTGGGCTTGTGCATCACGCAGCTTGCCAGTGCCAACCGTTGCTTCCACCCGCCAGAGAGCGACCCGGCCAGCTTTTTGCGCTGCTCCCACAATCCCAGTCGGTGCAGCACGCTCTGGATTTCACGGCGCACATTGCTCAACCCATAAATGCGGGCTGTAAAGGCAAGATTTTCTTCAAGAGTCATGTCTTCATAAAGCGAAAAACGCTGAGGCATGTACCCCACCTGTAGTTTGATCTGATCCGCCTGCGTCAGGATATCGAGCCCAAGGCAGGTGCCAGTGCCTTTATCCGGCGTCAGCAGGCCGCACATCATCCGCAGGGTCGTGGTTTTTCCTGATCCGTTGGGGCCAAGAAAACCAACAATCTGGCCCTCTGGAACGCTGAACGACACGGAATCTACCACAGTAACATTGCCAAACGTTTTGGTAAGGCCCTGCACTTCGATGGCGTTTGTCATTTATGGAAAACTCCCGTCACGGGCAGCCCCGGGCGTAGTTGCGCGCAAGACTCAAGAGGAACCGCTTCAACCATAAAGGCCAGCTTGCCCGACTCGTTACGCGAATAAAGCACCGGCGGCCTGTAGGCAGCCTCGGAAGAAACAAAATTTACGCGAGCGGGGATGCCTTTGCCGCAGCCTTCGCATTGCAGCAGAATTTCCGGTTCTGCGGATACCCTGCCAATCTGGGCCGGAGAAAGAAAAAAACGGGCCTTAATGTTATCTGGTGGCAGCAGTTCCACGACAGCCTGCCCACTGGCTATGGTTTCTCCCGGTCGATAGATGATATCGTTTACCACGGCATCAGCAGGCGCTATCGCTTGTCGCAGAGCCAGATTAGCCTCTGCCTCGCGCACAGCGGCCTGACGGAATTGCAGCATTTTTTGCGCGGCTTCAATTTCGCCTTCGCGCCCAATACTCAGCTGGGCCAAACGCAGGCGGCTTTCGCTGGCGCGGATTTTTGCCCTCGTGGCCGATTCTTCTGACCGCAGGCGCTCAACTTCATCCATTGACGCAGCACCGCTGCGGCTGAGATTGAATTTGCGGCGATATGATGCGGCGGTGTAGGCAAGCTGGGCCTTGAGTTCTGCAATTCCGGACTGCAAGGCTTCTATTTCATCATTCCGTTCGGCAGAAAGCAGATTGGACACTTCCGCGCTTGCGGCCTCTAGCTCGGAACGCGCCTTGTCCAGAGCGGCTTTTTCCCTGTTGCTGTCGAGGGTAAAAAGGACTTCTCCCGCCTTCACATGGCTGCCGCGCGAAACAGAGACCGTTTCAACAATACCGCTTGCAGGCAGGGAGACCCTGACAAAATCACCTTCAACATAGCCCTGAACTTCAGTATCCGACTGCCCGTAGCAGCCAGCAAGCAGGCCGGCTATGACAGCAGAAGCAAAAACCGCGCACTTCATTGAATTCTCCGCCATGGGGTGCGCTTTCTCTACAAACGGCATCCCGCAGTGCAGGGAAAACGCACCCCTGAGTAGCATTATTGCCTAAAACTTTTTGGTAAAGTTTATCCCGAACATAAGGGGATCAATAAGGCTGACTACCGTGTTCTGGTCATGAGTCGAGTTCCTGGCGTTCATGTAACTTGCGGACGCAAGCGCACCCTGGTTGAGGAGGTTCCTTCCCCAAAGGTTCACCTCGTAGGAATCATTGCCAACAGTAAAGCTGGCATCAACTGTTCCATAGCCTTCTTGCTCAATCCTGTTTTCAACGTCAAAGTAATACTTTGAACGATAACGGTAGATTGCGTCAAAAGTTGCAACCAGATTGTCCCACGGCAAAGCAAATTCATAGCCGGCGTTGGCCCTGCCAGTAAATTTTGAATGGTACTGCTGCTGCATTCCGCTGGCATCAATCGAGCCACCATAGGTGCCGGGGGCATTGTTAAAGTCAACATACGTCGCATCCGCGTAGCCCACGCCAACCCCAACATGTATGCCATTATCAAACTTGCCTTTGAGACTGGTTTCAAAACCGCCGAACGCGACCTTGTAGACCATCGTGATCATGATGTCGGTGGCGCCGATGTCGAGGGTGGTGTCGGAGAATCGCG